>NZ_JBKVCH010000012.1:0-113851 GCF_046966505.1 Zhenhengia sp.
ATAAAAAAGTTTGTCTCTTGACATTTTGTACTGTTAAGTAGTACTGACTTGTCACATAATGTGACTTTATGAATCGACTGGTTTAATGGTTACTATTTTATTTTCAATGTTCATCTTGCGCTTCGTGGCCTGCGCCCCTCAGCGACATTGACTATGTTATCATACAGCTTAACCATTGTCAACTAGTTTTATAATTTTTTTCTTGTTTTTTTGTTTCTTCATTTTACTTTGCCTTTTAACACCTTCTATTTCAAGGGGGTATAGCCTATACATGAATAGTTAAAAGCAAGCTTATTTTAATGAATAAGCTTGCTTTCTGGATCTTATTTTCTTTTATTATACCTTTGTTTTATTACTTCATAGCTTTTTCAGCATATTTAGTTGTTACAATTTCATTATATGGTGCTCTTTCATTAAGCTCTCCTGCTAATTCCATAACATCCATTAGTCTTGTTAAGCTCTCCTCTTTAAGAACAGGATCTTGGCACCATGCATCAATTTCTTTATACCTTGCTACAACTGTTGTCAAATCTTCTAAAGATAGTTCCGTAAAGTGTGGTGAAATAATTTTAGCAATTTCTTCTGCTGGATGTGTTTGTACAAACTGCTGTCCTTTATAAACTGCATTTGTAAAACGCTGAATTAAATCTGTATTCTGTTCTATATAAGAACCTAGTGCACTATAAGCTGTAAAAGGAATTTCTCCTGTTTCCTGTCCTACAGATGTCATAATATATCCTGAACCTTCTTTTTCAATCGATGTTGCTAAAGGCTCGAATAAAGTAACATAATCCCCTTCTCCGCCAGTAAATGCTCCAGCCATTACACCAAATTGAATGTCTGTTCTTACATTAACTTCTCCATTAGTTGTATCTTCTCCAATTACAAGTCCACTATTTTTAATACCGTACTCTAGTGTCATCTCAGGCACTCCACCTTTTCTGCCACCAAGAATTTCTTTTCCTTTAAGGTCATCAAATGTGAAATTATCATTTGGCTCTCTACCTACTATAAAGCTCCCGTCTCTTTTAGTAAGTTGGGCAAAACAGATAGAGTAGTCTTTACTTCCTTGATTATATACATATATAGAAGCCTCTGGTCCCATAAGTCCTATTTGTACTTCTCCTGATAAAAGTGCTGCCATAGTCTTATCGGCTCCTTGTGCACCTAGAAGTTCTACTTCTATACCTTCATCTTTAAAAAATCCTTGTTCAATTGCCACATATTGAGGAGCATAAAATACAGAATGTGTTACTTCTGCCAATTTAATCTTATCTAAACCACTATCTTTGCTGCTACACCCTGCTCCTAAAAGGCTCATTACTGCAACAAGTGCTATACTTATTAGAGATTTTAACTTCTTCATTATCCATTCACCTCATATTAAAAATGGAATAAATTTACATTCTCTAATATAGCATAATCACTTAGCTTGACCAGTGTTACCTTTTCGAACGATATAATTTCTCTACAAGGTTAAGTGCTTCATACATAAGCCAAGCACAGAAAGCAAGTACCACTACACCCATCATAACAAGATCTAATCTAAAGACTTGACCACCATATACAATAAGATAACCTATACCATTACGCGAAACTAGAAATTCTCCAACAATAACCCCTACCCAAGATAAACCAATATTAATCTTAATAATATTAATAATGTTACCTATATTGGCTGGTAAGATCAGCTTAGTTAGCACTTGCCATTTGGTTGCACCAAAACTTCTAAGCATTTGAATTTTTTCTTCTTCTATATTAATGAAATAGTTATATGCCGCAAGTATAGTACTTACTATAGAAATGGTAATTGCAATAACAACTATACCTCTTATGCCCGCACCTGCCCATACAATAATAATAGGTGCTAAAGCTGTTTTAGGTAATGCATTGAGTACGACTAAGAAAGGGTCACATATTTTGGACAATGTAGGTGACCACCATAATATAATAGCTATAATAATTCCTAGCACAGTACCTATAGCAAACCCTAATACGGTTTCCCATACAGAAACAGCTATGTGTGTAAAGATACTACCATCCTTTAAATAGTCTACAAAAAGTTTTACAATAGCAGATGGACTACTAAGTAAGAACGTATTAATCACATCAAGTCTTGCAAGTACTTCCCACAATAGAATAAATAAAACAACTGTAGCCAGTTGCCAAAATACAATTTTTTTTCTTTTCTTATGTTTGTTCTTTAAATAATCCTGATAACCTACGCTTAAGTTATCTATTGTCTTATTATGCTTCATGGACACCCAACTCCCTCCATAACATATCAAAATAATCTTTGAACTCTGGTGCTTTTCTTGAAATTAAGGGTGTTCTTTCTTGCTCTATTGTAAGCTGTATATCATGAACACATTTAATTGTAGCTGGCCTTGCGGACAAAACAGCAATTTGATCACACATAGATATAGCTTCTGAGATATCATGCGTCACTAAAATAGCATCTTTATTCTCCTGCCTAATAATTTTATAAATATCATCACTTACCATTAGTCTAGTCTGATAGTCTAAGGCTGAAAAAGGTTCATCTAGCAATAAAACATCTGGATCTGTAGCAAGAGTTCTGATTAAAGCTACACGTTGTCTCATACCTCCAGAAAGCTCTTTCGGATATCTGTTTCTAAACTCCCATATACCATATATCTTAAGTAAATGTTCTATACGCTCTAGTGCTTTAGTTGTAACCTTATGCTGAATTTCAAGACCAATTGTAATGTTATCCATAATAGTCCTCCACTCAAGCAAGTGGTCTTTTTGAAACATGTATCCAATTTCCCCTTCTATTTGTACCTCTCCACTGGTTGGTTGAAGTAATTTTGTTAATATATTAAGGATAGTAGACTTACCACTACCTGATGGTCCTAATATACCTAAAATTTTCCCCCGTTCCAAAGCTAAGTTGACATCTTTTAAGACGAGTATTTCACCTTCATCTGTATAAAAGTTCTTATAGATATTTTTAAGCTCTATAATACTAGCCACACCATTCCCTCCCTAGTATAATCTGTATCTATTTCATAATATTAGCCTAAACAGGTGAAAGTGCTTGTTTATTCTTTTTTATTTGTCAAAATTCTCCCTTTTGGTCAATAATTTTCTTTCTAAATGCATAAAAAAAGAAGTGCCCCTATACGGCACTCCTTTTCTATGCTTTCAAGTTGGTTATCACTTGCAAGATTATATTATGATTGTAAAACAACTGCATAAGTACAGATTCTTCTATTAAAGTATTTAGAGCATCAAGTCCTGGAATCATCATCATAAAAGGAACTATTAAACAAATGAGCCATACAATTAAGACCCCTTTAATAAGACCTACTATAAAACCAGCCCATTTATTAGCTGTTTTTAAAATAGGTAATTTGGCTACTAAGTCTAGTACCCCTACTCCTATTGCTAATCCTACTCTCACAAAGATAAAACATATAACGACTGCTATACCCATAATACATAGATCAGCTACAAAAGTTGCCATATACTCTATAAGAGAGTTTACACCTAACAATTGATAAATTTCAGGATTGTTATTCCTCACAATCTTATCTGTAATAAAATCAGGCATCCAACCTAATGATTCTTGTATAATAGCAGCCTGCCCTTGTAATCCTATACTACCGATTTCAGGTAGTCTATCCATCATCCACGATCTAATACCATCATATATAGGTGTCAATTTAAGGATAGCCTCAATAACAGGATAAATAAAGAAAGCTAATACAAGCGCAATAAGTGATGATAGGAGTCCATAAACTGTTTTTATAAAGCCTGCTCTCGCTGCTAGGCAAGCCGTCCCTAAAATAATTAGTAAAATAATAATATCTATCACTTTATACTTCCTCCTTCAGACATACCGCTAAGTAGCCTTACCTCATCTTTGGTCACTGCTATAAGCTTATTACCTACATAGAGCACTTTATCCACATCTTGGGTAGCCTCAAAGGTAAATTTAACTTCTCCTTTTTTTGTATACCCTGTAAATTTATTATCTTGCCCAATAATAACACCTTTATCTGTTGCATTAAAATAGGTCACTGTTTCTTCAAATTCTTCTTCGTAGACTACTTCTCCTACTTCATTAAAGAGAGTTAAGCAATCTCCTGAACCTTTACTTGCTCCTTTTTTTGTACTTAGAACAGGTAAGTACCCTGCCCCTTTAAGTTCTCCATCTATGTAAGGTGTATATTTTAAGTAAAGGTTAGAGATTTCTTTAATCTTCTCCCCTTGAAGGTTATAGAATGTAATTCTATGGTCACCTATAGCTGCCCATGTAGAGTTATTTAGGAATTCTATTTCATAAATAATGTTATCCTTCTCTTCAATGCCATACTTCACATTAAAAACCTTCTCTTCTCCTGTCTTATTAATTATAAGACCATTTAGGACTGAAGTAATAACAGGATTATAAATATCAATATAATTAACTAGTAGTAACTGCTTATCCGGTGTAACTTCTGCACTCACTGGAAAACCTGCATCTTTAATATAAGTTACACCTTCTACTGCATCTCCTAGCCTTTCACCTTTACTATTATAAGCTGCTGTAATATGTCCATCTTTTGTTTTTTCTATTAGAGCAACATCCCCATTGCCATTAATAGAAAAATATATAATAGGATTACTTGTCGTAATCTCTCCCTTTTTACCTTTATCATTAAAAATAGCTAGTTTCTGATCATTTTTATTCATCAATGCAAAATAGGTGCCTTTATGCTTTACAATAGGCTTGTCTATGGTTAAAGCATTATTCCATACCTCATTTCCTTTTAGATCGTAAGCTGTAACACCATCTTGAGTAAGTCTGATAATCTGATTTCCACCCGTTGCTATGTATTCATTTTCTTCTTCTGAATGCTTGAAAATGACTTCTCCTAGCTGATATTTAACTATCTCTGCACTTGGGTAACTTATGTATATAACAGCAATTCCTATCATACAAATAAGCAACATACCAATCAGTACCCACGTTGCCTTCTTGCCTGCAGGAAGAAGCTTTTTATCCTTCTTCACTTTCATTCCTCCTATATCCTCATTTTTCTTATCCCTATCATACACTATTCGTATCATATTTCAAAGTTTCTTTCTTTATTTAGATATAAGAGTGAATCTTAATCAAGATTCTATAAGTTTTCTATACATTTCTTCATAAACTTTAGCAGAGTGATTCCATGAAAAGCATGTATTCATAGCATTTAATTGTACCTGTTTAAAATCTTCCGGCTTCTCCATATATAAAGTATAAGCTTCTTGAATTTTTCTATAAAGCCAATACCCAGAGTAATCTACAAATTCAAAACCTGTTCCTTCCTTTGTCTCTTCATTATAATGAATGACGGTATCTTTAAGTCCCCCTGTTTGTCTTACAATAGGTACACTTCCATAGCGCATAGCCATAAGCTGTCCTAATCCACAAGGCTCAAAAGCAGATGGCATTAAGAACACATCAGAAGCTGCATAAATTTTTTGCGCAAGTGATTCATTAAAGGTTAAAAATATGCCTGCACGCTTGCCATACTTGTAAGAGAAATGTTTAAACATATTCTCATAGTCTTCATCTCCTGTGCCTAATAATACAAATTGAACATCCATGTTCATAATTTTATCCATCATCCAGCTACCTTCTAATGTCTGCTTTAATAAATCAAACCCCTTTTGATCTGTTATTCTAGAAATAATACCTATCATCATACAATCTTTTACTTCAAGTCCATACTCTTCTTGGAAAGCATGTTTATTTACTTTACGGTCTTCTAAATGTTCTATGTCATAATGTTTATAAATATGAGGGTCTGTCTGTGGATTATACTTATCATAGTCAATACCATTTAAAATACCACAAAGTTTTCCATAAAGTTTCTTCTCTAATAATTGATTAAGGCCACAGCCATATTCCCATGTCTTAATTTCTTCTGCATAGGTTGGGCTTACTGTATTAATTTGATCACAATATAAAAGGCCCGCTTTCATATAACTTAAACCACCATGGAACTCTAATGTTTCAGATGTAGCATAGTGCTCTGAAAGTTCTAATACATCCAATACTTGTTCTTTACCAAAAATACCTTGATACTTCATATTATGAATAGTAAATACAGTTTTTATATCCTTATAAAAAGGGTCATATTTATATTTTTCACTAAGTAATAGTGGAATCGGCCCTGTCTGCCAGTCATTACAGTGAATAATATCTGGTTGAAAATCAATATGTTTAAGTAAGTCTAATACAGTTTTACTAAAGAATGCAAAACGCTCATAATCATCATGATGGCCATAAAATTCATCTCTATAAAAATAAGCATCATTTTTAATAAAGTAAGTTGGAATAATGGTATCATCATAATATATACCTGCATCTTGATTTCTCCAGTTAAGTCTCACATTAAAACTTGTTAAAAAGTGACTGGCATGGTCAAAAAATTTATTTTCTATTTGATGATAATACGGCATAACAACACGAACATCTAAACCATTTTCTTTTAATTGTTTTGGCAGTGCACCTGCCACATCCGCTAATCCTCCTGTTTTTGCATAAGGTGCTACCTCTGACGCTACAAAAAGACATTTTAATGGTTTATTTTCCACCTTATAACCCCCTCCTCGATTAGATTATTTTTATTATAATAAATTTTCAAATAAATTACCAGCAGATTATTCTGCTGGTAATTTTAATTTTTGACCTACGTAGATATCATCACCATTTTCGATTTCATTAAGAGCAATGATTTCCTTTGTTCTCAACTCTGTTTGATAATGGTCAAAACTAATTTTTCTTAGACTATCCCCTTCTTGAACAACATAAGTAATATAATCTTCTTCTTGAGTTGCAGCTTCTACAGCTTGCTCCCCCTCTCCATTAGTATTAGCTACTTCTTCTGCTATATCTATCTTCTCTTCATTTGTAACAGGTATTTCTTCAGCCGGCTTTTCTTGTGCTACTTCTTCTACTACTTCTTCGACCACTTTATCTGCTGTTACTTCTTCTTTTGGAGCATTAGCTTCTTCACCTGTGCGATCTATAATTGTTACATCTGGTGTAGCAGCATCTATAGCTCCTTCTGGATTAAATACAAACTGCGCATTAGCATCTTCACCTGATGTTGATACATCTTGCCCAGTAGCTGCTTCTTTAGATGACATTTGAGCAAGTTCTGCTTGAAGTCCATTAATTTTTGCATTTTGATCATTCATTTTAAGGATAACTGCGGATAAAGCTAAAAGTGCAATACTTGCAGCTACTACAGTTAAATTCATCTTTTTCTTGTGTTCGTATTCTTTCTTTCTAATCTTTCCAATCTCTCTAAATTGGTTAACCACATCATCTTCCGTCTCTTCTTTTTCTACAGAAATAAAAGGTCTGTCTAACATATACTGTTGCATACAAGGATTCTTATCATAGTACATGTAATAACCACTTTGTTCTTTCAAAGTGTCATCTTCATATACATAGAAGGTTTCTATTTTATTAATAGGGTCTACTAATAAAAGTAGTGTCCCCTCTCTATCAAAAATCTCTCTATGTGCTTTCACTTCTTTCATTGTAAGCATAGTGCCATACCCTGGCTGCATATGTAACCATCCAAGTATTTTTGCACCTTGGAAATAACTTTCTTTTTCTTCTTGCAAAGCCTCTACAGCTTCTTCATTAATCCATTCATCTACTGTAGAAAGCTTGTCCTTGTCAATAGGCATAATGCCACAGATAATCATCTCTCTGCTCTCTGGATAATATTCTCCTATAATAGCCGCTGAGTGCTCACAAGATAAGTCTGTATTTGCATATTGATAAATATAAGTATAAACGTAGTCTTCTAGATAAATAACATAGTCACAATCTGTGTCCCCCATTGGCCTTACTGAGTCAATATTCTCAATAAGCATGTTGTATCTTTCTTCCGATTTTTCACTTCCTTCATTTGATCTATCTCTTGCTTCTTCTACAGAAATAACGCTAGCCTTGTTTTCTTGTACAGTTTGTTTGTCCTTATTCTTCTTGTGTGGATCATAAATTATTGTTCCCATAGTATACTCCTTCCATTTTTATCCATATTTACTTCCCAAGCATACTATACATTATCTAAATAATTTAACCTTTCCTGTCGAGGTACTCTATTTTTTTATCCCTCTTTTTTTACAGAAGAAGACATACTAATTTTTTCCATAAATAAATATGAAATAAACTGGTAAACTATATTACTATGAAAGTGGTGATATGTTGTGAATGCTCCGGCTCAAAAAAAACTTCGGCCTACCTACATCAGTGTCGATGACCCAAAACACTTTATCTCATTTTGTGAGTTATTAGATTCTCATTTAGCTTCTCTACTGCCTCTCCATCATCATGAATTAGTCATTGTGTGTATTGGAACGGACCGTGCAACTGGTGATAGCCTGGGGCCTCTCATTGGTTATAAACTTACCGACCTAGATTTTGACCACGTACATGTTTATGGCAACTTAGAGAACCCTGTCCATGCAAAAAATCTGGAAAACATGACTAAAACACTTAATGACCATCATCCAAATGCCCTCGTTATTGCCATTGATGCCTGCCTAGGTGCCATGGAAAACGTAGGCTCTATTGCTATTGGTGAAGGATCTATTAAACCTGGTGCAGGGGTACAAAAAGAACTAGAACCTATTGGTCATCTTCACATTACTGGTATTGTAAATTTTAGTAGTTTCATGAACATGGTTGTTCTTCAAAATACTAGACTCTCTCTAGTCATGAAGATGGCAGATATTATTTCTGCCGGACTTAGACATTCTATCTGGAAGTACTATAGTTACAAAAATCAGAGAAATGACTAAAGGCATACAAGTTAAAATAACTTGTATGCCTTTAGTCTATTTTTTATTAGGCTCTAAAATGTTCTTAAGCTTTTTAATAAGTTGATAGAACAGGAAGATTCCTGCCCCAAATACCAAAATACTTGAGAAAGTAGATGCTACCATTTCTTGCTTTAATAGGCTTAAAATCCCCATATAAAGTAATGGATATACTAAATATAACACCGAAAAAGTAGTTATAAACCATAAAGTTCCTAAAAAGGTCAGCATTTTAATTGAAGGAATACCTTTCCTAGCTAAAACAATAATAAAGAATCCTACCATTAAAGAAAGAAATGGTACACTCACATCAATTCCTAACTTCATTCCTGTAAGCATCATAATTACTGTAATAGGAAAGATATTAATCATAAAAATGGTTACAAAAAAGAATACTTTTATCAGCAAATTTCTTACTACATTTTTTGAAGGCTTTTTACGTTCTACTAAAAGTTTTGTAAAATCATTCATTTCATAAACAACTAGCACAACTGCATTAATAATCATCCAACCGAACATAATGATATTACCAAGTGGTGTTGTTGTAAAAATAGGTATCTTTGCACCTAACACTAAGAAAAGTACAAATGCTAAAATAGATAAAACTTCAAATATATAAATTTTTTTACCATAATTAAGTTCTAATTTGATTTCTGCGAACATTCTGTTCTCCTCCATCATTCTATTCTTTCTCTTATCTTAACATAAAAAAATAAAGAGAGTAAGAATATTTTAGAGTTCTAATTTTAAATCACCAAACTTGATTAAACCTTTTTTACGCATAATTTCAGCAAAAATAAAACTTAACACTCCAGGTAATACAAAGAGGACAAGTATAATAGCTAGGCCTGTATACAAAGGTGAGTACGTCTCACTCATAGTCTGCCATGTAAAAATAGGACCTACTAGACCTGCTGTCCCCATTCCAGCTCCTGCAGCTATATTTTCCATTTTAAATATTACTGTTGCAATAGGCCCTGTAATAGCACTTGCAAGTGTAGGCGGTATCCAGATAAGTGGATTACGTACAATATTAGGCACTTGCAACATAGAAGTTCCTAATCCTTGCGCAAGTAGTCCCCCCACTTTATTCTCCCTATAACTTATAACTGCAAATCCAATCATTTGTGCGCAGCACCCTGCTGTTGCTGCACCTCCTGCAAGGCCTGAAAGCCCTAACATAAGTGCAATAGCCGCTGAACTAATAGGTAATGTTAAGAACATCCCCATAAGAACTGAAATAATAATACCCATTAAAAATGGTTGAAGTTCTGTTGCTGCACTAATAACCTGACCAAGCCCTGTCATAAAGTTTGAAATAGGCGGTCCTAAAGCCACGGCCGTCATACACCCTACTACAATCGTTACAGCAGGTGTCACTAATATATCCAACTTTGTTTTACCTGCTACAAGCATACCAATCTCAAGGCCAATAACAGTAGCTAAGAAAGCGCCAACAGGATCTCCAGGTCCACTTAAAATGACACTGCCTTCTTGGATTAATGTATTATTAATGAATCCTGTTGCATAAGCTCCAATTAAACCATTAATAGCACTTGCATAAAGTACAAGCTTAGATGCACCTAGTTGATGTGCTGTACCAATAGCAATTCCTACACCTGTAAGTACTGTTGCTAAACTTGCAATCCCAAGAAGTGCATTCCCTATGGCAGTTCCCGGAAAGAATAACCCTACTTGCTTAATAATCAGTCCTATAATAAGTGTACAGAAAAGACCTGATGCCATACCACCTAGGCCTTTTATTAAATATCGATCTATAAACTTTTGCATATGAATCCCCCATTACTTATGTAATGAGGCAATCATATCATGTGTCAAGACAGTTGTCAAACACTATGCTAAATAGCCTTTTTGTCTTAGTTCCTCTTCAATAATATCTAACTCTTCTTCTGTAGGTGCTTCTATAGTATGCATATGCACGCCTGCTGTTAGTACTGAAAGAAGAGCCGCTTCATTATGTCCTACCTTCTCGGCAAAGGCCTTTACATCCCTTCTTGTTTTTAGCATTAAATCGCCTGTTAGGTCTCCATATACACTATGACTTACTATTACATTACGTACTCTGCCACCATTATCTACCACCGTATTCAGTTCATCTTCCATTTGTTCAGCTGTATGCTTAACAAGTATTACTCGGCTTACCATATTGCCAGCCTCTTGATTAAGGATATAGCCCCTAGCTGTTGCAAGTAAGTCATACCCTTCTGCTCTTAGAAGTGCAATATCTTGTACGACAACTTGTCTACTAATTCCAAAAGCATTACCTAGCTTTGCCCCACTCATAGGTTTAGTAGCCTCTTGAAGCATTTTAATCATTTCTATACGCCTTGTTTGACCATCCATTTGTTCACCCTCTTTCACTAGTTCTTTCCATTTCTAATGACAGTATAGCAAAAAAAGAGGATGTTGCAAATTTTGCCACATCCCCCTATATAAATTATTTTATTAGCTATTAATACGTTTAATCAGTGTTTCTCTAAGTTCTTCATAACCTTTTTTGCCAAGAAGTGCAAACATGTTTTTCTTATACTCTTCTACACCCGGTTGGTCAAATGGATTTACACCTAATAAGTATCCACTGATTCCACATGCTTTTTCAAAGAAGTAAATAAGTTTACCCATTGTGAAGGCATTAAGTTCTGGAATGTTCAGTACTAAGTTTGGTACACCGCCGTCCACATGTGCAATCAGTGTGCCTTCAAAAGCTTTTTTGTTAACAAAGTCCATTGTTTGACCCGCTAAATAGTTAAGTCCATCAAGGTCAACTGGTTCTTCTTCAAGTGCAACATCAAGTTTTGGTGATTGCACATTGAGAACTGTTTCAAATAACATTCTTTGTCCATCTTGAACGTATTGGCCTAATGAGTGAAGGTCTGTTGAGAAGTTTAATGATGATGGGAAAATACCTTTATTATCTTTTCCTTCACTTTCAGCATAAAGTTGTTTCCACCATTCACCGAAATATTGTAAGCATGGTTCATAGTTTACAAGAATTTCTACATTTTTTCCTTTTCTAAGAAGTGCATTTCTTACTGCTGCATATTGATAACATGCATTTTCTTTAACATCTGCATTACTATATTCACTTCTACCTTCTGCTGCACCTTGCATCATTTCTTCAATATCAATACCTGCTACCGCAATTGGAAGAAGACCTACTGCTGTAAGCACTGAGAATCTACCACCTACATCATCTGGAATAACAAATGTTTCATATCCTTCTTCTTTAGCAAGTGTTAGAAGTGCCCCACGATTTGCATCTGTTGTTGCAAAAATACGTTTTTTAGCTTCTTCTTTACCATATTTATCTTCCATGTATTTTTTGAACACTCTAAAAGCAATAGCTGGTTCTGTTGTTGTACCTGATTTAGAAATAACATTTACACTTACTTCTTTGCCTTCGCATACATCAAGTAAGTTTCTAAGGTATGTACCTGAAATGTTATTTCCTACGAAAAATACTTGAGGTAATTTTCTCTGCTCTTTTGATAAACTGTTATAGAAAGTATGAGTTAATGCTTCGATACAAGCCCTTGCACCTAGGTAAGAACCCCCGATACCAATTACAATAAGTACATCTGAATCTGCTTTAATTTTTTCTGCTGCTTTTTTTATTCTATCAAACTCTTCATGGTCATAGTCAACAGGTAGGTCAATCCAGCCTAAAAAATCATTACCTGCTCCTGTTTTTTCATGAAGCATTTCATGTGCTAGGCTAACTTGTTTTTCTAAACAATCTAATTCATGTGCTTGTAATCCTGTTTTAGAATAATCTAAAGTGATTTTACTCATATTTATCCTCCTCATTTTAAGGCTCATGTCGCTACCCCTGATGTATTGCCCGCCTTATTTACTTTTCTATTATAAACCACCTTCTACATCTTTCCAATAAGTGTAAATTAGGTTTTATGCACTTTTTATTCTATCATACTTTCTTACTTTTTTTAATTATATCTCCCACAACTTCTTATCTTTCATAAAAAGGATGCTGCACTTTTACAGCATCCCTTTACTTTAAAGTAGTGGATGTTCCGCCTTTGCTTTAATTCTTTCCCATCTACGGTCTATTTCTGTCTGCGTAGCTTCTAGAATTTCTGCATATTGTGGACTCATAGCAATATGCTTTGTCCTTGCCATGAGTTTATAAAATTCACTAATTGGCACTTTCTTATTATGCTTTTCTGGATTATAACTAAGGGCTGTAATTCCCTCTTCTACTTCATAAAGTGGATGATAACAGCTATTAACTGCTGCTTCCATAATTTTAAGAGCTTCACGTGGCTGATGTCCCCAGTTCAGTGGACATACAGATACAGCTTTCATAAATGCCATACCATGATGATTTGCATAATACTGTGCCTTAGCTGCTTTTTTCATAAAATCCGTAGGATTAGTCTCTGCTACTGTTGCAATATAAGGAATATTAGTTGCAGCAAAAATCTGTGGTGAATCTTTTGTAAATGTTTCTTTTCCCTTTTGGGCAGGGCCTACATGTGAAGTAGATGTTTTAGCACCTTTCGGTGTTTGATAAGATAACTGATAACCTGTATTCATATACCCTGCATTATCATATTCAAAAATAATCATACCATGATTACGTAGCGCTGCACCGATAGCTGGTCCCATACCAATGTCTAAACCACCGTCACCTGTAACCATGATAAATGTAATTTTTTCATCTTGTGGTATTTCACCACGTCTTTGCTTCTCATGATACATTTCTACAATACCAGATAAAGTAGGCGCCCCATTTTGGAAAAGATTATGCACATAAGTTGTTCTAAACGCTGTCTTTGGATAACAAGTGCTTGTAACCATACCACAGCCTGTTTGGAATAACAGCACAACATATCCTTCAATACCTTTAAGCAGAATATTAAGGTTAGTAAAAATCCCACATCCTGGACAAGCCCCATGTCCACCTACAATACGTTTTGGCATCTTAGTAGATTGAATAGGGATACCACCTTTTACAGTTATCTTCCCTGTCTCTTCATTTTCCGTTACTGCTGTAATACCTGGTGACTGTTCTTCTAAAGTAAGTGGTTTGAAATATTGGTGAGGGTTATACCCCTCTTTACCTGGATATTGACCAAAATAATCAAACTTAGTAATTTGTTTATTTTGACTCATAGCATAAGCTTCTTCTAATAATACTTTTGCATCACTAACATAAAAATCTTTTCCTGATAACCCATATACACGACTTGCTGTATCTATAGCCATTTTGTAGTCTTGCAAAGTCGCTTTCACTTCGAGTGACATGTTACCGCCACCTGCACCATAGCTATCTTGCCTATCTGCAATCATAAGGGCCTTTATATTTTTTACTGCATCATAAATACCTTCTTTAGGCCAAGGTCTTATAGCATTAATAGTAAAGACGCCTACCTTCTTGCCTTCTTCCCTTAATTCATCTACCGCTACTTTAGCTGTACCATAAGAAGAACCTAATATAAAAAGTGCAGCTTCTGCATCTTCCATCTTATAACTTTCAACAGCAGTATAGTAACGTCCTGTAAGATCACCAAACTCTTTAAAAACATCATCAATAATATTCCTTGATTCTTCCATAGCGAGATGAAGTTGATATTTGTTGTTGATTAAATCGGGCTCATTCATATAAGAACCAAAAGTAGCTGGATGCTCTACATCAAGCGCACTATATGGAGGATGATATTCTCCTACAAAGCCCTGTACATCTTCATCATGAGTAATCACATAGGTACGACGTTTTTGATGGCTCGTAAAGAATCCATCAAAGCCTATAATAATAGGTAGCAAAGCTTTCTCTGCTACTTTAAGTCCAATAATATTCATATCATAAACAGCTTGTGGTGTCTGTGCATATAATGTAATCCACCCAGTATTAAGTGTGTACATAATGTCACTATGGTCACCCTTTATAGATAAAGGCCCAGATACTGTACGACACGCAAGATTAAGTACCATAGGCATACGTGTCCCTGATTGGACTGGGAATTGCTCTAATGCATATAAAAGTCCATTGGCTGAAGTCGCATTAAAGACTCTTCCACCTGCTACAGTCCCACCATAGCAAATACCTGCTGCACCATGTTCACCATCACCAGGGATTAGCTTTACATCATGAAGTCCCGCTGATTTAAGTAAATCAAGATGCTCTGCAATTTGTGTAGATGGAGTAATAGGAAAATAACCCATCATATGATAGTTAATTTGTTTTGCTGCATAAGCTGCAAGTTCATTTCCACTGTCATAAACGACTGTTTGTTCTACCATATTCATTCCTCCTGTTCTATTGTAATCGTATTGTTTGTAACACCTGATTCAGCATCTACGATAGAATTAGATCCCATATCTTCAAACTCTACTTTTGTCTGAATGAAATCCCTATATGGTTCATGCATAGACCATACATCTACATCTCTTTCTAGGGCTTCTGTAAGCGCATCTGTTGGGCAGATTTCTACACATCTTAGGCAACCCTTACAATAGTGATAATTAACGCCTGTATTAACCATCTGCTGCTTCCCTTTATATTCTCCTTCTGCAAAAACAAGTGCCATTTCAGGACAGGTAATATCACATAATCCACAATTAATACACTTTTCTACATGAAATACAGGGACTTTCCCTTCTCTACTAGCTGTCATATCATTATTAGCCATACTTGCGAAAAGTGGATTAATGCCACCTATAGGTGCATTTTCATAACCCCAGTCATATTGAACATCTTTATAAGGTACATAAGGGTATCTGTCATCATTTTTAAATTGCTTTGAAGTAACCTCTTCATAGCCCCGACGAATCCCTCTTAAGTTCCCTTCAAGTGCATTAGGATATTTACGACCTATCGTATCTTTTACTACCGCTTCTACTGCCTTAAGAGGAATAAAGCCCGATGCCTTCGCAATGGTACCTAATATAACCATATTAATACGTGTCTTTTCTTCCATAGCAATTTTAAGTGCATCAACGCAATATACGCTTCCACCATAGAGCTTGAGCATTTCTCTTATTTCATCAGGACTTTTATCTGTATTCATAACAACTGCACATTCTTCATCTACTCCTGCGGTTACAGCTACTTTTCCTGCTAATGCCTCATGGAAAATACCTAATATATATGGTTTTTCTACAGGTGTAATAACACCAATAGCTTGATCTTCCTTACACCACCTGATAAAAGATTTAAGAGGTGTCCCCTTCTTTTCTGATCCATAGCTTGCAAAACTTGAACTGTTAAGTCCTAATGCCAAAGCACCTACTTCTCCTAAAATCTTACCGCTTAAATTTGCTCCCAAGCCGCCAATACTCTCAAGTCTCATCTCGTAGAACCCATATTCATTGGTCTTAGGTAAATCTATTTTATATTCAGCCATTCATTTACCTCCTTTTTATTCCTCTCTCTGATTTATTTTATGGAGATAATGTTTTTTCATACAAAAAAGCACCCTATTACTCATAGGGTGCTATAATTTTATATCTATTTGACTCAAAAGCATCTTAATGTCTTCTTCTCTAATATGCTTTTCATTACTACTTACTACTTTAGCCTGCTGGTACTCCTGAAGCTCAGTCTCTAATTTTTCAATCTTATCTAGTAAGACTTTTACATCTTTCTGTTTTTCTATCCATTTAATCTCTGTAGGATACGTATTTCTAACATAATCTTGTAATTTAATAAAGAGTTGTTCTCTTTGCTCATGAATACCTTTAAAAATACCTAACAAGGTAATCATGATACATAATACTGTACTCACTACAATAAAGATAAAATTAGAGATAGAATAACCTGGCTTTGTACTAAGAATTTCTAATACAATTTGGATACATAAGACTATCCACATAATAAGCTTACTTTTTATAGCTATATTTTGTACCACATAATAAGGGAATTTCCCTACTTTCTTCTCATAGAAAGCCGCCTGAATCATTGCTTCTATATCTATGTGATCACTTTCTCCTACTTCATAAGCTTTCTGATACTTTTCGGTTAAATCTCGTATAAAAGCAATTTCACTTCCTGTTTTATAAGCCTTTGGATTGTGATAGATTTCTATACTCTTTTCAATCTTGCTAAAGTGATTTTGTAACATAGTGGTCGCAAATGCTACTGCTAACGCTAATATGGTATTTATACCAAATAGTATCCCTATCATATATACCCCCCATTTGCCTCTCTTTAGTTCCATTATACCATTTTTTTACATTAGTACAAGTTTCTTTAAAGTTTAGCTCAGGTCAATATTTATATATACTCTACAATCCCTTCAATCATTTTACTTACCTGGCGTGCCGCTAAGTTCACAAAGTCATCAAAGTTCATTTCTATACCATTATCAGCTCTATCTGAAATAGTACGTAGCATAACAAATGGGATCTTGTTCATATAGCATGTATGGGCAATTGCTGCCCCTTCCATTTCAGCATAAAACGCAGTAAAAGTTGAATAAGGTTCTTCCTTTATTTTTACACTTGCTGCAAATTCATCCTGGCTTTCAATGTGCCCTATCCATACTTGATGTTCTTTAAGAACTTTATCTGCTACTTCTTTTGCACATCCTATAAGACGCTTGTCTGTTTCCCAAAATACATTTTCCACTTCGCAGTTTGTATCTGCAGGCATATCTATATCACTGGCAATAATAACATCACCAATATTAACGTCTGGATGAAGCCCTCCTGCTACACCTATATTCATTATATAGTTAGCTTTAAATCTATCGATTAGAATTTGTGTACATATGGCCGCATTTACTTTACCATTTTCACATCTTACCACAATAACTTGTGCATCCTTCATTGTAGCCTCATAAAAATCCATTCCTGCAATTTGATGGATTTCTCGAAGCTCTATTCTTCTACGAAGAGCAATGATTTCCTCTTCCATTGCACCTATAATACCTATTGTCTTCATGTGCATTACTCCTTCCAATAGCTTAAGATTATTATACTACAAAAAGTATTATTCCATAAAGTACAAATAGGTCATTATAGACAGGATCCCTCTTCTATAATAACCTATTGCTTTCTAATAAACTTTTTGTAATTTGTTTATTAAAGTCTGATTAAGTGTCTGAATAACCTGCTGCCTATCTGATTCCCACTTAGCTGCAATGAAATCCATATAATCAATAGCTGTATCTATGATGATATTAATCCATCTAATAATTTGCTCCGGCCGTAATACTTGTGAATACAGAATAACAACTTCCCCTGTTGTAAAATTCACTTGAATATCATTTATGCCATTTAAAAGTTTAATAGCATCATAAACGTATGGTGCAAATTCAACGTAATCCTTACTAAGATTAGATAAATTTGCCATTCTTATGTGTAATTCTCCTGGCATATTACTCAAAAGTTGCATCTTAATATAGTTCTTTATAAGCTGTTTTTTAAGACTCATCATAATTCCCCCCTCCAATTCTTACAAAGCTAAATTCTAAGCGCGTCTCTACCTTTATTCATATGCCCTCCTTAACTTGTTTTATGATTAAAGTTCTTCTAGTTTACCTACTCTCTCAAATCCTACATTTATGCCTTTTTCACAGACTCTAAGTTGGTGATCATAAAAGATATTAAGCTCCATAGTACTTCCAAGTGCTTCATCTATTTCCCTTAACATTGCTCCCTTATTAGGCGCCTTCAAGACACTTCCTTCCTTTTTATCCACCTTTACATGTATAAGTTCTTTACCTTGTCTAATTGTTATAAGAAGGGACTCTGGTTCATCTTTAAAAAACTGTATGGATGCCCCTGTATAAGTGGTAAATATCCTTGTTTTTCCTTTTATACTTAATGTACACAGTACACCTGTAAAAGACATTCCTAAAAAAGGTATCTTGGCTATAGCCAACATAAAAGATAAGTCCTCTCGTCTAAAATGGTTGCATTGTATCCATATATAACTACTTGGAAAACTCGTTCCCCAATCTCTTTCTATATACCCCTTGCCTCCATTAAAATCATATAGCGTATGATTTAAATGTATTTCTCCTTGCAACGTATGCTGCATAGAGACTATATCATGATAGCATTCCATAAAAGGTAAATAAGCAAATGGCCCCATCAAACCTCTTTTCCATAACTTGCGTGGCAGTGGGGTAAGAGATTTAAATTCTATCTTCCCCTCTAAAATTAAATTTTCTTCTTTAATATGCAATTTCATATAGGTTGATGTAAAGATATTCTCTTCTATTTGAATATGAAAAGGCTCCATGCGGTAAAAATAAGATTCTATATCGTATGAAACATAATAACTCTTTAAATCTTTAGAGCTTAATACTTGTATAAAAGCTACGGGTTCTATCCCTTGTGTACTTCCCACAATTACCGCAAGTGTTTGATCTGCTGTAGCACACTTAAAGTACCATCCTTCAAAATACTTTTCTTTCATTTTCATCTCACCCTACCTTTGATAATTACTTTAAGTATGCCCAAAACAAAAGCATCCTAATAGCCAAAAGCTATTAGGATGCTCTTATTTTAATTTTCGTAAAAACTTCCATATTTTCTAAAGCGCTCATAGCGTTTATCGACTAATACATCTGTACTCATAGCACCTAACTCATCTAGCTTTTCTATGATATACGTCTTAAGTAACTGAGCTGCACTAAATGGATCTTTATGTGCACCTCCTAAAGGTTCAGTTACAATATCATCAATAATATGATTTTCAAGAAGATCCGAAGCTGTAATCCTCATAATTTCTGCAGCCTCTTTTGCCTTTGCACTATCTTTCCATAAAATACTCGCAAAACCTTCTGGTGAAAGAATAGAATAAGTAGTATTCTCCTGCATAAATACTTTATCAGCTACACCAAGTGCTAAAGCACCACCACTACCACCTTCACCTATAATTCCTGCAATAATAGGTGTTTTCAATCTAGCCATCTCCATAAGGTTACGTGCAATAGCCTCTCCTTGTCCACGTTCCTCTGCTCCAAGACCACAGTAAGCACCTGGTGTGTCAATGAGACATACTATCGGCCTCCCAAACTTCTGTGCCTGTTGCATAAGGCGTAGTGCCTTACGATACCCTTCTGGATGAGGCATACCAAAGTTACGCTCTACATTTTCTTTTGCTGACTTTCCTTTATTCTGAGCAATAATGGTGACTACATGATTACCAATTTTTCCAATACCACCAATAATCGCTTTGTCATCTTTAAAGTTACGATCACCATGAAGCTCTATGAAATCTGTGACCATTTCCTGAATATAGAAAGATCCTCTAGGACGATCTATCATACGTGCAATTTGTACTTTATCCCACGCTGAATAATTTTCAGCAATCTCTCTTTCCAATTTTGCTGCAATAGACTGAAGACGTTTAATTTCTTGATTAATCTCCAAGTTTTCTTCTAAAGAAGCCAATTCATCAATCATACGTCTAAGATGTTCTAGTTTTTTAGTATTCTCCATCTTGTCCCTCCTTTGCATGGAATTTAAGGAGTTTATAGAGGCTATCTCTCATATCTTTACGTTCTACAATACAATCAATCATACCATGTTCAAGTAAAAACTCTGAACGTTGAAATCCTTGAGGAAGCTTCTGACGAATAGTCTGCTCGATTACACGTGGGCCAGCAAAACCAATGAGTGCATTAGGTTCTGCAATAATAATGTCACCTAACATAGCAAAACTTGCTGTAACCCCACCTGTTGTAGGATTCGTTAGGACACTGATATAAAGTAAACCTTTTTCATCATGTCTTGCAAGTGCAGCACTTGTTTTAGCCATCTGCATAAGGGAGATAATCCCCTCCTGCATCCTCGCACCACCAGAAGCAGAAAAGATAATAATAGGGAGTTCATGCGCTGTAGCATACTCAATAGCGCGCGTAATCTTCTCTCCTACTACTGATCCCATACTTCCCATAATGAACCTACTATCCATAACAGCAAGGACCGTTTCAATACCACCTATTCTCCCCTTACCTGTTATAACTGCTTCATTTTGCTCAACCTTTTTCATCGTAGTTTCTATCTTATCTTCATAACCCTCAAATTCAAGCGGATTGGCACTTTTCATTTCTTTATCAAATTCCTCAAAGCTATCTAAATCGATAAGTTTACTGATTCTAGCACTTGGAGAAATAGGAAGATGTCCATTACAGTAAGTGCACACACCAATATTAGCAATTAAGTCTATGACATAAATATTCTTCTTACAGTGTGGGCATTTTGTATACATTCCTTTTGGAACTTCAGGTTTAGACTGAGTAGTTTTAGTCTGAGCATATTTTTTTTGTCTACCTATTAATGCACTTAACATACGACTACTCCTCTCCTAAAATTGAATCTAAATTCTTTTCTATAAAAGATGTGTCAAAGTATCCTTCATTGAATGCATCTGTATGAATAAGATCATATTGGAAATCAATATTGGTATCAATGCCTTCTATAACAGCTTCAGCAAGCGCACGCCTCATAATGCTAAGTGCTTCCTCGCGTGTATCTCCATAAGCAATAATCTTTGCCAGCATAGAATCATACGTCGGTGGTACACTATATCCTGGATAAATAGCTGTATCTACACGTACACCTCTACCGCCTGGTAAATGAAGCTCTACAATTTTACCTGCACAAGGTCTAAAGTTAAGTTTAGGATTCTCTGCATTAATACGACATTCAATAGCATGACCTTTAATCTGGATATCTTTATTAGTAAACTGTAAGCGTTCCCCTGATGCAATTCTAATTTGTTCACGTATTAAATCTATACCTGTAATCATTTCTGTAACAGGATGTTCTACCTGAATACGTGTGTTCATCTCAATAAAGAAGAAGTTTCTATCTTTATCTAAAATAAACTCTATTGTACCTGCATTTTCATATTTTACAGCTTTTGCTGCTCTTATGGCTGCTTCACCCATCTTCTTACGAAGTGCTGGTGATATGCAAGGTGATGGTGCTTCCTCAATGACCTTCTGATGTCTTCTTTGAAGTGAGCAGTCTCTTTCGCCTAGATGTACAACATTACCATAAGCATCACCTAAAATCTGAAACTCAATATGTCTTGGTTCTACAATATATTTTTCTAAATACATACTTCCATCACCAAAAGCTGAAAGTGCCTCATTCCTTGCTGTATTAAAAGCCATTTCAATTTCGGATTCATTCCATACAATACGCATACCACGTCCACCGCCACCTGCTACTGCTTTTAAAATAACAGGATAACCAATACATTTAGCAAGGACTCTTGCATCTTGGGCAGTATCTATAGTGCCCTCCGAACCAGGTACAACAGGCACATCTGCTTCAATCATCATTTGACGTGCACGTGCTTTATCTCCCATAAGTTCAATCATTTCTGGTGTTGGTCCAATGAACTTAATATTGCATTCACGACTTATACGGGCAAATTTAGCATTCTCCGATAAGAATCCAAAACCAGGATGGATAGCATCTGCCCCAGTTAAAACTGCCGCTGTAATAATGCTCTCTATATTTAAGTAACTATCTCTTGGCAAAGGTTTACCGATACATACAGCTTCATCTGCTAACTTCACATGAAGTGAATCTTTATCTGCTGTTGAGTAAATGGCTACTGTCTCAATATTCATCTCACGACATGCTCTAATAATACGTACAGCAATCTCACCTCTGTTAGCAACTAATACTTTGCTTATCACCATGATACCTCCTAGCCTATAGCAAATGTTAATTCTGCTTTTGCTACTACTTTTCCATCTACAGTTGCTACTGCTTCTCCAATTCCAATAGGTCCTCTTTGTTTAACAAGTTTACACTCCAGCTTTAAAGTATCACCTGGAACAACTTTCTCTTTAAAACGTGCCTCTTTAATACCACCAAAGAAAGCTACTTTTCCTTTAAATTCTTCTTGTGAAAGAATAGCAATCGCACCCACCTGCGCAAGCGCTTCTATAATAAGAACACCTGGCATTACAGGAAGACCTGGAAAATGCCCCTGGAAAAATGGTTCATTCATCGTTACATTCTTATACCCGGTAGCCCCCTTACCATCTTCATGAATTTCAGCTTTATCTACTAATAAAAATGGATATCTATGAGGGATGATTTCCATAATTTGTTGTGTGTTTAACATGTCACCTCTCCTTATCTAATGATAAATAGTGGTTGGTCAAACTCAACCATCTCTTCATTTTCTACTAAAATTTCTACAATCTCACCATCTCTATCTGCTTCTACTTCATTCATAAGTTTCATGGCTTCAATAATACAGATAGTATCTCCTTTTTTCACCTTAGAGCCTACTGTTACAAACTCAGGCTTATCAGGTGCACTTGAAGAATAGAAGGTCCCTACCATAGGCGCTTTTACTTCATAACTATCTTCGGACTTAACCTCTGCTGGAGTCTCAATATTAATCTGCGTGGTTGCTACTTGCTGCGTGGTTGGTGCTACACTTGGTGTTGCCATAGGCACTACTTGTGCCGTACGTTCAATTTCAATTTCAAACTCATCGTTTTTAAGCTTAACTTTTGTAAGATCTGAGTCTTTAAATTCATTCATAAGCTCTTTAACAAGTTTAATATCCATTATACTTCCCCTTTCCACTTTTTAAGAAGAATTGTTCCGTTATGACCTCCAAATCCGAGTGAGTTGCTGAGTGCATATTCAAGTTCTGCTACCCTCCCTATATTGGGTACATAATCAAGGTCACACTCTTCATCTGGTACTTCATATCCAATAGTTGGCGGAATAAAGCCTTCCTCTAACGCTTTAGCAATGGCAATGACTTCTACCGCACCAGCAGCACCTAAAAGGTGTCCTGTCATAGATTTTGTAGAACTTATTGCTACTTTTGTATCCTCACCAAACACTTTTTTAATAGCTAGTGTTTCAAATTTATCATTATACTCTGTACTTGTTCCATGTGCATTGATGTAACCTACAGCATCTGGTGTAATACCCGCTTCATTAATAGCCTCTGCCATAGCTCTTGCAGCACCCTCACCTTCTGGATCTGGCGAAGTAATGTGATAAGCATCGCCTGTAGCACCATAACCTACTACTTCAGCTAAAATATTTGCACCTCTATTTAAAGCATGCTCTAATGTTTCCATTACAACGATTCCTGCTCCTTCCCCCATAACAAACCCATTTCTTTCTTTATCAAATGGGACAGAGGCACGTTTCGGATCCTCTGACTTAGATAATGCAGTAAGTGATTGGAAGGATGCGATACCCATAGGTGTAATAGATGCTTCAGCACCCCCTGCTAAAATGACATTATTGGTCCCTTTTTGAAGCGCACGGTATGCTTCCCCAATACAATGGGTACCTGTAGCACATGCTGTCACCATACTTGTGCAAATACCTTTTGCTCCTGTATAAATAGCTACATTACCAGCTCCCATATTAGAAATAACCATAGGAATAAATAACGGAGAAACACGTTTTGGTCCTCTTTCCAAAAGTGTCTTCATTCCTGATTCAATAGTGCCAAGGCCACCAATACCTGAACCTACGATAACGCCTACTTTTGTAGCATCTTCTTCTGCCATATCAATGCCTGCATCTTGCAGAGCTTCTTTTGCTGCATAAATAGCATATTGAGAGAAAAGATCTAATCTACGTACTTCTCTTTTTTCTATATATTTACTTGCATCAAAGTCTTTTACCTCAGCTGCAAGTGTAACATCATAACCTTCTGTTAATTCAAATTTGCTAATACGATTAATGCCGCATACACCTTCTTTAAGGTTGTTCCAAAACTCCTCTTTTGTGTTACCTAGCGGTGATACAACTCCAATACCTGTAATAACAACTCTATTTTGCATGGTTTTCCTCCTCATTAAAATTACATAGCCATGCCGCCATCAACTTTGATGACTTCACCTGTTATATAACTTGACAAATCACTTGCTAAGAATAATGCTACATTTGCTACTTCTTGGACATTTCCAAAGCGATTAAGTGGTATACCTTTAAGTGTATTTTCTTTAATTGTTTCTGGAAGTTTATCTGTCATATTAGATACAATGAATCCTGGCGCAATAGCATTTACACGTAGGCTTTTAGACGCAAATTCTTTTGCCGCTGATTTTGTCATACCTACTACACCTGCTTTAGATGCTGAGTAATTACATTGCCCAATGTTACCATGAAGTCCTACTACGGAAGACATATTGATAATGCTTCCGCCTTTTTTCATCATGATGCGTGTTGCATGTTTCATACAGTTAAATACACCTTTTAAGTTGATATTGATAACGTTATCAAATTCCTCTTCTGTCATTCTTAGAAGAAGCATATCTCTTGTAATCCCTGCATTGTTTACAAGAATATCTAACGCCCCAAATGTATCTACTGCTATTTTCATAAGCTCTTTTGCTTGTTCAAAGTTTGAAACGTCTGCCATAACAGCTATCGCCTCACCACCATTTGATTTGATTTCTTCTACTACAGCTTCTGCCTCAGCAGCTGATCTTTCAAATGGATAGTTTATTACAACTTTGGCACCATTCTTTGCAAATGTATGTGCAATTTCTTTACCAATCCCGCTACTACTACCTGTAATAACTGCTACTTTATCTTTTAACATTGCTTGCCTCCTAAAAATTCCAATACATTTTGTAATGATGCTTCATCTTCTATATTAAGCACTTTAACATCTGATGAAATTTTGCTTACAAAATTACAAAGTGTTTTCTTAACACCAATCTCAATAAAAGTATCAAACCCTTCTTCAATAAGTTTTTCAATACTTTCTCTAAAACGTACACCTTTTACGATTTGAAGTGGAATATTTTCAATCACTTCATCTTTATTCATATAAGAAGCTGTAACATTACTGATAATAGGTGTTGTAACTTCATTAAAGTTAAAGTGTATAAGTTCTTCTTTTAAGTTCTTTGCTGCTTCCTCCATAAGTGGACTATGGAACGCTCCACTTACATTAAGCGGCATGATGCGCCTTGCACCTTTTTCTTTTAAAAGTGGGGTAGCCTTTTCAATTGCTGTCTTTTCACCTGAGATAACTACTTGACCTGGGCAGTTATCATTTGCTACTACTAGTTCCAATCCTTCATTTTGAATACATTGACATACTTCATCAATCATTTCTTTTTGAAGTCCAATAACAGCTGCCATACCTCCATCTCTTTCTTTGGCACATTCATCCATATAAAAAGCTCTCTTATCTACAAGTTTAAGTGCTTGTTCAAAGTTCAACGCTCCGCTTGCTACTAAAGCGCTGTATTCTCCTAAGCTAAATCCTAGTACCGCTGAAGGCACAATACCTTGTGCCTTTGCAGCATTAAAGGCAGCAATACTTGTGGTAAAAAGTGCAGCTTGCGTATAACGTGTTTGATTAATAAGTGCGTTTTTGTCTTCAAAACATACTTCTTTAATATCCCAATCTAATATGTCTGAAGCACAGTCGAAAGCTTCTTTGCTCTCTGTATAATGTTCGTATAAATTTTTACCCATACCTGCGTACTGCACACCTTGACCTGAAAATAAGAATGCGATTTTCATTTTTACCACCCTACCTCTAGTTTGATTTTCAAAGTTTTAAATTCAAAGTATTTTTTCTATTAACCTATCTGCGCTAATACTCTGTTTCCTTCTGTCATGATTTCTTCAATCATTTCTTTGGCTGTTTGTTCTTGTTTAATCATACCAGCAATTTGACCTGACATAACAGTTCCGTTAATCACGTCACCTTCAACTACAGCAAGTCTTAATCCACCTGCACCTAATGCTTCAAGTTCTTCTACACTTGCACCTTCTTTTTCACGTTTAGCAAACTCTCTTGAAAGCTTGTTTCTAAGTGCTCTTACTGGATGTCCTGTACTTCTTCCTGTTACTACAGTATCAATATCACTTGCTTTAAGTACACGTTGTTTGTAGTTTTCATGTACTGTACATTCTTTAGCTACTAAAAATCTTGTTCCAATTTGAACAGCATCTGCTCCAAGCATCATAGCTGCTGCAAACCCTCTATGATCTGCAATACCGCCTGCTGCAATAACTGGAATATTTACTGCATCTACAACTTGTGGTGTAAGTACCATAGTTGTAAGTTCACCAATATGCCCACCTGCTTCACAGCCTTCAACTACAACTGCATCTGCACCTTGTTTTTCCATCCTTCTCGCAAGGGCTACTGATGGCACAACTGGAATAACTTTAATACCTGCTTCTTTCCACATATTCATGTATTTACCAGGATCGCCTGCACCTGTAGTAACGATTGTTACACCTTCTTCTACTACAACTTTAGCAACATCTTCAGCATGTGGGCTAAGGAGCATAATATTTACTCCAAATGGTTTACTCGTAATCTCTTTTAAAGCTCTAATCTCTGCTCTAAGCCAGTCAGCGGGTGCATTACCTGCTGCAATAATCCCTAATCCCCCTGCCTCTGATACAGCAGCTGCTATGGCATGGTCAGCGATCCATGCCATGGCACCTTGGAAAATAGGATATTGAATGTTTAACATATCGCATATCTTGTTCATACTTCAATCTCCTTATTTAATCTGCTTAACAACTCATTATTGTCTTTCTGTGATGTAGTTAACAGCATCACCTACTGTTTTAATACCTTCAACATCTTCGTTTGAAATAGATACACCAAATTCATCTTCAAGAGCCATAACAACTTCAAATAAGTCTAATGAATCTGCTTCTAAATCTTCTTTGAAACGTGCTGTTTCAACTACTTCTGAAACGTCTACTCCTAATTTGTCTGCTACGATTTCTTGTAATTTTTCTAATACCATTTTCAAATCCTCCTAAAGTTTAATGTTTAATAATTTATATATCCTTAAAGCCCTAAGGCCTAATAGGAACTAATCCCATGTAAGGAGCATACTGCCCCATGTAAGTCCACCACCAAATCCACTAAGCACAATGGCATCTCCTGAATTTAGCTGCTGTACCGCATCATAAAGTGCCATTGGAATACTTGCAGATGAAGTATTACCATATTGATTTAAATTCTTAAAGAACTTGTCAGATGGTACACCTAATTTTTTAGCTACACTATCCATAATTCTAGAATTCGCTTGATGTAAAATAAAATAGCGGATATCTTCTAATGCATATGAGGTACCTTCTAATACTTTCTCTATACTTGTTGGTACAACAGTTGTTGCAAACTTATAAACTGCCCTACCATCCATGTACATATAAGGTGAGTGAGGTTCTTCTTGAACTACACAATTTTTAAGACTTGTCCCAGGTAAGGTCAGCACATGGCCGCCCGCACCATTACTCTCAGTATAGATATTAATTATGTGATTTTTATGATGTTTGGAAAAAATTGCAGCACCCGCTCCATCTCCAAACAACACACATGTTCCTCTATCTGTCCAGTCTACAGTCTTACTAAGCACTTCAGCTCCTATAACAAGCACATTAGCTGCTGAACCTGCCTTAATAGCATCTGTTCCAATTTTAGCTCCATATAAAAATCCGCTACACGCAGCTGCTATATCAAAAGCTGTAGCATGCCCAGCCCCTATAGCTGCCTGTACTCTACAAGCTACACTTGGCATAACATAATCAGGTGTAATAGTTGCTACTATAATAAGATCAATATCTGAAGCGTTTATATTGGCTCTTTCAAGAGCTTCTTTTGCTGCAGTGACTGCAAGATCAGTCGTACTTTCGCCCGTTGAAAGATATCTTTGGCTAATGCCTGTTCTAGATGTAATCCATTCATCTGACGTATCTACAACCTTAGACATATCCTCATTAGTCATACAATACTTAGGCACTGCCTTTCCCACTCCTAAAAGTTTTACTCCATACATGGCTGTATCACTCCTTTCTATTTTTTTACAAGGTGATACTTCTCTTTAAAGAAATTAGAAAGCCTTGTCAAAGAAGCGATGAGTACCTCATTATCTTCATTAGATAACCCATCTATCATGTTATTGACCATAACTTGATGGAAGTTCTCATGTACTCTATATGCAAGCTTTCCTTTATGTGCTAAGGCAATCTCTACATATCTTCTATCATCTTCTGAACGCTGTCTTGTAACATATTCTTTCTTTACTAATCGGTTAATAGATGTAGTTAATGTACCTACTGTAATCCCTAATTGATCTGAAACATCCGTCATAGTTCTTGAACCCATACCAATGGCCTCAATAACATGCATCTCTGTAATAGATAAGTCCTTAAATGGACTTTCTTGGAGTGCAGCTTTTTCAATGGTTAAAATTTCATTAAATAGTTCTACTAGCAATTCATTGACTACTTTTGCAGTATTCTGCAAATCTCTCGCCTCCACTCTTGTGAATTAATACTTTGTTAATCAAATTATTTTATATTCAAAGTATATGCAACAACATTTCTATTGTCAAGTATTGTTTTTTTGGATTAAAGATTATACCTTATTGGCAATACTTCTCTTATAGGAGGTATACTATGATTAAACTACTAAAAGATCTATCCATGGATAAACTACGTGACAAGCTCACACTTCTTTATATTCTTAATACAGTAGATATTGTATTTACCTTTGGGCTCCTTAAGACAGGCCTTTTCAAAGAGATTAATAGCATCATGGTAAGTGTAGTAGATGACCCCTTCCTAAGCATTATAATTAAGCTTATCATTCCTGCGCTCCTTATTATTTATATTCTTGCTAAACTTGAAGAGCTTCCCAATGGTAATCTTAAACTTTGCCATATCTGCGTTAATGTAGTCCTTATTGTTTATACACTTATCACTATAATGCATATAAGTTATTTCTGCTTATTTTTATACACGTTGTCTCTTCCCAATTAATTCATTTTACTTTTTATGACTTTTTTATTATCATAGAAAAGTAAAAATCATTAAAAGGAGACAATATATGAGTGTTTTAACAGTAAAAAATGTAACTCATGGCTTTGGTTCCCGTAGCATTTTAGAAAATGTATCTTTTCGTTTATTAAAAGGGGAACACGTTGCTCTAGTTGGTGCCAATGGTGAAGGAAAATCAACATTCTTAAATATTATTACTAGTAAGCTTATGCCAGATGAAGGTACTGTAGAATGGTCAAACCGTGTAACAGTTGGTTACCTTGATCAGCATTCTGCACTTACTCCTGGTACAACTATTCGTGATAACTTACGTTTAGCATTTGATAATTTATTCACACTTGAACAAGAGATGCTTGGCCATTATGAAAAAATGAGTGACTGCTCTGACGAAGAAATGGCTAAACTTATGGAAGATGCAGCAGAAATCCAAAACATCTTAGATACAAGTGGTTTCTATATTATTGATTCAAAGATTGATGAAGTTGCAAGTGGCCTTGGCCTTGGGGAAATTGGTCTTGATAAAAAAGTAGACGAACTAAGTGGTGGTCAACGTACAAAAGTTCTTCTTACTAAACTTCTTCTTCAGAACCCTACTATCCTTATTCTGGATGAGCCTACTAACTACCTTGATGTTAACCATATTGAGTGGCTTAAGCGCTACCTTCAAAACTACGACAATGCCTTTATTCTTGTATCACATGATATTCCATTCCTTAATGATGTATGTAACCTCATCTACCATGTAGAGGATTGTGAACTTACACGTTATGTAGGTAACTATGATGAGTTTTTACGTTTATATGAACTCAAAAAACGTCAACAAGAAAAAGCTTATGAACGTCAACAAAAAGAAATTGATAAACTTGAAGACTTTATTGCACGTAATAAAGCACGTGTTGCTACAACAGGTATGGCAAAAAGCCGTATGAAACAGCTTGATAAAATGGAAATGATTGAAAAACCAAAAGAAAAAATCAAGCCTACTTTCAACTTTAAATTCTCTAAAGCACCTAGCCGTTTCCTTATTGAAGCTCGTGACCTTGTAATCGGTTATGATGAACCACTTACAAAACCACTTAATTTCAACATTGAACGTGGTAAAAAAATTGCTATCTGTGGTGTAAATGGTCTTGGTAAATCTACACTTCTTAAAACACTTCTTGGTATCCTTAAACCAATTAGTGGTGAAGTAGAATTTGGTGAAAATGTTGAGTACGGTTACTTTGCTCAAGAAGACTCTCGTGATAACAACAATACTGCACTTGATGAACTTTGGAATGAGTACCCATCTCTTACAAACCATGAAGCACGTTCTGAACTTGCTAAATGTGGCCTTACAACAGATCATATTACAAGCCCTATGAAAGTTTTATCAGGTGGAGAAAATGCTAAAGTGCGTCTTTGCAAAATTCTTCTTCAGGAACTTAATCTTCTTGTTCTAGACGAACCAACAAATCACTTAGATGTGGATGCTAAAGATGAGCTGGAAAAAGCACTTAAAGAATTTAAAGGTACAGTTGTTCTTGTATGTCATGAACCTTACTTTTATGAAAGCTTTGTAACAGATGTATGGAATGTAGAAGACTGGACAACTAAAATTATTTAATAAAAAAGCTAGAGGCTAAGCCTCTAGCTTTTTTATATATTTTTCCTTCTTAATTTATACTATAATACTCAAAACATTTGTAAAACAACATTTCTTCTACCGGTTGGCTAATATAATAACCTTGGATTTTATCACATTTTATTTCCTTCAATATATCTATGTGTTGACTTACTTCAACACCCTCACATATTACTTCTAGCCCTAATATATGAGCTAATCCTATAAGTGTCCCTATAATCGCTACATTTCTTTCATCTTTTTCTATTCTACTTACAAGTATCTGATCTATTTTCAATATATCTAATGGAAGTACTTTAATATGATTAAAAGAAGAGTACCCTATACCAAAATCATCTAAAGATATTTTTATCCCTAATGCTTTAATCTCATTTAGAACTTTTACAATATACTCTGGATAATCTAACACTTCATCTTCAGTTATCTCTAACCTAATAAACTCAGGATTAATATGATATTTATTGAGAATACCTTTAATAACCTCTACACAATTAGGTCTTTTAAGTGACCTATAAGACATATTCACATATATTTCAAAATCCGTGTATCCATTCATATGCCACTTCTGCCCAAATTCACAAGCCTTATCTAACATTAAATAATCAATCTCTACTATACACCCTATTCGCTTAGCAACTGGTATAAATACCTCTGGAAGCAGTACTTCCCCATTTCTAATCCACCTTGAAAGAACTTCTGCACCTACAATCTTATTCTTATGTATATCAAAAATAGGCTGATAGTATGGGACGATTTCTCCTCTTGCTATCACATCTTTTAAGCTTGCCTCTACTTCTAATTCTTCTGACATCTGATCTGTAAACACTTGGATACTATTGCCACCCTTTTTCTTGCTCTTATACATAGCAATATCACCATATTTAAGCAAGGTATTAATATCAGTCGTTTGATATGGATAAATACTGATCCCTATACTTGCCTTAATAGCAAAATTATAAGAAGCATACTCAAACTTCTTATTAACTCTATTTAAAAGATCCTGTCCAAATTGGGCTATTTCATTAGGTGCAAATTCTCCTTCTCTGATAACAATAAATTCATCTCCACCTAATCTTCCTACAGTTATATCATCATTAGCCAATTCCATGAGTTCCTTTGCAGTAGCACATAGTACCTTGTCTCCCTCAATATGGCCTACTGTATCATTTAAAGTCTTGAAATTATCAAGGTCTATAAAATAAATAACAAAAGATACATTCATTTTCTTCAGGTAATCTAAATGTTCATATAAGCTATGTCTATTCTTAAGGTTTGTTAAAGAATCATATTTGGCAAGATATTTCATCTCTTCTGAGTAATGCTTTAAGATTGTAATATCATTCATAATAATAGCAAAATACCCTTGCTGTATGCTATATAATGTAATAGATACCCACTTATCTCCTTTTAGAGCAACTTGACTTAAGGTATATGTTCTGTCTGTTCGCCATACTTGTCCTAAAATTTCTTGTATGTGCCCATCATCGATACCTGCTAGATGAGATAATTCGTGAATCGTATGATTGATTAATTTTTCTTTAGAAACTCCTAACAAATCACCTAGTGCATCATTGCATTCTTCACAAATAGCATCTTTATACTGTCCTAATTCATCTTTCTTTACCCTATAACATGCAAATCCATTTGTCATAGTGCTTAATACGCTACTATACTTCTTTTCATTTAATAAAATTTGTTCATTAGCTTGTTCTAAAGAAGCAAACATTCTATTGATATCTTCTTGCAATAGTCCTATTTCATCATTTACTTCATCTTTTTCTATACGTTTTGATAAATCCTGTGAGCTATGAATAGTGTTAATCTGTTTATTTATTTTTACAATACGTTTTACTACAAGCTTTTCTACCCAAATCCCCAAGATGCAACTTGTAATAATACATCCTATCATTGAAATACCTGTTAAGGCCTCTATATTCCGCTTCATACTCTGTTTTGCTACTAAAGGTTCTATTAACCTTATATAAAACTTTTCCTCTGCATTAGCAGTGCCAACAGGTGTATAACTTTCAATAATAGACTTGTCATAAACAAGCTGAATAGGTAAGCCTATATAGCTTTCCTCTAGATTATGAGCTCTAGATGAATCTAACCTATTTGTTAAATCCACACGTCTTTTCAAATTATCTCCTATATTCTCTATCATCTCTTGGTCTATTGTCTCTACGGCCATAAAGTATCCCTTATGTTCTTTTTCTCCCCCATCTATAAGTGGATATATAGCTACAATATAAGGATGATTATTGGTAGAAATAACGCCTTCAAAACTTTGATCTGTATTATGAATAAGTCTTTTAGCCTCTTTAATAAGGGTATCTACTTCAGTTTTCTCTATTGCTTTTCCTTCTTTATCATAATATGTTTTATAAACTCTAAATTCTGGAGATAAAATGATCTTGCTCTGTATCCCATCATTTTCAAACCACTTATATATACTAAGTTCTTGCATAAAGTCAACATCATGCTCCTCATCTATTCTAATAATATGAGGTATCAATTCTTTATAGTCTTTTGCCCTACTAATAAGCTTATCTTTTTCCCCTTGCAGCCTACTCATAATATCTGATGTAATGCCAGTAATGCGTGTCACCTCCCCTTGATACAAATAGTCCACCATTACATTAGATAACATCAAGTGCAATATAATTGTTATTACAGTCATTGCTACAAAAATACTAGCGATTTTTACTGATAACTTCATAGCAGCCCCCTTTTTAATATACTTATATAAAACCTTTTATCTCTTTATTGACTTTATAATATACAGAAAACTCGAATTAGTAAACTGTTTTCATCCTTTTCACCTATTTTATGACATATTTTTTTCTACAGCTTTCTCTAAAAATTTCATGAATAAAGGATGTGGTCTATTAGGTCTAGATAAAAACTCTGGATGGAATTGTACACCTACGAACCAAGGATGATTGGGTACTTCTACTATTTCTACTAGATGTTCATCTGGAGAGGTTCCTGCTATCCTTAATCCTTGATCTACTAATAAGTCTCTATATTTATTATTAAATTCATAACGATGTCTATGTCTTTCTTCTATTAGACACTCCTTATATGCTTCATAGCTAAATGTATCTTTCTTAAGCACACAAGGATAAACCCCTAATCTCATAGTTCCTCCAAGATCTTCTATATCTTTCTGGTCTGCCATAATGTCAATCACTGGATAAGGTGTTTGTTGCATAATTTCAGAGCTGTTAGCCTCTTCAAGTCCTACTACATGTCTTGCGTACTCAATCACCGCACATTGCATACCTAGGCAAATACCTAGAAAAGGAATCATCTTTGTACGTGCATATTCTATGGCAAGTATTTTTCCTTCAATACCTCTATCCCCAAACCCTCCTGGAACAAGTATACCATCTACCTTTTTTAAGATTTGTTCTGCCTTAGACTTATTATTAATCTTTTCTGCATCTATCCACTCAATCTCTACTTCACTTTCAAGCTGTATACCTGCATGATAAAGAGATTCTACAATAGAAATATAAGCATCATGTAGCTCTACGTATTTTCCTACTAACGCTATTTTAACTTTACGTTTTTTAATTTTTTCTTTCTTTACTAATAGCTCCCATTCTTCAAGATTTAGTTCTTTCACTTCAATGCCTAGCTTCTCACATACAATTTGTGCTAACTGCTCTTTTTCAAACATAAGTGGAACTTCATAAAGAGTCTTTGCATCTAAATTTTGAATAACACACTTAGGATTTACATTACAAAAAAGAGCAATTTTATTTTTCATTTCTTGAGATATAACCTGTTCTGTTCGACATACAATAAGATCTGGTTGTATCCCAATAGAAAGTAATTCCTTTACAGAATGCTGAGTTGGTTTTGTCTTCATTTCACCTGACTTATCTAGGTAAGGAATAAGGGTTACATGAATATAAAGTACATTTTCATGCCCTACATCTGTTGCTACTTGCCTAATAGCCTCTAAGAAAGGTAAGCTTTCAATATCCCCAACTGTTCCCCCTATTTCGGTAATAACAACATCTCTTGCCTCACCTACTTTACCTACTCGATATACACATTCCTTAATCATATTTGTAATATGAGGAATAACTTGTACCGTTGCACCTAAGTAGTCTCCTTTACGCTCTTTGTTAAGTACAGACCAATAAATTTTTCCTGTTGTTACATTACTATACTTATTTAAATCCTCATCAATAAATCTTTCATAATGTCCTAAATCCAAATCTGTTTCAGCACCATCTCGTGTTACAAAAACTTCACCATGCTGATAAGGACTCATAGTCCCCGGATCTATATTGATATATGGGTCGAATTTCTGAATAGTTACTTTAAGTCCCCTCGCTTTTAAAAGTCTACCTAAACTTGCTGCTGTTATGCCTTTACCGAGACCTGATACAACGCCTCCTGTAACAAATATATACTTTGTCGCCATAAACTCACCTCATCTTTTACTTTTATACGTCTCTATTATGAGTCATGAGTGGTAAATTCATACATTTAAGACATATAAAAGCCTTGTTCAGTATTACACTGAACAAGGCTTTTATTATTTGTATTTACGAATTTGTGTCATAACCTTTTCCGTACCACTTATATCCATAGCACTTCTCATAGCATTTTTATATACATTGCTATTCTCTCTAAGCTCATAGAGCTTCTTAATTAAAGTATCTTTTGTTAAATCCTCTTCTATTAATACAAGTGAATAACCACTTTTCTCCATAGATTTAGCATTTAAAATCTGGTCTCCACGACTTGCATTTTGTGAAAGAGGAATAAGTAGATTCGGAATTTTAAGTGCTGTAATTTCAGCTAATGCATTAGCCCCCGCTCTTGAAAGCATTAAGTCGGTCATAGCAAATAAGTGTGGAAGTTCTTCCCCTGCATATTCAAACTGACAGTACCCTTCTTTATTCCTTAGCGTTTCATCTACATTGCCTTTACCGCATATATGCACAATATTAAAGTCCTCTATTAAAGTGTCTAGGCCCTCTCTAAGGCATGTATTAATTTTCACTGAACCAAGGCTACCACCCATCATAAGAAGTACAGGTTTATGGTTTGTAAACTTACATAAGCTTCTCCCCTTATTAGCATCTCCCTTAAAGAGTTCCTCTCTAATAGGTGTACCTGTTAAAACACCCTTGCTTCCTACATACTGAAGTGTTTCTGGAAAGTTAACACAAATTTCCTTTGCACCCTTTGATGCAATTTTGTTCGCTAGACCTGGAGTAATATCAGACTCATGAATAATAACCGGAATACCTAGTAATTTAGCTGCTAAAACAACTGGAACAGTTACATAACCACCTTTTGAAAATACAAGGTTGGGCTTAATCTTTCTAAGTAGGCTATACGCATCGAATAGCCCTTTTACTACTTTAAAAGGATCTTTTAGATTTTCAAGAGATACATATCTTCTTAACTTTCCTGACGAGATACCATGATAAGGAATATTCTCTTTTGTGATAAGGTCTTTTTCTATACCTGTTTTACTTCCTATATATTGTATACTCCATCCCTCTTTCTTTAGAAAAGGAATAAGTGCAATATTAGGTGTTACATGTCCTGCTGTTCCACCACCAGTTAATACAATCGTCTTCAAATTTCTATGCCTCCTTATTTGCTACACTTCTTACAGCTTCAGCAACATGGTCCGCCACGCCTTCGGCAAAGGCTGCTGGTAAAATATATTCTTCACTTAATTCACTCTCTGGCACCATTTGTGCAATTGCCTTAGCTGCTGCTAATTTCATGTCTTCTGTAATTTGAGATACTCTTGCTTGTAAAGCACCTTTAAAGATACCTGGGAATACTAGTACATTATTAACTTGGTTAGGGAAGTCTGATCTTCCTGTACCTACTACAAGTGCTCCTGCTGCTTTTGCTACATCCGGCATAATCTCTGGCGTTGGATTTGCCATAGCAAAGATGATAGCATTTTTATTCATGCTTTGTACCATTTCACTGGTTACAATATTTGGTGCTGATACGCCAATAAATACATCTGCACCGACTAAAGCCTCTTTTAATGTCCCTATTTGACACTCTTTATTCGTTTCTTCAGCAAGCTCCCTCTGAGCCCAATTCATCCATTCTTGGCCCTTTGCAAGTATACCTAGCTTATCAACTACTATTATATTATTAAAACCTGCTTTTAATAACAGTTTTGTAATAGCAACCCCCGCTGAGCCAGCCCCATTTACAACAACTTTTACATTTTCAACTTGTTTCTTAGCCACCTTTAAGGCATTAAGTACTGCTGCAAGTACAACGATAGCTGTACCATGTTGATCATCATGGAATACCGGAATATTAAGTTCCTTTTTTAATCTCTCTTCAATTTCGAAACAACGTGGTGCTGCAATATCCTCAAGATTGATACCACCAAAAGTTGGTGCAATTTGCTTCACAAATTTAATAATTTCTTCTGTATCCTTTGTATCTATACAAATAGGTACTGCATTAATACCTGCAAATTCTTTAAAAAGAACGGCTTTCCCTTCCATAACAGGCATAGCTGCTTCAGGGCCTATATCTCCAAGTCCAAGTACAGCGGTACCATCTGAAATAACAGCTACAGTATTGCCTTTCATTGTATATTTGTAAACATCTTCTCTATTTTCTTTAATTTTTCTACAAGGTTCTGCTACCCCTGGTGTATAAGCAACGGCTAGGTCTTCTTTACTATTAACTTTTGCTTTTGATACAACCTCTAATTTACCCTGCCATTTTTCATGCATTTCTAATGCTTTTTCATTAATTGTAGTCATATTTTCTCCTATATCCTAAGCACCCTATAATCGCCTATTTTTATATAATTCATATTTTTATCATACTCTTTTTTGCCATAACCCGTCAACTGATGTCCTTTATCAAATAGATTTTATATAATTTTATGATTTAGCCTGTTTATAATACGCTCTTAAGGCAATACTTTAGTAATGACTTCATTGCTTTTAACTACAATATATGATAAAGTTTTTATGTATATTTTATGAAAGGGGCCCTTACATATGTGTGGTTTTTGTGGCTTTGTAGATACAGAACTTGAAAATAAAAAACCGGTGCTATCCGCTATGATGGATAAGATTATACATCGTGGCCCAGATAGTGACGGGCAATTTATTGATGACTCTGCAGCTTTAGGATTTAGACGCTTAAGTATCATCGATTTAGAAGAAGGCTCTCAGCCTTTATACAATACAGATAAAACTTTAGTTCTTACTTTCAATGGTGAGATTTATAACTATCAGTCTATTCGTGATAACCTTATCCAAAAAGGTTATGTTTTTAAAACACATACTGACTCCGAAGTACTTGTTCATGGTTATGATGAATACGGTACAGACTTACTTTCACATCTTCGTGGTATGTTTGCTTTCGTTATTTGGGATCGTGAGAAACAAACTCTATTTGGAGCACGTGACTTCTTTGGTATTAAACCATTCTACTACTACCAAGATAACAAACGTTTTGTATATGGTTCAGAAATTAAATCTCTTCTTGAACATCCAAATGTACCTAGAGAATTAAATGAAGAAGCACTTGAACATTATTTAACTTTCCAATACTCACCTATGCAAGAAACTTTCTTTAAAGGTATTTTCAAACTGCCACCTGCGCATTTCTTCACCTATAAAGATGGTCAATTAGATATAAAAAGATATTGGGAACCTACATTTAATGAATCTGAAGGTTCACTTGAAGAATATGTAGATCTTATCGACCAAACTATGAAAGAATCTATCAAAACACACAAGATTAGTGATGTAGAAGTCGGTTGTTTCTTATCTAGTGGGGTTGACTCAAGCTATGTAGCAAGTTGCTTTAAAGGGGATAAAACTTTCACTGTAGGGTTTGACAATGAACAATACAACGAAATTAGCTACGCTAAGGAACTTTCAAAGGAAATTGGCATTGAGAACTTCCATAAGGTTATTACACCAGAGGAATACTGGTCCTCTCTTACAAAAGTTCAATACCATATGGATGAACCTCTAGCTGACCCTGCTGCGGTTGCACTTTACTTCGTAAGTCAGCTTGCAAGCGAGCACGTTAAAGTTGTCCTTTCAGGAGAAGGTGCCGATGAGTTATTTGGCGGTTATAATATCTATAAAGAGCCTGTTGATAATGAAAAATATCATAATTTGCCACAAGGCCTTCGCTCTTTCCTTGCTAAACTCGCCAAAGCTATACCATTTGGTTTCAAGGGTAAAAATTTCCTTATCCGCGGTGCTCAAACAATTGAAGAGCGTTTCATTGGAAATGCTTATATGTTCTCTGTTGATGAACGTAAAAAACTTCTTAAAGTTTCTACACCAGCAAAAGCTCCAATTGCGCTTACTAAACCTTTCTATGACAAGGTAAAAGATAAATCGGATGTAACAAAGATGCAGTACTTAGATATGCATATGTGGCTTGCTGGAGATATTCTTCTTAAAGCAGATAAAATGAGTATGGCACACTCTCTTGAACTTCGTGTACCATTCCTCGATAAAGAAGTCTGTCGTCTTGCAACTAAAATTCCACTTCGCTACCGCGTTAATAAAGAAAATACAAAATATGCTATGCGTCTTGCTGCTAAACGCAATATGCCAGCAGCTACTGCAAACAAGAAAAAACTTGGTTTCCCAGTACCTATCCGCGTATGGCTTAAAGAAGATAAATACTATAATATCGTTAAAGAAGCTTTCACTAGTCCAGTCGCTAAAAAGCACTTCAATGAAGATATGCTTATTAAACTTCTTGATGAACACAAAAACGGTCATAAAGATAACAGTCGTAAAATCTGGACTATATTCATGTTCCTAGTATGGTACCATGAATACTTTGATGAAAAAGTAGCTTAATTAAAATGAACGAGCCATGAGTTTTAATTCAAAACTCATGGCTCGTTATTCTTTCATTATTTAATTTTTTTCTCTTTCATATTACTTTTCTATATAACTTAACCTACTAAGCTTCTAACTGCTTTTTGATAAGTTCTGCTACTTCTTCTAAAGCTTCTAATGTTGTATCTGCGTGAGAAGTTTTATTAAGAACAATGCCATCCTCTTTAAATCTTGGTACAAGATGCATATGGAAATGGAATACAGACTGCCCTGCAGACTCTCCATTATTTTGAATAATATTCATGCCATCTGCACCTACAGCATCTTTAATAGCTATAGCTAATTTTCTTGCTAATGGGTAAAGCTTTGCACTTATTTCATCTGGTAATTCAAAAAGGTCTTGGTAGTGTTCCTTTGGCAAGATTAAGACATGTCCACGACTTGCTGGAAATCTATCTAAGATAACTTTAAAGCTCTCATCTTCATATACACAAAAAGATGGAATATCTCCTTTTAAAATCTTACAAAAAATACAACTTTCTTTCATTATAATACCTTCTTTCTTTAGTATGGATTGACTTACTTTTCAGTAAGCATTTTTACAAGTCTAGTCTGATAAATGTATTCATCACTCATCATACTATTAATCATTTTATAAAGTTTAAAATCCTCTATAGGCTGACTAATGTGTGCCATTAATTGAATATTACTTGCTACGCCTTCTAATCTATTGCCTAATTCTTGTACAATAGAATAGTTAGGTATAGTATTATGCTCTATTGCATCTATTTTAATCTCTTCATTTAAATACATATTAGCTATCTCTTGAATCATTCTCTCATGTTTATACTGATCTTGTACACGTTCATACATCCATTTCCGATGTATAGGTCTTGCCATTCCCTGAAATAACCGTTCTTCTATCATACGCTGCCTACGCTTAGTTATAATAAGTTCTTCAAATAAACCATACATTTGGCTATCACTTATTGGTTGCAAAATTATAGCCTCCCCTCTATTTTCCCTATGACATCTATATGAGGAGACTTGTCTATTTATACGTTACATCCGCTTAAAACTTAGTCATTTAATGAGCAGCTCTTATTAGAAGTACACACTATGTATATTAGCAATTGCAATAACTGTTGTATCTTCTTTATATGCTCTGTGCAATTGCCTTACCTTTAAAGCTTACATTTTATTTCTTCTCATTATTATACTCAATCTTAGGGTGAAGTAAAAGTATTAAAGATAACGAGCTGCCTTTTCTGTATAATAAACTTTGAACTGCTCTATTTCCCAATAAACAAAAAAAATCTTTCTTTTTAAAGTGACTTGTAGAATATCGTTTACTTTAAAATGATACATCCAATCTCTTCTCATAAGTACCCTGCAACATTTATGGTTACTTAACTTATTTAATACCAGGTAACCCTCGTCATTAATTTCTTCTATACAAAAAAGCCCCTGCTCATACATAGCCATAGTATCTTTGTGCTGTACCTTTTCCTTATAATCCTTATATCCCTGCAAATCAATAATTGTAGGTTTCATACTAATAACAGGGTCCCCTACCATTTTTCTTACAATTTCATTCACTCTATACAAGCGCATGTATTCTTCTCCATAGTACTCAAGAATAAGTGGCGTATTGTCTTCTCTATCATACTTCTTATGGATGAAAGTAAGTAAATCCTGAGAGGCATAAACAATATTAAAAGCTTCTTCTACTGTTAAGTACTTCTTATGTTTAGGGATCCAAACTGCTAGAAAGTAATCGATCATCTCTATATATCCTCTCTTAGGAGTAGGCCCATCTATCTGCTGCGTAATAAATTTATTTAAAAGATCTATGCCTTGTTTTTGCAAACTGTATATATAAGTGTTTTGTCTTACATAATCGGTATAATCTCTAATTTCATTCAGTAAATTCATGCCTTAACCTCCACATATAAAAGGAATCCCAAAAATGTTTTCTTTTAAGTTTATACATTTAGGACAAGATTTATACATGTTTAAAGGCAAAAAAAGGGCCACTAAAAGAGTGGCCAAAAGTCAGGATTGATTTAAGTGTGTTCGAATTATACACAGAGATGTGAACAATTAATCCACAACCCTATCCACACCTATTATAGCATTGCTCTTCTAAATATGTCAATATTTTCTTTCAATTTACTACATTTAGTATCTCTAATTATCATTTTTTACCCTATCCACAGATTTTGCTCTACTTATACACATTTTGTTGATAATTTTATTTTAGTTTATACACATCTTCCCCACATTATCCCACACCCTACTGCTCCCCCCTATGCAAACCCTTTCCCCTATTCAAGCATCTCAAAAGTTCATCAGGATAAGCAGTTTCACTCTGGAGATTTCCTTAAAAAGAGGCTGCCACAAGGCAGCCTCTCTCTATTTATTTTTCTCCACACATTGCAAGAAGCAAATCCCATCTTCTATCAACTTCTTGTTGGAGTTCCTCTACTTTTTCTGCATCCTTTGCCATATGGCGGAAGCGACCTTGTGCTTCAAGCCAATCTGAAATAGGACGTTTATTTTTTGGTTTATAAGTTAATTTATATACACCATTTTCAACTTCATAAAGTGGCCAGAAGCATGTATCTACTGCTAATTGTGCCATTTCAATAAGTTTTGGTGTATCATAACGCCATCCACGTGGACATGGTGCAAGTACATTAAGGAATGCTGGTCCTTCTGTATAGATTGCTTTCTCAGCTTTTTCATAGATATCTTTAAAGTTACCAATTGGAGCTGTTTGAGCAATATATGGAAGATTATGTGCTACCATAACAGCTGTAAGATCTTTTCTATATTGTTGTTTACCAGGTACAACTTTACCTGCTGGAGATGTGGTTGTATCTGCATATTTTGGTGTTGCAGATGAACGTTGAATACCTGTGTTCATATAAGCACCATTGTCATAACATACATAAACCATGTCATGACCTCTTTCCATAGCACCAGAAAGAGATTGGATACCAATATCATAAGTACCACCATCACCACCAAAAGCGATAAATTTATATGTATCATCTAATTGACCTGTTTTTTTCATGTTCACATAAGCAGCTTCTACTCCCGCACAAGTTACTGCTGAGTTTTCAAATGCTGAGTGAATGAATGAATCTTTCCATGCTGTATAAGGATAAATAAATGTAGAAACCTCTAAACATCCTGTAGCAGATGTAATAACTGCTTTATCCTCTGGTTTAAGTGCGCGAAGTACACTGCGTGCTACGACTGGTGCACCGCAACCAGCACACATACGATGTCCTCCAGTAAGTCTTTCTGGTTTAAGACTTGTCTCTTTTAAATTGTATGCCATCAGTTTCCCCTCCTTAACAATTTGCATCTACTACGCCTAAGTAACGATATGGGTCGTCTACTTTGCCGCTAGCCACAATTTCTGTAAGATCACTAAATACTTTTTCGATATCATCGACACGTACGTCACGTCCACCTAAACCGTAAATATAGTTTACAGCAAGTGGTTTTGTTTCATCGAAATAAAGTGCACTACATACTTCATTAAAAAGTGGCGCCCCTTTGCCGTTGAAGCCATCACATTTATCCATAATAGCAACAGCCTTGCAGTTTGCAAGCGCCTTAGCCACTTCTTCTGCTGGGAACGGACGGAATACCCTTACTTTGATAAGACCTACTTTTTCGCCTTTAGCACGAAGTTCATCTACTACAGCTTTAGCTGTGCCTGCTGTAGAACCGATTACAACTACTACTCTTTCAGCTTCATCCATTTTGTATTCTTCAAATAAGCCATAAGAACGTCCTGTAAGCTTCTCAAATTCTTTAGAAACCTCAAGAATGACGTCTTTAGCTTTTCTCATACCTTCTACTTGATTACGTTTATGTTCAAAGTAATAGTTTGGAAGATCAAGTGGTCCTACTGCAATAGGTTGATTTGGATTAAGCAAATAGTGCTCTGGTTTATAAGCACCTACAAAATTTTTCACTACATCATCTTCAAGTAATTCGATATTTTCAATAGCATGTGAGGTAATGAAACCATCATAGCAGTTCATAACGGGCAGCAGTACATCTTTATGTTCACTAATCTTAACTGCCATAATTTCATTATCATAAGCTTCTTGGTTATTTTCTCCGTAAATTTGAATCCATCCAGAATCTCTAGCACCCATAGAGTCTGCATGATCATTATGTATGTTAATAGGACCTGAAAGGGCACGGTTTACTGTAGCCATTACAATAGGAAGTCTACATGACGCTGCAATATAGAGCATCTCCCACATAAGTGCTAATCCATTTGCAGATGTAGCAGTCATAGCACGCACTCCTGCTGCACTTGCACCGATACAAGCTGACATTGCTGAGTGCTCTGACTCAACAGGTACAAACTCTGTATCCACTTGTCCATTGTTTACAAAACTTGAGAAGTATTGAGGTACTTCTGTTGAAGGTGTAATTGGAAATGCAGCTACAACTCCTGGATTAATTTGACGCATTGCAACGGCAACGGCTTCGTTACCAGATAATTTATCACGAATTGCCATAACTTGTTCTCCCCCTTACGCTTTAACCATGTTGATTGCATGGAATGGACATACATTTGCACATACACCGCAACCTTTACAGTGGTCGTAATCAATACCTATCATTTTTTTATCTTCTGTTAAAATAGAGCTATCAGGACAAACAGGGAAACACATTAAGCATTGTCTGCATTTTTCTGTATCCCACTCTGGTTTATCTGCTCTCCATCCACCTGTCTCATAGTAATGAGCATTTCCTGATGATGTAACAACACCACCTTTAGTAGTTTCTTGCCAAGGTGTAAATGGTTCAACAATACATTTATCTTTATCTGTCATTACCCTCTAACCTCCTCTAATGCTCTTTTTACTGCAGCCATATTAGGTTCAATAACCTGTGGCTTACTTGCAAATTTATGTTTAAATGATTTTTCCATAGATGTAATGAAAGTATTCTCATCCATAATCTTAGCAATTTTAATAATAGCGCCAAGCATTGGCGTGTTAGGGAAGTATTTGCCTAATGTCTCCATAGAGATTTTACGTGCATCAATAGTGCATACGCGGCCTTCATAACCTTTAAGTCTTGGTCTTAACTCTTCTGGTGTTTTTTCTGTATTAATTAAAATAGCACCTTCTTTTTTAAGTCCTGCTGTTACATCCACTACATCAATTAAAGTTTCATCCACTACAATAACATAGTCTGGATCATAGATATTTGAATGAACTGTCACTCTTTCATCACTAATACGGTTATAGGCTGTAATAGGTGCACCCATACGCTCTGGGCCGTATTCAGGGAACCCTTGAATATACTTTCCTGTATCAAATGCAGCTTCAGCTAATAATAAAGAAGCAGTTTTAGCTCCTTGACCGCCGCGACCATGCCAACGAATTTCAACCACGTTGTTCATGCCTTATTCCCTCCTCGCATTACTCTTTAAATTTTTATTAAATTTTAAAATATACAGATTAATTTTAACATTTACAAGTACTAATATCAAATATAATGCGCATTGTATACAATATAATTTAATTTTAGGATAATTTTATGGTGCTATTCACTTTATTTTTTTAGGCTATTTCGTCATTTTATCTGTTTTCTTCCATGATTCTTCTATTTAGCTTATTTTAGACTAGTTAATTTTTTATCGAGTTATTTTATTGCAACTCTAATGAAATGGGATATACTATATGTACTAGAATTTTAAATATGTTTTCACTTAAAGGAGTACAACTATGGCGAAACTCAAAAAATCCTCTTTAGATTTATCCACTTTAGAACTTTTACTAAGCTACAAATATATTGATAATAGCTATAAAATCTTTTGGTTTAAAGGAATTGTTAATAAAGCTATAAAAGGTGAAAAGAAAATCTCCATGCATGATCTTACTGTTGAAATGGTACTCGGTGCATGGGACCTTGTGGCACGCAAGCAAATTACCTTCGGTAGATTAGATAAATTACACCGTACAATTGAAGAAATAGAATCTCTTTACCATGTGTCTGAAGACATCTCAGAATCTGATTTAAGAAAACTTGTAGAAACTATTAAAGATAAAGATATCTTAGATCTATATGAAGAACTTTACGAAGATACACCTTACCTCTTCCTTGAACCTATGTATGAACAGAAATTAAAAGGTAAGTCTCATAGTAAAAGAAAACCTATTATTGCAGAGCTTGCTGCGGCTGACCCTATTGCACTCTATACAATCGAAGACAATACTATCATTCTTAATAATGATTGGGTAACTTATATCAAACGTAATCAAAAACAAATTGATGGCATTATACGTGATTGCCTTGCATTCTTCTTAGATAGACATGCTATGTCTAAACGTTAAAAAAATCCCCTTGAAGTACCTTAACTTCAAGGGGATTTTCATTTTATACAAATTGAAAACAAATATAAAATCAGAATACCCGGTATACCTAATAATGCTGTAAAAAGAACTGTAAATAGACTTATTCCCACCTGCCATGTAATAGGCAAGAATAAGTCACATATATAAATACATACCGCTCCTATAAGAGCATTTTTAAGCCAGCGTAAGAAATACTGGTCAAAAATAACGGCTATGAGCAGAATAAGGCATATCATAAGACATTTTAATATGATAGGATGTACAACTAGCATTCGTATCTCCCCTCTATAGAATTAAGTTTTTAAGAACTTCTTATTCTATAGATATGGACATCTTTTATATAACATGACTATTAGTTTCATCATAATAGATTTTCTTGAGTTGTCTCATCAAATAGCTATGTTTAAGCTGACTAGCCTTATAATAGTACGTATAGTATTCTAATAGTTCCGGCTCTACTGTATTAGAAAAATTCTGAAGCGTAGCTGCCATCTCTTCATGTAGTGCGTTAATTTCATCTGCTAATACACGCTTTTCTTCTTCTCTTTGCTCATTATATACTCTTTGATCTCTTTTATTCATGGCATGTCCTCCTTTTTTTGAGGATTATGCCCTATCCCTAAAAAAACTATACATACAATTGATTTAAACAAGCATAAAAACCTCTATTTTTGTATATATTATTAGCAAACTGCTAAAGGGCGGCTTAGTTGCAAAATAAATTGATTTATTTTATAATGTGTCTAATTAATTTTGCTAATTTTTTATAAATAATTCATCTTAATCTTATATACTTAAGTTGTTAGCAGAATTACACATTATTTTTTATTCATTTAGGAGAGTGATTTTAAATTGGATTCGGTACTGTTGGTACAACTTGTAGTTCTTGTCATTTTACTGATGGGCTCAGCGTTCTTCTCAGCATCTGAAACTGCCCTTATGTCTATTAGTAAAATCGATGCTCGTCACATGGTCGATCAAAATATTAAGAATGCTAAAATTGTAAGCAAACTTGTAGAAGACCCTAATAAACTACTAGGGGCAATCCTAGTGGGAAATAACATTGTAAATATCGGTGCTTCTTCACTTGCAACCGTTGTTGCAACGGATATTTTCGAAAGTGCTGGTCCTGGTATTGCTACAGGTATTATGACTCTTTTAGTTCTTATCTTTGGTGAGATTACCCCAAAATCTTTATCTACACAGAAATCACAAGAAGTTGCGTGTTTCGTAGCACGACCTATTTCTCTTGTTGTATTAATCTTGACTCCTGTAGTTAAAGTGCTTATGTTCATCTCTAATCTAATGATTAGATTATTTGGTGGCAAAATCGATACAAGTAAACCATTCATCACTACAGACGAACTTAAAACAATCGTAACTGTAAGCCATGAAGAAGGTGTCCTTGAAGAGGAAGAAAAAGAAATGATTTACAACGTATTCGGTTTTGGTGATTCTTATACAAAGGACGTTATGATTCCCAGAACAGATATGATAGCAGTTGATGTAAATGCTACATATGATGAGATCATCGAACTCTATAAGCAAGAACAATTTTCACGTATGCCTGTTTATCAAGAGTCACATGATAATATCATAGGTGTTATCTATATGAAAGACCTTCTTTTAAAACAGTTTGACCCTAAGGATTTTGTTATCTCAGACTTTTTAAGAGATGTGTACTTTGTCCATGAATTTAAGCGTATTGATGAGCTCTTTAAAGAAATGCGTTCTAAAAAGATTGGTATGGCTATTGTAGTGGATGAATATGGTGGTACATCTGGTATTGTTACCTTGGAGGACCTTATTGAGGAAATCGTGGGAGACATTGATGATGAGTACGACATGACTGAAGATAGTTTTGTAAAAATAGCTGATCAAGAATACCTAGTAGATGGGTCATTTAGAATCAGTGATTTTAATGATGAATTAAACCTTGATATTTCATCTAATGAGTTTGATTCCATTGGTGGCTTTATTATCGGCCTTTTAGACCGTTTCCCTGATGAAGGTGAAGTGGTGGTCTATGATGATATTACCTTTAAAGTAGAAGAAACGATGAATAATCGTATTAATAAACTAAGAATACTTTTATCCGATGATATCAAAAAAGATTCAGAGGATGTTCTAAAAGAAGATTAGAGTCTAAAAAAATCATCCCCCTAAGATATTATCTTAGGGGGATGATTTTTTATATATACTTAAATGTTATCTACTACTTCAGATGGAAGATTACTTAAGTTATTAGATTCATCTCCATCGGCTAAAGAACGAATGTAAGGTGTGCCCGCCTTAGATGTAGATACACCTACATGTTGAAGTTCATTATTCATAGCCATTTGAATAGCAGCTTCCTCTGATACACGAGAACCATCAGAAAGCTCATAACCTACTACTTCTCTACCTTGTTTAAGTAGTTTAGTAATACTCTTTGCACCAGGTCCACCTTCTGATACAACACGATTTGTATTTTCAGCAATAAAATTAGTAAATGATTCACTTTCAGCTTCTGCTGTATGTGGATGCCCTACTACAACTTGTCCATTAATAATCTGTGTATCATGTTCCCTATTTTGTGAGTTATTATTTTGTGTATTGTAATCCATGCTTATCACCTCAGTGTTAGTATTTTATAACAATACAAAAATTATACCCGTTTTATAAAGCCCTAGTTTTCCTTAAACTTTGGAAACTCAAAAGCAATGGCTAAAAGTCCACATAGCCCCATAAGCATTGGGTAGAAAATAAATGGTAAAAGTTCCATTGGTGATACAGCTGCAAGCCCTGCTGCGGATAAAATCTGTGCACCATATGGAATCATACCTTGCCAACAAGATGAGAAAATATCTAATAAACTGGCTGTACGTTTTGGGGCAATATTAAATTCTTCTGCAATATCCTTTGCAAGAGGTCCTGCCATAACAATAGCAATGGTATTATTAGCAGTACATAAATCTACTACGCTGACAAGGGCAGCAATTCCAAACTCTGCACCTTTTTTAGTCTTAATTCTACTTTTGATACTGTTAAGTAAGAAGTCAATCCCACCATTATGTTTAATAAGGGCAAGTGTTCCTCCAATAACGATTGAAAGCATTGCTAAATCTTCCATTCCCATCATACCTTCTCCTGCAGCTTGCATAAAACCAAAGAAGTCAAAGGAGCCATTCATCATACCAATAATGCCTGCAAAAAGTGCTCCTCCACCTAATAATGCAAATACATTGACACCTGCTAATGCACCAATCAGTACTGCTAAATATGGAAGTACCTTTACAATACTATAAACATAGTCACCTTCTAATGTAGTTTGGTAACCACTTGCAATAACCGTTAAAATAATAATTGTTAAAATAGCTGCTGGCAGTACAATCAGGAAGTTTGTTTTAAACTTATCTTTAAGCTCACACCCCTGTGTTCTAACAGCTGCAATAGTTGTATCAGAAATCATAGAAAGGTTGTCACCAAACATCCCTCCACCAATAATTGCACCAATAATAAGTGCTACAGGCATACCTGTTTTTTGTGCAATACCAATTCCAATTGGTGTAAGTGCTGTAATAGTCCCTACTGAAGTTCCCATTGAAACAGAGATAAAACACGCTATAATAAATAATCCTGCTACAAGTAGATTAGTAGGCAAGATAGATAAACTTAAGTTAACAGTTGATTCTACTGCTCCCATAGATTTAGCTACGTTACTAAATGCTCCTGCTAAAAGGAAAATGATACACATTAGAATAATATTATTCTCTCCTGCACCATTACAGAAAATCTCAAGTTTAGTAGCCATACTCTCTTTACGATTCGGCAAGAAAGCTACTGCTGCTGCAATAAGAAAAGCTACGAGTACTGGCATTCTATAGAAATCCTTTGTCGCTATCCCTGTCCCTAAAAATAAAACTAAAAATACGCCTATTGGCAAAAGTGCCAGCGGGTTACCCTTTTTTGGTTCTTTTGTCATCTCTTATCTCCTTTAATGTAAAATAGACTCGCTTCTAATACCTTACTATAGAAGCGAGTCTATTTTCAATATATAATTTTCTTAGAAAATATGCCAAGTCAAAATAAACATACCAAATACAATAGAAACCATAGCCATTCACTCCAACCCTAATTTTTTTCCCAATGCCTTTAACTTCCTTGTTACCTTCGTCCATTTTCAAGATTTTACTCCCCTTGTAAAAGACAAATACTAAAGCTAAAACTGCACCCTATGGGTGCTAATATCATTAAATTCATATACCTCTATCCCTCCTATGAATTTAAAACAATATGGATACTTTATTTTATACTTGAAATCTTGAATATATCTATATTTATCCATATTGATTCTAAATTATCTGTAACTAATAATAATTATTTTTTACTAAATACTATTGACTTTTTATTTAATAAGAATTATTATCAATACATAAGAACGACTCAAATAAAAACTAATATAACTTATAAATAAAAAAATTTAAATTCATAGGAGGACAATTTTATGTCATTAATCGGAAAAAAAATTGAAGATTTTAAAGTTCAAGCTTACCATAACGGAAGTTTTAAAGAAATAACAGCAGCAGATACAAAAGGTCAATGGTCAGTATTCTTCTTCTACCCAGCAGACTTTACATTTGTATGCCCTACAGAACTTGGTGATTTAGCTGATCACTATGAATCATTCAAAGAAATTGGTTGTGAAATCTACTCAGTATCAACAGATACACATTTTGTACACAAAGCATGGGCTGATGCTTCAGAAACAATCGCAAAAATTAATTATCCAATGCTAGCTGACCCAACAGGTACACTTGCTAGATTATTCGAAGTTATGATTGAAGAAGAAGGTCTTGCTCTAAGAGGCACTTTCATTGTTAACCCAGAAGGTGAAATCAAAGCTTATGAAGTACATGACTTAGGTATTGGTAGAAATGCTGAAGAGTTATTAAGAAAAGTTCAAGCTGCTCAATTCGTTGCTGAACACGGTGACCAAGTTTGCCCTGCAAAATGGACTCCAGGAGCTGAAACTTTAAGCCCAAGCCTTGACTTAGTAGGAAAACTTTAAGAATCTCCTAAGGCTATCGTAAAAGTCTGAGGTCTACCTTAGATACGGTAGACCTCAGACTTTTACGATAGCCTTTTTTAATTAAAAATACATTGAAAAGGAGGTATAAAAAATGAATAAAATTTATGACTTAATTATTATTGGTGGCGGTAGTGCTGGTCTTTCTGCAAGTATCTACGCAGGGCGTGCAAAACTTAACACCCTTATCATAGAAAAAGATAGTATGGGCGGTCAGATTAAAACAACTTCGGAAATTGTTAACTACCCTGCTATCCGTCACACAAGTGGCCCTGCCCTTATAGAAGAAATGAAACATCAGGCACTAGACTTTGGTGTACAATTTGCTACAGCAGAAGTACTTAGTGTAGACTTTAAAGATAATGTGAAAATACTTGAAACTTCTAATGGCACTTATCAAGCTTATGCAATCATCATTGCAACAGGGGCTTCACCACGTAAACTTGGCTTCCCTGGTGAAGCAGAATTTACTGGACGTGGTGTCGCTTACTGCTCTACTTGTGATGGAGAACTCTTTGAAGGCCTAGATGTATTCGTCATTGGAGCAGGCTTCGCCGCTGCAGAAGAAGCCATCTTCCTAACACGCTTTGCTAAAAATGTTACTGTCATTGCACGTGAGCCAGAATTTACGTGTGCTAAGACTATTGCAGATAAAGTACTTGCTCATCCTAAAATCAAAGTACACTTTAATACGGAAATTCTTGAGGCAAAAGGTCATAACAACCTTCAAGAGGCTCACTTTATTAATAATGTAACGGGTGAGACTTTTACCTATAAAGCAAGTGAAAAAGATGGCACTTTTGGTATCTTTATTTTTGTAGGTTATGCACCTGCAACTTCACTCTTTAAAGGTCATGTTGAAATGGATGCAGCTGGCTATATTCCTACAGATGAAAATATGCAAACCAATATCCCTGGTATCTATGCAGCTGGTGACCTTCGCCCTAAGGCACTTCGCCAAGTAGTTACAGCTGTGGCTGATGGTGCCATTGCTGCTACTGATGCAGAAAAATATATTGCTGCATTAAAAGATAAGCTAGGTATTGAAGTAGACCCCCCTCTAGCTTCTACTAAGCCTTCTATCCCTAATGCTAATACACAAACTGAAACACCTTCTACCCCAGCTCCCGAGGAAGGTAAAAGCAAACTCTTAACACCTGAACTTAGAGTACAACTTAAACAAATTCTTGCTAAACTTGAAAGACCTGTTACCCTTGCCTCTGTTGTCGATCCGAACAATGGTAAATCTGTTGAACTTAGAGACCTCATCTTAGATATTGCAGATTTAAGTGAGCATATCTCTACACTTATTACAAGACGTCATGAAAACAAAAACTTAGAGGAAAAAATCCATGCAGACAAATTCCCAGTTGTTGCATTCCTTGATGAACAAGGCAATTATACTGGTGTAAAATTCCATGGTGTTCCAGGTGGTCATGAGCTTAACTCGTTTATTCTTGCACTGTACAACTTAGCTGGCCCTGGACAACCTATTGATTCAAATATCGTAACTCAAATTAAAGCACTTACAAATCCTGTAAATATTAAAGTAGCTGTATCCCTCTCCTGCCACCTTTGTCCCGATGTGGTCGCCCTGGCTCAAAGAATTGCCCTCTTAAATCCAAATGTAGAAACTGAAATGCTCGATATTAGTCTCTTCAAAGAACTAAAAAATGATTTTAAAATTATGAGTGTACCCGCTCTAATCGTGAATGATGAAAATGTATACTTTGGGGCAAAAAAACTAGAAGAAATCCTAACTCTCCTCCCTTAAATAAAAAAGAGCTGCTATTGGCAGCTCTTTTTTATTTGTAAAAATCCTATGCATAAAGATAGAGCTTAGGTATAATGAGAAAGATTAGACTAAACTGATTCTATCTTTTGGAGGAATAAAAGTGTTAAAAAATAAATTTAACCTTACTAAATATATCATTTGGTTTTCTATATTGATGCTAGGACTTCTGGTTCTACATAGACCTATTGCCACACTCGATTTAGCTATGCTTATAGATACCCTCAGAGATCAAAGTTTTAAGCATATGCTTATTCTTCTTATTAGCGGACTTATGGTAGTATCTCTTTCTACCCTATACGATTTTATCCTATGTAAGGCCTTTAAACTTAAAATAACTCCTAGTGATATCTTTAAAATTTCTTGGATTTCTGATATGGCTTTAAACTTTGCTGAAGATGCTGAGAAACGAAAAGGTAGCTTACGCTACCAGCTTTATAAAAGTGAAGGCATAGACCCTAAAAAAGCTATGTTTATTGATGCTTTAAAAGATATGATTCTATTTGATGATGGCGGTCAACTACCTGTGACCTTTAAAATTAGCTTCTTAACTAGGCTAAAGCTTATCTTAAGTACTATGATTAAATGGCTTTTAACAAGTTTCTTATTTATGTATGTTTTTACTCTATATGATATTTCATTTAATAGGCTAGACGTACTACTTGTATTTGCCTTTTCTATGTTTATTGCTAATGTGAGCCTCATACCCTATGGCTTTGGCATTTTTGAAGTACTGGCTCTTATCTGCTTTACTTCATTAGGCTATGAGTTTAGCCAGATGCTTTTAGTACTTATTACTTTTAGAGTATTTTACTCTATTATTCCATGGTTACTGACTATGCTGATTTTGGCCTTAGGTCCATCTAAACATAAAAAAAGTAAGCTTTCAGAAAGTCAAAGACACCTTGTGAACTGGATGAGCGTTAAATCCTTTGCTGCGCTTACTTTATTTGCCGGCCTTTTACTTATTTTATCAGCCTCCTTGCCCGAGGCATTAGAACGTACCCAGCTGCTTAATCATGTATTTTCCTTAAGCTTTATTAAATTTTCGAAGTTAAGTACTATGGGGATTGGGTTACTTCTAATTATCCTCTCCAAAGGGATATGGGATAAAGTGCAAAAAGCTTATTCTATCACCTTACTCATGTTGACATTGGGTAGTATACTGGCACTTCTTAAAGGGCTAAATATAGAGATAGCTTTTATACTTATTATGATTATGGTGATTTTAGCACCTGCCAAAGAAACCTTTTATCGTATTGGCTCTCCTATAGAGCGTAAGCGCTGTCTATACTACTTTATAATACTTGGCTTTATGAGTAGCCTATATATTAGTCTATATAACTACTTTACACAAGCTACCTTCCATCTTTTAGTTGAAGCAGATTTAACGTTGCAAAGTGTAGATATTATTATATTTATCTTCTTTGTAGCTTTAGGTAGTATACTTCTAAATGCTTTCTCTGTACAGCGTTCGGACTTTAAATACGCTACAGATGAAGACCTTGCAAATCTATCTTTATTTCTAAAGAAATATGAAGGTAATGCCATGACTCACCTCCTATTCTTAAAAGACAAATGTTTCTTCTATGCAGTTAACAATACAGTACTCATTGCTTATAGACCTTATAAAGATAAGCTTATGGTATTAGGCGACCCTATTGGAGAAACCAAAAACTTTAAAGAAGCTATTAACGCCTTTAGACTTTTTGCAGACCAATATGATATGGTACCTATTTTCTATGAAATTAATGAATCTATGTTACCTATATACCATGAAAATGGCTTTAAGTTCCTTAAACTTGGTGAAGAAGCAGCTATTGACCTAAATACCTTTACTTTAGCTGGTAAGAAAGGCGCGCCACTTCGTACTATAAAGAACAAAATGAATCGGGGTGAGTTAACCTTTAAACTTCTAACACCTCCTTTTGACCAGGAACTTGTTGAAAGGCTTAAAGAAATTTCAGACTTATGGCTTGAAGAGCGCACTGAAAAATGTTTTTCTCTAGGTTCATTTGATGAATCCTATATAGAACGAGCACCTATAGGTATTATTAAGGTAGAAAATGAAGTAGTAGGTTTTGCAACCATTATGCCTCATTACAGTAAACATACTGTCTCCATTGACCTAATGCGTATTATACCAAACCCACCAAATGGAGCTATGGATGCGCTCTTTATCGGCCTTATTGAATGGGCTATAGAAGAAGGTTATGATTACTTTATCTTAGGAAAGGCCCCACTTTCTAATGTAGGGGTAAATCAATTCTCTACTACTAAAGAAAAAGTAGCTAAGTACATTTACAATTACGGCAACAAAATCTATAGCTTTAAAGGCTTACGTAAGTATAAAGAGAAGTTTTATCCTGAATGGCGAAGTGTCTATCTAGCCTATCCTAAAGGTACACATTTACCAAATGCTCTTATCCAGCTTACTAAGATGATAAGTGGCTCAGATAAAAACTCCATAGGCTAGGTGGACATGAAAATAGGCTCCTGCATAATGCTTAAATTATGCAGGAGCCTATTTTTTGATTTTTTCCTAGTTATTATTTTCTTTTTGCTTATAAGTTTTGCCCAACTCTACGTAATGATTTGCTGAATCATATAAACTCTTTATTTGTTCTTCTGTGAGTGGCTTAATTGCTTTAGCTGGAGATCCCAGGACAAGCATACCATCTTCAATAACTGTCCCACCTGTTACTAGAGCACCTGCTCCAATGATGCAGTGCTTGCCTATCTTAGCCCCATCTAAAATAATACTGCCCATTCCTACTAAAGTATAGTCTCCAATTGTCGCACCATGAATAATAGCCCTATGCCCTACCGTTACACCTTTTCCAATAGTTACAGCATGTTCATAGCCTACATGTATCACACTACCATCTTGAATATTACTTTCTGGACCTATATATACCGGAAGGCCTTCTGCACGGATGACTGCATTGTACCAAATGCTACAGTCTTCTCCTATAGTAATATCACCTACTATGCGGGCACCTTCTGCTATAAAGACTGTTTCATGTATCATATAAACACTCCTTAGTCTATACCAAATTTGTATCCTACACCCCATACCGTAAACACATACAGAGGGTCTCTAGGATTCTCTTCTATTTTCTCACGTAACTTTCTAATGTGTACCATAACAGTATTATTATTCTCAAAATAAGGCTGCCCCCATACACGCTCATAAATAGTTTCTGTTTTAAAGGTAATGCCTTTATTAACCCAAAGTAACTTGAGGATACCATACTCTGTAGGTGTAAGTGGAATCTCTATCCCACTTTTATAGACTTTTCCAGCCTCTAGATCCATAGTAAGCTCATCTTCTTCTAATATATTTTCTTTTCCTTTAGAAAAAGCATTAAGCTTAGTAAACCTTCTAAGCTGAGCTTTCACTCTTGCAATAAGTTCAAGTGGATTAAAAGGCTTAGCTAAATAGTCATCTGCCCCTACAGATAAGCCCATAATCTTATCAATATCTTCTGTCTTAGCTGATAACATAATAATAGGTACATTAGAATTTTTGCGTATCTCCATACAAGCATCTATACCATTGACTTCTGGCATCATAATATCCAGTACAATAAGGTCAACTTCCTGTTCACCTATTACCTTAAGTGCTTCAAGTCCTGTACCTGCTAAGATTACTTCATAGCCTTCATTACGCAAATAAATCCCTACTAAATCACGAATTTCTTTTTCATCATCTACTACTAATATTTTTGCTTGTTCCATACCTTCACCTCACTTACGCTTTTTTAAGCTTCACATTAAAACTAATTCTATCCTCATCAAGTTGTGCCCAAATCTTACCTTCATGAATCTCTACAATATTTTTAGCAATGGCAAGACCTAAGCCACTGCCACCTGTCGTACTATTTCTAGAGCTATCGCTTCTATAAAATCTATCAAATAGCTTATGAATATCGTCTTTAGCAATTTCAGTGCATCTATTACGCACTGTTACATACACAAACTCCCTTGTCTCCTGAATGACTACTTGAATAACCTCACCTTCTTGTGAATACTTAATGGCATTCTCAATAAGGTTCTCAAATACTCTTGTCATCTTCATCACATCTACAGTTACACCCGTTTCTTTAGCTGCTACATGGAATGTAATAGTAATATTTTTATCTTCTGCAAGTGGCATAAGCTCTTCAATAAGCTGATTCATAAGTGTTGCAATGGACATATGTTCTTTCTTAAGCTGTACATTACGATTACTAAGCTTGGTGTACTCAAATAAGTCTTCAATAAGTACTTTTAATCTTTCAGATTTATTATAAGCGATTTCTAAGTACTTAGCACCCTCTTCCTCATTTTCATACTTATTCTCCTTTACAAGCCCAATATATCCAATAACAGACGTTAAAGGTGTTCTTAAATCATGTGCCACATTAGTAATGAGCTCACTCTTAGTCTTCTCTGCTTGAGCACGTTCTTGCATCTGCTGCTTTAGCTTTTCTTCCATCTGTGTCATGGCCTGTGCTACTTGTCCAAGCTCGTCATTCCCCCTCTTTTCAACTACAAAGTCTAAGTCCCCCTTTGAGATTTCACCTAAACAAAATGCTAGATATTCAATATACTTCATCTTCTTCTTAGTCCCATATAAGAGAACTGTTACAAAGATGATGACCCCACCTAAAAAGCCAAGAATATCTGACGACTCTGTATACATTGAATGGGTGACACCTGTTAGGGTTGTATTATTAATGAGATAGTAAATCTCTCCATTTAAAATAATAGGATAAAGACTTGTCTGTTGTTCTTTCTTACTAGCATCTGAAGAAGTCGAGGCTTTTCTGATCGCCTCTAAAATATCAATACTCTTAATAAAGCTATCTCCATAAATGATGGTTCCTTTACTATCAATTAGAAGATTCTGCGTATCACTTGCATAATCAATTCCATCAAGCCCCTCTAGGATACGTACAATAGCCTTCTGTTTCAATTCTTTATCTGTAAAGCCTATCTCTATTAAGAACTTGTTAATCGTACTATTTACTTCCTCTTCATTCCACTTATCTTCTACCTTAAGCTTAATAAGCTCTTTATAAAGCGCATTAATGCGCTCATCCGAAATATCATAAAAATTAGGTTTAACTGCTTCAATAGCTTCTATATGGCGTGTTCCTGTGTATTCTAAGGAAACACTTTCGGAAAGGTAGTCCCTCAGTTCATCTATAAATGCCTCCTCATTACCCATACGCCTTAAAAGGTCATAAAGCTCGTCTATATCTAACCTTACATGAGTTGTGACAGATTCTAGACCATTAATTTCTCTTACTGCAATTGTTAGCCGCCTTTGTAAGTAGGCATTAGCACTTTCATAATCTTGATACTGATAATACCCTATTCCTACTTCATGCGCCAAACCTAAAATAATTAATCCGCCTAAACTTGCTACTATAAACCCTATAAGTACCATCCATAAGATTTGAAGTCTTAAACTCTTGCCAATCTTCTTACCGCAGGTAGCATAAAGGGCGCAGCCCTTTTCTTTAAGCTGCGCTCCTAGTTTTTTCATAGTATTTTTCTTAGGGTTTTTAGGGACTTTATCTTTTTTTCTTCTCATACCCTATACCTCTTTCTTATCGTGTAACGTACACCTCTCCATACACAGAACTGATATACATTTTCATAGCTTCATCACCAAAGTAAATGCGCTTTAGCTGTTCACCCATTGTTTCACTTTTTACTTCAAAGTCTGTATAGAAATTATTCATATCTTCCTCAGCATAACCTTCTGTCTTTCTTTTAATCTCAAATCCAGAAATATCTGCCGGAAGTACTGCATGCACATTAACATCATTACCTAATACTTCTATACGCTTTGGTGTACCTGTTGGGTAAAGTCTTACATTTCCATACTCACTTTCTATAGTAGCTGTTTCAATCATACCTTTCAAGTTTGTATCTACATAATCAGAAGCATTTATTAAAATATTATAGGATGTATTACTATCTACAAATAAATTGCCACCTTGTGTATTCATTGTAATATCTTTTACTTTGCCTTCAATTAATACATCACTATATCGATTATCAACCTTAATTTTAGCTTCTAAGTCACTATTAATATTAATGGTCTTACCATCTGAATTGTAGATATTATTAACATGAACTTGCTGAATTTGTCCTGTAAGGTTAGTATTACATTCACCTTCTATATACATGACTGCCGGTGTATTGGAATGGATTTTAATACTACCATTTCCTGAATTTCTTGAACGAATGTCTACTTGATTGTAGTTACCTTCTAAATCAAGGTCAATAGCACCTACATTTAGAACTAAATCATTAATATTCGCTTTAGAAGCATATGAGAAAGATTTATGATAGTTTAAAGTATTTGTAACAACTTTCAGTGTGTTCATATCTTTTTCAGGTAAATAGACAGTAAGCTCCTGTCTGATGTTGTTTGTAAAAAGGTAAACTTCTGGCCCTTGAACTTCTTTTAAATTAATGTAAGAAGATTTCCCCTCACTTGTCACATCAAGTTTATACTTTGGCTCTGGTATCATAAGTCCATGACCACTTGCTTCAAACTCTACACGTGCTTTGCCTTCGGTTGGCATAATACGTACAGGTACATCTGACTCAATATAGACATTTTCCAGTGCAGCTTGATTTAAAGTGGCACTTTCACTTGCTTCATATACAGTCTGATTATTCTTATACACTTCACCAAGTGTAACACCTGTTCCAACAACACCTATTCCTGCAAGTACTAAACACCCTGCTAATAAAAATTTCAATACCTTCATCGTTTATGCCACCCCTCTTTCTTTTCTTTCCTTAAGGCGTCTATAGCCTCCTACACATAAACGTTTAATCCAAATGAAAATCATAAGTATTAGACAAAGACCAACTCCGCCTCCTCCAATAGCAAGTAGACTACCAAAGAAACATAACATACCTATCTGCCCCATGCCTGCTACCACTGTAAAACCAGCAAGTCCTAAACCAAGTACTCCCATGCCTACTGCCATGCCACAGAAGAATACTGCCATACCAATACCCATCACTGCAAAGAAACCTACAAAAGCAGCAATTGGTATCCCTATAAGAATAGCAAGTGCTAAAAGTATACCATTAGCTATAGAAGCACTAATTTTTTTCTTTTTCTTCTTAAATGCTTGCTTCTGTGCTGTATCAAAAGAAGCATAGGAGGTGTCACGCTCACCTGTTTCTGTCTTCTTTTGTTTATCTCCCATATCATAAGACTTATACGTATTACTTTGTTCATAGGTTTGCTCATAAGTCTTCTCATAAGCAACCTTTACAGGCTCTTCCTTCTTCTCTTCTTGTATGTTTTCTACTGCTTCCTCAGTGCTATATTCATAAATCTCATTTTCTTTTATGACTTCATTATAGACTTTCTCTTCCGTTACAGAATGCGTACTATTTTTTTCTCTTTGGAAATCTTCATCATCCAGTACTGGTAGGAAATCTACATCTACTATCTCTTTCATCTTCCCTCTCTCCTTCATTCATTTAATCTTATAGTTTTATATTAAAGGTAACTTCTTAAAGTCCATGCCCCTTATTACTTAAGATTTCTTAAGAACTTTCTATGCTTTTATTCAGATAAAATAAATGAAAAAAGGGGCTACCTTAGCCCCCCAAGAGTCTTTCTTACTGTATAAGTTCTATACCTACCATCTTCATCAAATATTTAGCATTTGTTGTAGTAGATGGCCCAGCCTTAATACTGTAATCAAATTGAATTGTGTCTTCTGTATAAGTTTCACTAAAGTGATAATTGGTTACATCTATAGTATCATTTAACTGGCAAAGCTCCATATCATGAGTAGTAATGGCTCCAATGATTCCTAATGAATCAAGTGCTTTCACTACACTTGTCGCTCCAATAATACGATCATTAGAATTAGTACCTCTAAAGATTTCATCTATTAAGAAAAGCATTTGCGCATCTTCTTTAGCAGCCTCTATAATCTGCTTAATACGTGTAAGTTCTGCATAGAAAGTAGAAATCCCATGTGTCAAGTCATCTCTAATACGCATGGAGGTATAAATCTTCATCATACTGCAAGCAAGTTGGTCCGCTAAAACTGGTGCACCTGCATAAGCCAGTACAAGATTAATCCCGATTGTACGAAGGAAAGTGGTCTTTCCTGACATGTTAGACCCTGTAATAACAAAAATTTCTTGATCCATATTGACATCATTACATACACGTACAGTTTGCTTAATAAGAGGATGCCCCACCTGTTTTCCTGTTATAAATCTACCTTCTGCTGCTACTAATGGAAAACTTACTTTTTCTTCTACATGCCCTAGCACACTAAGGCTAATTAGGCTCTCTATCTCTCCAATAGTCTCTAAGTAATGCTCTACTTGCTGACCATAAGTCTTTCTCCAATCTTCTAAAGCAAAAACTATTTTTAGATCCCATAATAAAATAGCATCAAGTGGAATGGCTACTATAGGTTGAGTGGTTACATTCGCTTTGCTACTGATTTTCTCTAACTTTTTAAGTGCATCTAATGCATTAACCTGATCCTTAAAGAGCACATTAGATAATTCCTTTAAATAAGGACTTATAAATTCTTTTTCTTTCAGTACTTCTAATATATACACATACTCATTAAGCTCATAAATAATAGCCCCTAGCATCCCTTTTACTTCTCCAATACGTGGTGCATGGAAAAACTGAAAGCCATAACTTATAAACATCAGTATGAGCGTTCCAGTAATAAGTAGATGAATATGAGCTACATAGCCTACCGCCCATAAAGCAATAATCACCCATGGTAAAATGGTAGCTACTCTCCTCCATCCTTTACCCTTAAGGAAGTCTCCCTCCGCTTTTGCATAATTTAAGAGCTTTTCAGGATTTTTCATGGCCTTTTTACGTTTAGCCGTCGCACCTTCTACCTTTTGACAGAAGTCTAAGTCCTGCATAAGTTCTTTTATAGCTTTCTGACGTTCTATTATTGCTTCCTCTGTAAAATCTGGTGCTAGAAGCGCACTCGCTAATTTCTTTCTCCCATACCAAGTATGGGTTGTATTAATTTTTTGGAATAAAGATCTTTCCCCTAAAATATCTAGGTCAAGGACATAGGGATGAGCTTCATCTAATAACTCCTCCCCTGTATCAGGGAAACTATGCCACTCTTCATTCATACGTTTTACATACTTCTCATTAATCAGCTTCATACTTTCATAGTAATCTAGCTTCTCTTTGATTTTCTGATGTCTATATACTAAATAAATAAAACTACCATAAAAAACTATAGCAACAGCAAAAACCATAAGATGGCCCTGCATCTTTACAAGTAGATAAGTCATGTATAAACTGGCAAGTAACACGATCAGCCTTAAATTAGCAATACGACTATAAATCTTATTTTCATATTCCCATAAGACCTTATATTGGTCTATGCGTTCTTTAAACTTTTCCTCCATCTTCTTGCTCCATTCTATTAGATTTACTCTTATTATAACCTAATCGTCACAGACATGGGATTTTTTTGCTAAACTTATTAAAATCATTACAGTATTCTAGGTAAGTAGAACTTTTCTAGAATGCAAAAAAGGATATTCCTATTTCTAGAAATATCCTATTAAGTATTTTTACATTTCACGTCTACCTTGAAGTGCTCTTGATAATGTAATTTCATCCACATATTCTAGGTCCCCACCTACTGGTACACCATGTGCAATACGTGTTGTTTTAATGCCAAGAGGTTTAAGGAGCTTACTAATATACATAGCAGTTGCTTCCCCTTCAATATTAGGGTTAGTAGCTACAATAACTTCTTTGATATTTTCTTTTTGAATACGTTCAAGTAATTCTTTAATCTTAATATCACTTGGACCTACTCCCATCATTGGTGAAATAGCTCCATGAAGTATGTGGTAAAGCCCTTTGAATTCTTTAGTGCGTTCATATGCAGCCATATCTCTTGAGTCTTCTACTACCATGATTTGCTCTTGGGTACGTGTATCATCTTTGCAAATTGGGCAAAGCTTATCATCTGTAATGGTACAACATCTTTCACAATAACTAATATGTTCTCTAGCATCCATAATGGTATCTGCTAGATGTTTTACTTTATCTTTTGGTAAGCTAATGATATGGAAAGCAAGTCTTTGCGCAGATTTTGAACCGATTCCAGGTAATCTTGATAACTCTTCAATAAGAGATATCATTTTATTGCCATAGTAGCCATTCACTAGAATAGGCCTCCTGTTGGCATACCACCTGTTAATTTGCCCATTTCTTTTTGACTAAGTTCGTCAGCTTGACGGATTGCTTCATTTACTGCTGCAAGTACTAAATCTTCTAATGTTTCAATATCATCTGGGTCTACAACGTCTGGTTTGATTGTAATAGATTTAATTTCTTTATTACCTGTAGCGACAACTTCAACCATACCGCCACCTACTGTTGCAGTTACTTCTGCTTCACCAATTTTAGCTTGTGCTTCTTCCATTTGTTTTTGCATTTTTTGTGCTTGTTTCATAAGTTGTTGCATGTTAGGCATGCCGCCGAATCCTGGTCTAGCCATTGTTCTAATCCTCCTAATTAATGGTTTCTATTTTATAATTTATTTTTGAATAAATATCTTTAAGTGTACCACTGATTGAATCAGTTACATCATTTTTCTGCATCTTCGTGCCATGAACTTCTTTTGTTTTCATCTCATAGTTGTTGATGGCAATTGGCACAACCTTAACCTCTTTTTGCATGGTTTTATTAATAAGAGCCCTTGCCTCTTCTATGTGAGAGTTAATGCTTGGTTCCATATTAACACCATGTACAATGTAAAATATATCCCCTTCAATAAGACCTGCTGAAGTAGACTTAAACACAAGCCTTGCTGCTGTACCTAACTGATTTTTAATAGTATCCCATTTCCCTACCAGCTCTTTAATATCTTCTGGAACAGCTTCTGGAAGTCTAGTTGGTACAATTTCCTTCTCAGGCTCTTTAGCACTTACTTCTCTTACTACCTGCATAGGTTCTCTGGCTTCTAACTTTTCAAGCTTAGCTTGAAGTGCTAGAAGTTTATCTTCAATCCCACTACTCGCTGCATCTGTTACAGCTTCACTCAGTTTAAGCACTGTAACTTCTAGTAGAATACGTTGGTTAGAAGCTACTTTAATCTCACTGTCTAGTTCAGAAAACACTTTAATATAGTGCATTAAAGTACCCACCTCAGTGCGACTTGCTTGTTCTTCTAACTTGGCGATATATTCCTTGCTATAGTCTAACACACTCGCCTGACCCTGTGTAGTCTTTACGACTAACAAATTACGTACATGTACAAGTAGATCTACTGCAAATTGCCTGATACTGCGGCCCTGTATATTAACCTGATCACATACTTCAAGTGCTTTCGTACTATTATACGCTATAAGTGCATCAATCATATCAAATAAATAGTGTGTATCGACTGCACCTACTAAATAAAGTACTTTATCTACTGTAATATGCTCATCGAAGTAGAAAGAAATACACTGCTCTAAAATACTTAAAGCATCTCTCATCCCACCATCTGCTAGACGTGCAATATAATCTAAAGCTTCATCTTCTATATCAATATGTTCTTCATTCATATACCCATGGAGTGTATGACTAATCTGACTAGCAGGTATACGCTTAAAGTCAAAACGCTGGCATCTTGAAAGAATAGTAACAGGAATTTTCTGCGGGTCAGTAGTTGCTAAAATAAAAATGACATGAGCAGGTGGCTCTTCTAATGTTTTTAAAAGAGCATTAAAGGCACCTGTAGAAAGCATATGCACCTCATCAATGATATACACTTTATACTTACCTACTGCTGGGCTATATTTAACTTCTTCATTAATCTCACGAATATTATCGACCCCGTTGTGAGATGCTGCATCCAGCTCAATAATGTTAATGCTTCCCCCATCTTCAATTTGCTTACAAGCTTCACACTCCATACAAGCCGAACCATTTGCCGGATTCGTACAGTTAACAGCACGTGCAAAAATCTTGGCAATAGTTGTTTTCCCTGTTCCTCTACTTCCTGTAAAAAGGTAAGCATGAGAAATGCGCTCTGTTTTAATTTGGTTTTGAAGCGTTCTGACAATATGCTCTTGGCCTACAACTTCATCAAAGGTTCTTGGCCTATATTTTCGATATAGCGCTAAATAACTCATGGCTCATTCCTTTCTCATTCTTGGTATGATTTCTCCTTATATTATACCACAAAACAAGCTTTCTTACAGCACTTCATCATAAGCCTCAGCTTTAAAACCAACTACTACAGCATCATCTGTAATAAGAAGTGGTCTTTTAACAAGCATACCATTTGTAGCAAGTAATGCTGTAGCTTCTTCTAAAGTCATATTTTTTACTTTATCTTTAAGTTCCATTTCTTTGTAGAGTTTACCTGATGTATTAAAGAATTTTTTAAATTCTAATCCACTTTTCTCAATCCACATTTTAAGTTCTTCTTGCGTAGGTGCATTTTCTACAATATGTCTATCCTCAAACTCTACACCTTTTTCTTTAATATAATTAAGCGCTTTCTTACATGTTGTACATTTTGGATATTGTATAAATAAAGTTTTCATTTTGTCTCCTCTTTCTATTATGATTCTGTGTCCAATTATTCACTGCTTGTATATACTACTATATAAAGTTTTTAAGCTCTATTTTACATGAAAGGATCTGTTATAAATGAATAAAGTGCTCTCTTCCTCCAGCAAAACTTTCGCTAAAATAACCGATGTACTTGAGCTTGCTCTAGAAGAATCTCCTAATCTTAATGCAGAATGGAAATTAGATCTTCCACCTTCTTTTAAAACCCTTAAAAACAGCTGTACACCTTATGCTTCTACTCGTTTACGTGTATGGCTTCTTACTCCATCTACTCCAGGAGAATATGTCATTACCTGTAAACTTCGTAAACGTTGCTGTGGCAGACGTATTATCTCAACCAAGACTTTTACTGTTATTGTTGACAAGTAGTCAAATTTTAAACAAATGGCCCCTGAAAGATTAAAAAATCTATCAGGGGCCTATCTCATTATGTTTATATACTTTATTAAATCCGTGCACTCAGCTTCGACAGCAGCCCATAAGCGTTACCCTAGTAGTTAACTCCGACTAGGCACTCTCACGGCACATAGAGCGGGCTCGCTTAGTGCTGCTTCCTTCCGGACCTGACACGGTTCACGAGTGCCTATTGCGTAAGACCTAATCATCAACATCACTTGCTAGGGGCAGACCCTACAGAATACTGCCTCGGCTAGAGCATCACCCCTGCTACAGCGGGTTGCAGGTACAGGGCGCCGCTACCTCCCCGGCTAGCACGGAAATTGGTTGACATATGAAAATGTCACGTTATTAGTATAACCACTTTAGTTCACTCTGTCAATGCCCGCTTAACCAATAACTTTTAAGAAACGATCATAATGATTGTTTGTAATCACTTTAAATAATTCTAAGATACATCTAAGTGTAGAAGCTGGATCAAAGTTCTTCTCATGAGCATGGAACACCATAGAAGTCATAACTTGTCCAGTTGGTGTAAGGACATATTTTACAGTTGGGTACTCAAGATGAATTGTATTAATTAATTTAAGCATTTCATCTCTTTTTTCTTCTGGCACTTCTGGTACAATAAGTGCTTGCATTGTTACATAAACTGTATCATCTATAATGAGCATAAATTGCTTTTTATCATCTTCTCTAACAGGGTATAAACTTCTAAAAAGAATTGCATTTTCTTTTTCTTCTTCCTTAAACATGTTGATACCGTTTGTTTCAATAAGAAAGTCTCTAAAAATTCTAGCTTTTTTATGTTTTGCTGTTACGTTCATTTATAATTCCCCCATTTCTTTTATTAAAACCATTTCCTACATTATACCATTGTTCAGACTACTCTCCAATTACTTTTTTTGTCGCATTTTCTTAAAATAATCTTTAAGAAGTACCGCACTTTCTTCTTCACATATACCTCTTATAACATCGCATCTATGATTAAGAGAACCCATCTCTAAAATATTAATAACTGAGCCACCAAAACCAGCCTTAGGACTACTTGCACCATATACTACCTTTGGAATTCTGGCCTGTACAATAGCTCCTGCGCACATTGGACAAGGCTCAAGGGTAATATAAATTGTACACTCCTCTAATCTCCAATCTCCTATATACTTGCAAGCCTCATCAATTGCCATAACTTCCGCATGAGCCAAGCTGTTCTTATCCGTGTTTCTCCTATTACATGCCTTTGCAATAACTTCTCCATTATGCACAATAATAGCTCCTATTGGCGTCTCATCCAGCTCATAAGCCTTTCTTGCCTCTTCTAAAGCCATCTCCATATATTTCTTATGTTCTTGTAATAAAAGTTCCTCTTCCACACTTATGCCGCCTTTCTTAAATCTATGAACCAACCTTTACCTTTGTATACTAAGTTATAAATATCAAATAATCTAATATAAGAGAATTTCCATATCCCATTAAAGGAACTGGAAATTTCCCAATTAAAGTAGACAATAAAACAAAGTTCTAATACAAACCCATACATACTGACACTCATCTAAAGTTTCCCGGTGGAACCAGTAGAAAAGGTATAGGTAAGCCCTAGGTATCCCCTACTGACTACTAGGTCAACTATTTCAATCACCCCTCTATTCTATTTAAAAATGTATATTTTGTATAGACCTGCACACACTAAGTACAATATTTCCAGAAACAGGTGATTAACATGAAGCTTACATCTAATCTACAAGATAACATACATGCTCTAAAAGCTATTCTACCTATAGGTAAAAGCTTTGATCTCCTTGAAAAAACACTTAGAATCCACGGACGTAATTTTCACCTTTATTTCTTAGATGGTTTTGCAAAAGATACTAATCTTGAGTATGTCCGTAGAGATATATTTACTCTCCCTAAAGAAACTCTAGATCAAATCCATACTGCCGAAGAGCTTATTGAATATGCTATCAGTTCTATAGAGGTCTCTACAGAAACGGATTTAGATAAACTGGTTACAGCTCTTCTAGCTGGTCAGACCATCCTCTTTTTTGATGGATCCCCCTCTGCGGCAGTTATAGACCTTCGCACCTATCCTACCCGTGGTATTAGCGAACCAGAAAAAGAAAAGACTATTCGTGGTGCTCGTGATGGCTTCGTGGAAACTATTGTCTTTAATACAGCACTTATCAGACGACGTGTGCGTGACCCATATCTTATATTTGAGATGATGCAAATTGGTTCTTTGTCTCATACTGATGTCGCTATTGGCTATATTAGTAATAAGGTGAATAAAAAAGCATTAAAAAAGGTAAAACAGCTTCTTAATGACTTACAAATTAACTCCCTTACTATGGGCGACCAAACTTTAGTTGAAGCTGTGCATTCAGATTCCTGGATTAATCCTTTTCCTAAAGCACGCTATACAGAACGCCCTGATGTAGCTGCAGCACAAGTATCCGAAGGTAAAATAGTTATCTTAGTTGATAACTCTCCTACTGCTATTATTGTTCCAACAGGTATTTTTGACTTTACTCAGGATGTAGATGATTATTATGTACCCGTACTGACAGGGAATTATTTACGTTTTATACGCTATGCCATACTGATCTTTAATCTCTTTTTAACCCCTGTATATGTCCTTATTGTTAAAAATGATCAGTATCTTCCCTCATCTTTGAGCTTTTTATTGCCTGATGACCCATTAAATGTTGCCCTCTTCATTCAGTTTTTGGCACTTGAAATTGCTGTAGATGGCCTGAAGATTGCTTCCTTAAATACTCCAAGCTCTCTTGGCACATCTCTATCTGTCATTGGCGGGCTTATTCTAGGTGAATATGCAGTCAAAACCGGATGGCTTATTCCACATACCATCTTTTACATGGCTATTGTTGCACTTTCTAGCTTTACTCAGCCCAGTATTGAACTTTCATATGCGATCAAATTTATGCGTATGTTACTTCTACTAGGAGCAGGATTATTCAATATATGGGGCTTTGTCATTGCCCTTATTATAGACATTATTTTCATTGCACGTACTAAATCCTTCAGCGGTGAATCCTATCTCTATCCCCTTATTCCATTTAACTGGACAGCCCTTAGGACACTTTTGTTCCGAACTAAAGTAAAAAGTAAACAGCATGTAAGAAATAATTAATCACAACTTAATGCAAAATTTGTACCTCTACACTCCTTAAAATGATATACTTAAATTAAATATCATTATTTTAAGGAGTGTATTTTATGAAAAGGTCTAAGTTTATATTTCCTATATTACTTACTCTTATAAGTTGTAACAGTCTGATATATGCCTCTGAACTCCCTACTAATATAAACAACACACAGGTAGTACCTGCTGCTACATATGAGGATAACACTTTCTTCCCTGTTAGAATACTTAACGATTTATTAGGTCATAAACTCTCTTGGGACCCGGCTACTAAATCTACAGTTTTACAAAGTGCCGATTTAACTGTTTCTCTTTCTGTTAATAATACTGAAATCCTTGTTAATCAAGTTCCAGTAACTCTTTCAAAGGCACCAAAACTCATCGATAATGTCCTTTATGCACCTGCTGAATTTTGGAGTAAAGCCTTTAACCTACATGTCTCTTTACAGGATAATGAGTTTATCCTGACACCTACAGAAGAACCTACAATACCTCCTAACAAAACCGAAACACCTAAACAAGAAGAAACAGAAAAACCCGTTCAACAAACCATCCTTCCTCTCTTTGAAGGTTCCAATACTTACTATACAGGCCAACAACTTATTATACGTTTGGACGAAAATCCTTCTACAGGATATGTATGGCAAGTTACCTTTCCTGAAGGTCTCCAAGTTATTAGCGATCACTTTGTACCTAATAAGCCTGAAGTTGCCAACTCTCCTGGTGAACACTCTTGGGTTATTAAAGCTACAAAAGATGGTACCTATACTATGGAATTTAAAAAACTTCGTCCATCAACCCCTGATTCTGTCATTGACACCAAGACTTTCAAGCTTAAAGCAAAACCTACCACAGCCCTTCAAAATTAAATATATAAAAAGAGGTGGGACAAAACCAATGTTGTTTTGTCCCACCTCTTTTTTATTCCTGATGCTGACCTTTTACATTCCTTCACCCATCTGCATTTCCATCCTACCCATATCATTAGTAGGTGCCATGCTCGTAGTTCCTAATAAGCTAATGGCTACAACTGCTATTACAGTAATACCGCAAGCAACCCATGCCCACCATTTTCTATACCAGGCATTTCCACCTTTAATAACAACAAATAAAAGCACAGGTAAAGTACTTAAACCAATTACCGCTCCTTTTATAATCTCACCTTTTGCACTCATTATACCTTGCCAAAGTTCTGGCATAGTCATAAATAAGGTAATTAAAATAGGAATAGCAATAAGCATAATACCTATAACCATAGTACCTATTTTGATTTTAGGCTTCTTTGCAGAAAGTTGCATATCATATGCTTGTTCCTTGCTTGTTTCTAGTTCCATACTAAATCCCCCTTTTAAACATAAGTATAAGATTATACTAACACAAATTCGATCTATTTAGTATTACATTCTAATTACGCTTCCTGCGTATTGGGTGCAGACATTTCACTGTCTTTATTTCCTATAGCTTTGGTAATTAATTTAATCAGTTCCATTTGGTCTACTAATATCATATGATTGGCCCTAGCAAACTGCTTGGCCTTGTCTGTGTAGCCATTCGGCGTAATCACCAAACTCTTGTTGGCCCTATATAAATTCTTACTACCATAGGCTGCCTGGAGTGGCTCTAAATTAACCTCTGCTTCTTCACTTATGCACTTAATGCAGATGACATCACGATTTTTCCTTACAATTAAATCACACCCTAAATCCTTCTCCTTCTTAATAGGGTCTATATAGTAACCTAATTTCTTATAAAGCTGTGCCACATACTCCATAAACTCACTGTTCTTCATATTCTTTAGCCTAGTTATATCAGAATGGATTAAAAACACTTTTTCTCTATCTCTTCTAATAGCTTCCATACCTAATAACAATAAAGCTACTATCATAATTTTAGTCACTGCTATAACAATATTATCAGATTTTAATATAAATAAAAAATACATGCCTAATGCTATAGTAAATAAAATAACTCTTATAAATTTATCCATTTTTCTCACCTCTTGTTAAGGAGTATGGGATGATTTTCATAATTTTATTCACTATCTAAATTTTTTAACAACCTTGTGATATTAAAGAAAATCTCTTATATCTTTATCCATATAGAAAAAAACTGGATGATAACCAGCTTTAGCCAGTTATCATCCAGTTTTTCTTATGATATAGAACGTTCCCGACTGGAATCGAACCAGCGGCCTACCGCTTAGGAGGCGGTCGCTCTATCCTACTGAGCTACGGAAACGTATAATCTCTTTTATATTACGCCTTTACTTCTCATTCGTCAAGTAGGTTAATTAAACTTAAGTGTAATTATATTTCATATAAAAAAGCTGCCAAAAGGCAGCTCCTATTCTTAACTCATAATCACTTTGCCTTGTATCCAGCAAGTACCCATAAAGCGCATACCTACACTTGGCATACCTATAAGTTCCCTCTGGCTGATAACAACTTCCAAGTTAAGATCATTTACATCTAGTGAAAAGATATACATCTTCTCATCTGTTTGACTATTTATACGTTCTTTAATCTCTAAGATTTCACCAAGCACTGCATAAGTTGCTTCATCTATTGTCTCTGGAATAAAATAACCGCTCATTACACTTAAAAAGTCTTCTTCTCTTAAACGTTCTTTAAGCTGGTCATCTAACTCCTTCTCTTCTTTTTCAAGCATTTCCTTAGCTTCTTCATCACCATTTTTCATCTGTTGAAGAATAAAGCGCAGTTTCTCACGTTCTTCCTTTTCAATCTGCTCTTCTTCTTCATCTTTTTCTATCGGCAATACAATTGTACCTTCTGAAGCAATCCCTACTATATTAACCTGTGAACATGTTAAGTTTTTCTTGCGTGCCTCTAAATATTCCACTACATTTTGAAGCCAGAAAACAATCTGCATAGCTGTCTCTCGCTCTTCACAAACTACATAATAGCTTTGGTCTCCGCCGTCTCCATCATCAAATCCCTCTACCTCTACATCCTCTACATCAAGAGCAGTATTCGCTTCAACATAAGCATCACAGCTAAACACTTGAATCTTAGGTTCCTTCGAAGATTTGTTAACGCAAACACGTGCCATAACATATGTATTTTCTGCTATCTCTTTCATGTACTCTGCTAATATCTGTTTAGCGCTAAGCTGAATAGCTTCTTGTTTTGTAGGATTACTTAAAATTTCCTCTAAAATGTCTTCCATCATTTCTTTTTCATTTACTTGGGTAAACCCTATTGCTTTTAGTGGAGATTCCATAACCAGCCTCCTCTCCATATGTTATTATTTCATTATACATGAGCACATCTTACAAGTGCAAGTAAATGGCTTGATACATTGTATGAAATTTTTCTATATTTCATACTTACTATAGCATAAGTCATAAAAAAGAACTACCTAGAAAATAAAGGTAGCTCTTCTACTATCTATTAATGTTTTACCCATCTGCCTACCTGTCCGCAGTTAGGACATCTTACTGAATTATTGAACTGACTATTATAAAGCCCTACTACATCCATAAAAGTATTATCTACGCCTGGATAGAAGGTAGAGTTCATAGTATTAGTAAGGTGTTCAATGCCTGTCATGTCATACCCACAATTCTTACATTCAAACTGCCTCATAACAACACACTCCTTCTTATTCTTCTAGCAATCTTAGTTTAGACAAATTTATTAAATTTATTCATAACCTTTATAAGTAATCTTTTAATCTAAATAGTCAAAAAAATGCAATATAATACTTTTAATATCGAAACGAAAAGAGTCTTGCACTGATCCTAAATCTATATTATAATTTATAACCTATGCATTTTATGCATTCTATACATTTACATTATAAATAACGGAATCAAAAAATCGCCCTTAATTTAAGGGCGATTTTTTATTTAAATTTAACTGGTTCTGATTCAGTTGTTAAAGCATCAAATACAAAGCCTTGTTCTTTAAGTCCTTCTACAATAGCAGGGAGTGCTTCTACAGTAGTTGTTTTTGCTGCAGCATCATGCATTAAGATTACTGCATTATTGTTGTGTTTAGCTTGGCTAAGTACTGAGTCTACGATAACTTTAGTATCTTGTAAACCTTTAGCAGCATCTTGAGAATCTACGTTCCAATCATAGTATACATAGCCCGCTTCTTCTACAGTAGGGATGATTTTTGTCATAATGTCACTCCCGCCATAACGATGACTTACACGGTTATTAGATCCGCCTGGGAAACGTAAAATTTTAGTTTCTACCCCAGTTAAGTCTTTAATATGGTCAGATAAACTTTTTACATCCGCCATGAAAGCATCCACATTTTTATAAATCTCTGCATAATCATGTGTACTAGAGTGAATAGCAATAGCATGACCTTCATCTACAATACGTTTATATAAATCATCATATCCTTGCTTCTCTAATACAAAGAATGTCGCTTTAATATTATTAGCCTTTAAGAAGTCTAAGATTTTAATTGTATTAGCACTTGGACCATCATCAAATGTTAAATAGGCTATTTTTTTATTTTCTTCTTCAACAAGTAAATCTGAAAGGTTCATGCCACTTGTTTCTAAATCTTTAATTTCTAGATTAAGTTCTTCAATCTGTTTTGCTAGTTGATCATTTTTAGTATTAAGCTCTTGTAATTGAAGCTCTAAATTAGCTTTAGCAGCCTCTGCAGTTTGAAGCTCTTCCTGTACGTCTTTCAGGACTTCTTTTTGCCCCTTACCTTTTGTCATTAACCATCCTGTACTACCTAAGAGGCCAATAGATAATACTACAAACAAGATCACAATCCCTATCCCATTATTTCTTCTTGCCATTTCTCTCTCACCTAATCTTTCTCATCACATTTATTATTTCATACTATCTGGAATTACAATCGGCTCGAAACGCCATAAGATTGATTCTAACTTCTCTGACTCTTTCTCTAAACCTTCAATTTGGCCACCTAGTGCTTCTATCTCTTCTTGTAATTTGATTGTCTCTTCTTCGACACGGGTTAAAGCTTCTTTAGTATCATTAACTTTTTTATTCATAAAGTAGGTCTTTCCTCCTACAATAACGAAAGCTATTACAGCTACTCCAAATATTATAGCAGCTATTTTTTTACCATTATTCTTCTTGTGTACTCTTCTTGAATAACCATATGTACTCATAGTCTAAATCCTTCCTTTTCCGCTCTGCTAAACTCACTAAGTCCTTGTCCTATTACTATTTATTAATAGCTTTTTTATTATATCATATTTATGATAAAAGAAGACATATTTCCCCATAGAAAGTTTTGTAAATTATACCTCGAAGAGATGTTCTTACAGGATAAAAATATGCCCCCTAGTTCTTTCACACTCTCGATTGCCCATCTGCATTAATATGACTTGAAAAGGACGTCAGAGAAGGTTATGTATTATATAAAATCTGTTGTAAAACTGCTATTTACACTTGTTTTAACCGTAGCTACTACCTCAATAGAAATTCTAGCCTTATAAGTACCTACTTTGGTATTATCTTTATCTCACCTTCTCATGCTGTAGACGTACAATAGGTCACCCAACTAGTTTTTTAAGCACAAAAAGCTCAGCAAATACAGTTCCCCCTTAAAATAACTGTATTTACTGAGCTTTTATGGTGGCAAATAAGCTTGGCTTTTTAAGCTCATTAGATTCACCTATTAAGAAGTGAAAGGTTTCTCTATAGGTAGCGTATAGGCACTAAGTGGGTCTTGTCCGTCCCTATTGGTGAAAGGGATGCCACTGCATGTATCACGTCAAGGCGAGGAGGTAGCACGTAGAACATATACCCCTACTGCAAGATGGACCGTAGCTTCTTTATTAGGAGCATCTTTATAAACTCTTATAAGCACTTTGCTTTTGGGCACTGCACCTTTAGAGCATTACTGCCACTGTAAAGCTCCAAGGTTTTGCAAGATGGTAGACTTGAATTTAGAAGGGGGGCTAAATCTCTATCTACCTCTTGCATTATTGTAAGCATTCAAACGACCTAGGATATGTTTTACTGCTTACATATACTATATAGTCTTATGTAGGCATTTTTCTTCAATTTTTTTATAAAAATTTTATACTTTCTATTTTTTGCTCCTAATCATACCTATGCCACAGTCTAATAAACTCCCTAAAATAACACCTACTGTATAGCATGCTAAATCACTCCATAAGAAGCCATAACCCAGTATTAATCCCCCTAATGTCGTAGCTCTTATTGCATCAATCCAGGGAGCATGATATAACTGACTTACTTCAATGACAAAAGAGAAAATAAGTGCACCTAATGCTACCCATACTGTAGACTTTCGTTTAAATAGAAAGGCTAACCCTAAGACAACCATCATAGCCCATAAGGTATCTCCTGCATAGGCTCCTATCAATATTGGTAGGCCCTCTACTTTTCTTGATAAAATCCCCAGTACCATAACCATTGCAACTAATACCATATACAATAGCCTATTTCTATCAACTTGCTTCCATTTCATACCTTTCCCCCACTCTATTAATCTAAAATATCAGCTTATTATAAAGCATATACTTTCAATTATATAGAGATTTATTCTATTCATAAACATAGTTTAATTTTGAACTAAAAAGATTTTTTCTTAGTCTCTTTATACGTAATACTGTGCTTGTGCTTTCCACATCTGAGCATACTTACCATCTTGTTCTTTTAACTCTGTATGTGTACCTTGTTCGATTAGTCTTCCATTATCAAATACAGCTATCTTGTCACAAAATCTGCAACTTGATAATCTATGAGAAATATAAATAGCTGTTTTATTTTTTACTAGTTCGTTGAACTTAGCATAGATTTCATACTCTGCATAAGGATCTAACGCCGCTGTTGGTTCATCTAATACTACAATTGGTGCATTTTTATAAATAGCCCTTGCTATAGCTAATTTCTGCATTTCTCCACCCGAAAGCTCGGTGCCTTCTTTATCAAAATTTTTATAAAGCGAAGTCTCTACTCCTTTATCTAGACTTGCCACTTTATCTCTTACTCCAGATTTTTGGAGGGCTATCTCCAGTTCTTCTTGATTACAAGCTTGATTGAAAGACATATTTTCTTGGATTGTGAATGAAAAAAGTTTATAGTCTTGGAATACAACTGATAATAATTTTGTATACTCATCAAAAGCATACTCCTTCACATTGACTCCATTTATTAAAATTTCTCCTCTTTCAGGCTCATAAAGCCTACAAAGTAATTTGATAAAAGTAGTTTTTCCTGCTCCATTTTGTCCAACAATAGACATTTTTTCTCCACTATTTAAAGTTAATGAAACATCTTTTAAGGTATAATCTTCAGCTTGGGGATATTTAAACCATACATTTTTGAATTCAATGTTTACGCTACTCAATACTCCTATTTCTTTACTACCTTTCTGTACCTTAATTGGCAAGGCCTCAAATTGTAAATAAAGGTCAAGATATCTACACATTTGCCTGATTTCAATAAACTGAGTTAAAAGTTGTGATACTTGCGTTGAAAAATTATTAGTAGCTGAAATATACATAGTAAAATCTCCTACGCTTATAGCTCCTTTAAAAACTTTCCACACCATATAGGCGTATACAATAATCATCTGAAACTGTAAGTTGATATTTGATATTCCCTCATATTTACCCTGCATTCCAAATACTTTTTTGAAACCGTCTAAACTTTTTTCGTTAAACTCATCTATCTTGCTTAAAATGTAAGGAGGCATATTATAAATTCTCACATCTTTTCCCATAGAAAAATCTGAGGCTAAGGAGGCATAGTAACTAAATCCTCTATTTAAAGGAATAAGTTCTTGATTAAATTTAAACTGAAGAGCCTGTAGTCTTTTAAAAATGAAAGAGTTAATAAGTACAATCCCTATAATAATACCTACTAATCCTACATTGATTGTAGATATAAGAGCTACTAACCCTATAAGCGTTAATATAATTTGTAATAGGTTAATGAATCCCCCTATCATTCTCCAGAGGACTCCTTGATTCGTAATAGGGAATAAAGCCCGATCCTTAAGATTTAAAATCTTAGGATTTTCTAAGCTCTCGAAATCCATACTCATAATATGCCTTCCTAAGTGCAACTCAAATCCATTCATTAATTTTGAATTAGCAATATCTACTTTAGTTGCAAAAAAACTATTGATCAAATTAAATACACCGTTTCCAATAACTACTCCCCCTACCAAAAGAGCAAATATGTGTATTCTTTGTTGTCCCATTAACTCATCTAGGATAAATTTAGGCATTACAATATTAATAAAAGGTGCTATAGCTTTAAAGAAAGCTGCAATGACTATAAGCGGTATATAACTTGGCAAAATAGTGTTTACAAGCTTTAAAAAATAGCTGATTATCCTAATATCCCCTTTAAGTCCTTTCATATCCCACTTCTTCATCCTCACGCACCCTCCTCTTGATAATATTTAGCTTGAACAGCAAACATATCTGCGTATTTTTCATTAAGCTCCATTAATTCATCATGTGTACCATATTCTACAAGCTTACCTTGTTCAAACATGGCTATTCGATCACAGAACTGTGTAGAAGCTAGTCGGTGTGAGATATAAATAGCGATTTTATTCTGTACCATTTGATTAAAATTCATATAAATCTCATGTTCTGCTAATGCATCTAATGCTGCAGTTGGCTCATCAAGAATCCTAATTTCTCCATTTTTATAGAGTGCTCTAGCGATAGCAATCTTTTGATTCTCTCCTCCTGATAATTCAATCCCTTCATCATCTAAAATCTTTTGGATAGCCGTATGTACACCTCTTTTGAGACTTTCTATTTTTTTACTCATTCCAGCTTCTTCTAATACCTGAGCAACTTTGGCATAATTAATATGCTCCTTTTCTTGCAACGCAATATTTTCTGCTACTGAAAATGCTAGTGTCTTAATCTCTTGGAATACTACAGAGAACTTTTTATAATACTCTTGTTTATCAAAACACTTAATATTTATGCCATTTAATAAAATTTCTCCATCTGTTACATCATAAAGCCTACATAACAATTTAACGAAAGTTGTTTTTCCAGCCCCATTATGTCCCACTATAGCTAATTTTTCTCCGGAGTGAATGATTAAGTTTAAATGCTTATAAACATACTTTTCACTATTAGGATATTTAAAAGATACATCTCTAAATTCAAAGGTATAAGGTCCCTCTGGCACAGACATTTTATGTGTTTGCTCTACCTCTTCTTCTTTCTCAATAAAACTTCTGTAATCACAGATATTAAGATTTTGTGCTCTCATATAGGCTAAATCTTTCATCATCATCGTCATCCATCCAGCAAACCCTGCTACCGTTGTAAAATACATTGTAAAATCCGGAATAGAAATTTGCTTATTCATTACTAAATAAATCAAGTAACTGTAGATTACGGCTTCTCTAATAACTAATAAACTAATATCTACTAATCCTACATTAAAATACTTCCATTTAATCTTCTTATGTATGGTTAATCTCCTATTTTTGTACTCCACAAATCTTTCAGCAATCCAGTCTCTAATACCTAGCAACCTTAGTTCTTTACCATATGAAAAATCATACATAACATGGTACAAATAATTAGACCTTCTATCATTTTCAGAAATAATATCTTTCTGGTCATGTTCATATTTTTTAACTCTAAAGGTAATAAAATAGGAGATAATTACATTAACAACAAGGTAAAGGAGTACCCATATGTTTAGTGTAGCTATAATAGTGACATAACCACCTAAAGCAATTAAATTTCCTACTAATGCAAATAACTTATGAAGCATGCCTTCTATACCTATATCATTACTTCCTAAACATCTAAAAGCAGTTTCCATATCATTTAGGAAGTCTGAATCCTCAGTATTTTTAAAATTAGTCATCATACACTTCTTTTGATGCTTCCTAATAAATTCAAATCGAATCTTTATCATGTGTGGAAAATAAAGGCTTCTTAACCATGTTATAAAAAAACCTACTACAGCTGCAACTAAAAAGAATGAAACAAGTAACGCTACTAATTGCTCTAGCCTTTTAGCACCTAATAACTCTTCTAAAATCCATTTTGGAAAGAAGATAAGTATGAAGGGTTGAATAGACGCTAAGAAAGTATATACTCCGAAATAACCAAATACCTTCTTATCATATTTCCAGGCTCCTTGAATAACATAAACTACATTTTGCCAAGTTGTATACTTAGACACTTCTCTTTTCATAACATCTCCTTTTATCATTTATTATCTCTTCCTTAAAGTATCATCCTAAAAATAAAATAGTTGATATACCCTTCCTCTGCTTTTCTGTTGGCAATCTTAAAACACCTTGTTGAAGCATTTCTTCTAATACATAAGGAATTAGGTTTCTTATTATTGATTCTTGCGTTAAACTTCTTAATGCCTTATGCACATGTGAAGGATAGCCTCTTCTCTTTATTTCATAAATCTGCTGCCCATATTCTAAACTTAATTGTCTAACCTCATCTGAGGGTCTAGGTAAAATGCTTTCTAATTTTTCAACTTGATTTTTATTTTCAAAGTATACGATATTAACTTTGTATCCATGATCTTCCTGTATTAAATACTCCTTTTCTATTAAACGGCTATAAACTTCTTCCGTTACTTCATTTTCAACAAGTTTACCTTTTATGAAATACATCATACTTACATAATCACTATATTTGTTATCTCTCCATCCTCCATTCCTTCCACTCCAAAAAGTCCATACTTGCCATCCTTGTACTTCCTTGTCATCTTCACTCCCTCTCCCCATATACATACTTATATATTTTTGTTCATCATAATTTACTTCTAAAGCTTTATCAATCCTTGCTATAGCAATATATTTACCTCCATCTTTTCTATATATAAGTACGTCCTCATCTTTAATCCTTTCATCCTCTTTAAAATTCAAAAATTGTGCAACATAAGGAATAAGTGTCCATAATAAACAATTATAGTCCTGATCAGGGTAGTAAAACCCAATTTTATTAATTTTATCTTCTAAACTCAGAAGCTCTTTGTAATACTTCTCATAAAAAATCTTTGCATATTTTTTGTTTAATTCATGTATTGCTTCTTTTTCACTTAATAAAGGCTCTTCAATAACGATTTGCGTTCTGTATTTCCCCCCGGGAAGTCGTTCCATAAATCCATATTCTTCAAGTGTATGGATTTCATCTTCTATAAATACAGAGGATACCCCTAATTCTTCCGCAATTTCTTTAATACTTCGTGGCTCATGATACGCTGCATAAGCTATATTTTGTGTGATGACTTTACTTAAAAAATCACTTGTATCTCCTCTTTCGCCTGGTATTCCGCTATGCCCCATAGACGCAAATCTAATAGGATTAATTCCTAAACTTCCCACCGTTCGTATTGCTCTCATTCCCACCTTCAACTCCTTCTTTATATCAAAAAGATTCCACTTTATTGTACCTTCAGATAAATCCATTTCACTTGCAATCTCTTTTATTGACTTTCTTTTATAGTAATAATCAACAATTATATTTCTTTGCTGCCTAGATAGATATGCAATCTCTCGTCTTAATAGACCTTTCGTCTCCTCATCTATCATTTTCTTGTATATCTCTTCTGCACAGTTATTCATTAATGGGTCTTCTAACGTAGTCTCACATTTTTTCTTTGTTTTTTCTTTTAAATATCTTACCCAAACATTGTGTGCAATTTTAGATACATAGTTGTTTATATCAATAAAATCTTCCTTATAACACAGTACTTGATAAATCTCTAAAATAATTTGTGCTGCTAACTCCTCTGCTTCTGCTAGATTTCCCATCTTTTTAAGTGCAAAACCGTACATAGGTCTCATATAATATTCAATGATAGAATCTGCCTGCATTTTCTCCATTCTTCTTCTCCTTAATAATTCGTTACATATATATAGTGTACTACCCATGCAAAAGGTTTGAAAAAACTTTGCTTTATATAGGAAAATATTTAAGTATCTTATAAATATATTTTTTATCTGTAAAATAAACAAAAAAAGGTAAGCACTGTATCTTTTAATACTCAATGCTTACCTTTTTTATAGAACACACGCGGTAGGATTCGAACCCACGACATTCTGATCCGAAGTCAGACGCTCTATCCAGCTGAACTACGCGTGCTTATTTAGTTACCTAATTATTGTAGCACTTTTTAGTAGCCACTTCAATATGAATTGACAGAGTTTTGATACTCAATTAGTTAAGCATTTTTTTATTAACACACCACCCTTGAACAATTTAAAATTACATTTTTTAACTCCTATTGAATTACAAATCTCCAATTAGGATACACTCTTTAAAAATAGATCAGATTATTATCTCGTTCATAGGAGGTTCATAATGGTAATTTTATTATGGCAACTACTCATTTATGTAAGTATCATAGGTTTCGGCCTATCAAAAGGCAAAGAAGGTGCTACTTGTGCTAGTGTTATATGGGCTCTATTTTGTATGACTTTTGTACTTACTCCTGAATTTGTACTCTTTCAACTCATCCATATCCTCATAGCATGCTCCATAGGTTTTATTATAGGTATCATAAGAGACCAAATAGTTTTATGGCTCCATAAATAAAAACATAAAAAAGGCATAGATTAATTAATTAGTCCATGCCTTTTTTATGTTAAATTTTATTCTTCTCATTTCCAAATCTTATCAAATACAGCAAGGTGGTCGATACTACCATTCATTTGATCTGTTACATAACTTGCTATCAGTACACCTGTAAATAAGTTAGCAAGTTCTTTAGCATCATCTTTTAATGCAACTTCATTATTCCCTTGAGCTGTCTTACAGATTTTTTCAAAGAGATTATGAAGAGTTAAATTATTATAATAAGCATACTCTTCTTCTTCAATACCATTAAAGAAGTAAACAAATTCAGCATCAATAAGCTTCATTTCATTATTTTCTTCTCCTACACCGAGTAAAAAGCTTATATAACTATCTACAAAACGGCTGTATTGTGTCTCTTCATTGAACCACTTATAAATTTCTCTAATCTTTTCTTCAAAAGATAAATCCTCTGGCCATTGTTTCATACGGAGCGCGATACGGATTGTAAAAATCCTCAAGAAGTAATGGAATACATGGTCTTTAGTAGAAAAGTAATTGAAGAAAGTCCCTCTTGAAATTTGAGCACGGCTACAAATTTCATCTACAGTGATAGAGGAAAAATCCTTTTCCTTAAGTAAATGGCTTACTGCTTTTAAAATAGTCGTCCTCGTTTTTACAAAGTTAATCTTTCTTAAAGGAAAACTCTCTAATGATTCGTACATAATTAACTCCTTTCAATTCTACACTTCATGTTTTCCTTTAAAGTATGGTCCATTTTAAATTTTCTATTCATTTTTAAAGAAATATTTTTTATATCCACTAAGCCGTTTTTAAGTATAAATAAAACTAGATTTTGGTAATAAATATTGATATATTATAATAATATGAAGGAGGTTTTATCATGGACGATTCTCTATTAGAGCAAAAGGCTGAACTTCTCAAAGCCTTAGCACATCCCGCGAGACTTTGTATTGTAGCTAATCTTTATTATAAAGGGAAATGTAATGTTACTAATATCCAGCACTGCATGTGCATGCCTCAATCTACCATTTCTCAGCATCTAGCCAAGCTCAAAGCTGCTGGCATTATCAAAGGTATACGTAATGGTCTGGAGATTGAATACCAAGTTGTAGATGAAGATGCTATTGGTATTATTAAGACACTTATACCTTGCACTAAAAACTTATAAGGAAGTTCTTATTAAATGAAACGAAAATTACTTTATACATTTATATTCTATATTATCTTTTCTACCTTGATTTTTGCTTCACCTTCACCTGATTTAATTGCTGAAGGGGCTATATTAATTGAGCCCCAAACTAAAACTATTTTATATAGTAAAAATAGCCATTCACGTTTCTATCCTGCTAGTACCACTAAAGTCCTTACTTCTCTTTTGCTTGTTGAATCCATGGATGAAAATGTAGTTATTACAAAATCACAAGATAGTATTCAAAAGGTTCCTTCAGATAGTAGCCATATTGGACTTTCAGTTGGCGATCAATACGGATATAAAGATGGTATTCATGCTATTATGATGGGCTCAGATAATTTTGTTTCTCATGATATGGCCCTCTACAATGCAGGCAGTATTGAAAGTTTTGCTCGTAAAATGAATGAAAAGGCTCAAAGTTTAGGTGCTACTTCTTCTCATTTCGTGAATCCTCATGGCTACCATGACCCTAATCACTATACAACACCTTATGACCTATCTCTCATTACAACAGCAGCTTTTAATAATCCTATAGTCAGCCAAATTGCAGGAACTCCTCTTTATGATTTTCATGTTCTTAATAAAGGTACAGTCCTACCTCTAAAACATACTGCAGCTTTCTTTAAAAAAGACTCTCCTTTTTATAATGAACATGTCATAGCTGCAAAAACGGGTTATCATACACCAGCTGGACGTACACTTGTAGCTAAAGCCAAATATGATGGTTTGGACCTAATAGCTGTTGTTATGAAGTCTAATAATCCAGGTCACTTTGAAGATATCAATAAACTTTTTGAATATGGTAGCAGTAATTTTAAAGCTATAAAAGATGAAAATGGAGATCTGTTGCTTCAAAATACCTCCTACTCTTCTTGGGGGCAATCTTATGTAGAAACTGCCCTTATCAATGGTTGGTTGAAACCTACGACAAAAAGTTATATGGACTCTACTACAGGTCATACTTTTCTTATGATGTTAGAACGTATGCTTCCTGACAACCTCCAATATACATTTGTACCTTATGCACTTCCAACTAGCCCTGTTTATAGAATTAACCAACCTATCTCTTATGCAGAAAGCTTAAAAATCTTAAACTCTATCACAGATACACTTAACATAGGTACCGGTGCTGTAGAGGTTACACGCCCAAGTAGTACATCTCCAGACAGTAACTTAACCTTAGAAGAAGCTACTTATCTTATAGATAAACTTAGCACCCTACTTCTCCAATATGGGCCTATCCATCCAGGCCTTTATAAATAAAAAGAAAAAATCATTCTCTTATATAACGAAAGGGAGTTTCCTAAAACTGACTATCTAGTTTTAGGAAACTCCCTTTTTATTTAATCTCAGCTCAATCTTTCAGTGTGTTACCATCAGCATCTGTAGGCACTTGACCTGATAGAATTAAAATAGCATCAATAAATGGCCAGATTGCACCTATACCACAAGTAAGACAACTTACAAGAAGTTGTGCAACACCTATAGAAGTATAGCCTAAGTAAAATCTTCCTACTCCAAATCCTCCTAAGAAAAGTTGTAGAAGGCCTGCTACTAATTTAGATTTACGATTATCTACTGGTGCATATTGAGGCTGTGCATTATAACTTGTGTATTGCTGATTAGGTTCTGCTCCATATATACTTGCACCACACTTACTACAAAATTGATCCTCATCTCTTACTTCTGTTCCACATTTTGGACAAAACATTTTTATTCTCCTCCTTATAATAATATCCCTTTAAACATCTTCTTCAATAGCCATTCTAATAAGCTATCATGCTTATACGTTCGATCAATAATCCTCTTAACTAAAGTATATAATTCACTAATGAGGATACCCCCTCCTAAGCCTAGCCATATGTAAATCAAAGGATTTTGGTAAAACGCTTCGACAAATTGACCTTGTTTTAACTTATGGAGTGCTCCTAATATATTGCATCCTAAGCACTTAACCCCCAAAGCATCAAATATACAAGTGGTTTGATTATGACTTAGTACACTTACTACGATCATTATAATCGGTGCCCCAATAAGTGTCACGCTAGCTACCATAAGCTTTAACTTTGTTATTTTCTTTAACTTCATATCTAATAAGCAATAAGAGCAAATACCATAAATAGAGCAGGAATTACTCCTATACATCCTAATACAAGTCCAGCTATAGCCATACCTTTACCACTAGGATACTTAATGCCTATGACACCAAATACAATAGCTAAAACAGGTAGTATAAAACCAATAACAGGAAGGCAGCAAGATAATAAAAGACCTACAATCCCTAGACATAGGCTGGCAATACCATACCCCTGTCCCTGCGTGCTTTCCACTTCATGATGGTAGCTATTCTGACCACTATTTGATGTATACTGAGTTGGTACCGATTTATATTCTGTCTGATTTTGTCTTTGTTCTTGATCTTGATCCATTTCTACTCCCCCTTTACCTGATTTTATTGTATTATAAGTATAAAGTATTTTCAAATATTTTTTGACTAGTCAAACTTTTTAACCTTACTAAGGAGTATACTATGACCATTAAACCTGTCAAAAACCTGTTACATATAGGAAGACTTATGCTCTATATTCTAGTACTTCTATCACTTTATCTGCTTACAAAGACTCCCCTAAAATCTGAATCTATTTGTTACTGGTATAACACCTATCATATCCTTTGTCCTATGTGCGGAGGCACTCGCTCCCTTCTTAACTTTATTACTTTTAATTTTCATGAAGCATTTGGCTATAACCCTATACTCACTTTTTTTGTCTATCCTTTTACTTTTATACTCGTTATAGAAGACAGTATAGCTATTGTTGCTAACAGCCTTTTTCAGAAGTACTACACCTCTTGGCTACTCTATCTTATGCATCTTATTAATACGAGATTATTCTGTAGGCTTTTATTTATCACCCTAATCATACTTTATATGTTATGGGGATTTCTTCGTAACTTTATATAGACTAAAAATGCCATACAAAAAGAGGTTGCTAAGCAACCTCTTTAATACTTTATAATGTTTATTTTGTAATTCTTTCTACACCACCCATGTATGGACGAAGTACTTCCGGAATGATAACTGATCCATCTGCTTGTTGGAAGTTTTCAAGGATAGCTGCTGTCGTACGACCTACAGCAAGACCACTACCATTTAATGTATGGATGAATTGTGCTTTATCTTTAATATTATCTTTAAACTTAATATTTGCACGTCTAGCTTGGAAATCTTCAAAGTTTGAGCAGCTTGAAATCTCTACATAACGCCCATAGCTTGGCATCCAAACTTCAATATCGTATGTCATAGCTGAACTAAATCCTAAGTCTCCTGTGCAAAGTCTTACAACTCTGTATGGAAGGCCTAAAGCTTGAAGGATACCTTCTGCATCATTTGTAAGTGTTTCAAGTTCTTCATAAGAATTTTCTGGTCTAGCGAATTTAACCATTTCTACTTTGTTGAATTGGTGTTGACGGATAATCCCTCTTGTGTCACGTCCTGCTGAACCAGCTTCTGCTCTAAAGCATGCTGTGTACGCACAGTGTTTGATTGTAAGGTCTTTACCATCTAGAATTTGGTCTCTGTACATATTTGTTACAGGAACTTCTGCTGTTGGTACTAAGAAGTAATCTGTACCTTGCACTTTGAAAGCATCTTCTTCAAATTTTGGAAGCTGACCTGTACCTGTCATACTTGCTCTATTTACCATGAATGGAGGGAATACTTCTGTGTAACCATGTTTGTCTACATGCATATCAAGCATGAAGTTCATGATAGCACGCTCAAGTCTAGCACCTAAGCCTTTGTAGAATGTAAAACGAGCCCCTGTTACTTTAGCACCTTTTTCAAAGTCAAGGATATCTAAGCTTTCACCAAGATCCCAGTGTGGTTTAATTTCAAAATCAAACTCTCTTACATCCCCTACTCTTCTAAGTTCCACATTTTCTTCATCGCTTGCACCAACTGGTACTTGTGGGTTTGGAGTATTAGGAAGTGTAAGAAGGATAGTTTGAAGTTTATCATCCACTTCTTTGACTTGTTGGTCAATACCTTTAATTTCTTCTGAAAGCTCTTTCATTTCAGCAAGAACAGCTGTTACATCTTTACCTTCTTTTTTCATCATTGGTACTTGTTTTGATACAACGTTTTGCTTGTTTTTAAGTACTTCTACTTCTGCAAGAAGCTCACGTCTTTTAGTATCAAGTTCTAAGAACCCCTCTAAATCATAGTTACCACTTCTTTTACCTAAAGCTTCTTTTACTTCTTCAAAATTACTACGTAGTCTTTTAATATCTAACATGATTTCACCTCTTTAATAAAATTAACTAGTTATATAAAATAAAAAACGCCCTTTTACCCATATGGATAAAAGGACGATTGTAGACTCGTGGTACCACCTTTATTCATCAGCTTATACTGACCTCTCATTGCTATAAAGGGCAATCCCCTTCTGATTCATCACCAGCAACTCAGAAAGCGGAACACTTCAGTTTGTTTACTAGTTCACACCAACCACTAGCTCTCTTAAAAACAATACATAAAGCTTTTCTTTCGTCATCATTTTTGTAACATTATAAAGTTTGTTATATTATAAGGCATCCATTTTGAAAATGCAACCAGTAATAAGATAAAATATTTTTTATTTAATGTGTATACTTCCTTTTATATCTGTCTATACTATCATTGTACCAAGTGTGAGGTACATCGCTAAATCCCCCCTCAACCTAGATTTCCTCCCCCGAAGTCTAGGTTATTTTTTTGCCTTTTTATACATCTTGCTCAATGATACGTATCACGCGGCATGGATTACCTACTGCAACAGCGTTATCGGGAATATCTTTTGTTACGACGCTGCCTGCACCTATTACTACATTTCTGCCTATATTAACACCTGGGCATATAATGCTTCCCCCACCAATCCAAGTATTATCTCCAATAGTAATAGGATATCCCATCTCAACACCTGCAACACGAGGTGCTGCTTCTACAGGATGTGTTGCCGTATAAATCTGTACGTTTGGTGCAAACATTACATTATCTCCAATAGTCACTGTATTAACATCTAATATCGTACAGTTAAAGTTAGCATAGAAATTTTTTCCTACCTTAATATTATACCCATAATCACAGCGGAAACTCGGCTCCATATAAAGGTCCCCTTCTGTCTGAAGCAGCTCTTTTAATAGCGCTGTAGCTTCCTCTCTCTGATCAGGTTCAAGATTATTAAATTTATGGCAAAGCATTCTAGCACGTTTTCTATCTGCTGTCAGTTCAGCATCTGAAGCATCATATCCTAATCCTTGTAACATTTTCTCTTTTTCTGTCATGTTATAACTCCTTTGAATTATCTTAAGTTTCCTTTCTATTATACTGCTTTTATAAAGTAGATATAATACACTCTTACATAATTCTTCTATTATTTGAAAATAAGCCTTATAATTTTTACGTTATTTTTTTAACAAATTTTATTGACATATATCATATCCCATGTTATTATTATAAATGTAAACAGCATCAAATTCTAATCAACCACTTGATTTATAATAAATCAAGTTATATTTTTCACAATGGTTGTTAAATTTATAACCATCTTTGCCTAATTATTTTAACCACAGTTATAATTAGGCTTACTCTAAAAAATAAACACATTTATTATATGATCCAATTTCAGGGAGGAACTTATCATGGCAGAAAACAAAAAAGAACAAAAAACACCAGTTATCGATGCAAATGTAATGGTAAATGAATTAGTAAAAAAAGCTCAAGTAGCATTAGAACAATTTATGGAGCTTACCCAAGAACAAATTGACGAAATCACAAAAGCAATGGCTCTTGCTGGTTTATCAGCTCAAATGAAACTTGCTAGAATGGCAGTTGAAGAAACTGGACGTGGTATCTTTGAAGATAAAGTTACAAAAAACATTTTCGCTACAGAATATGTTTATCACAGTATAAAATATGATAAAACAGTTGGTATTATTAATGAAAATGAAGATGAAGGTTACATGGAAGTTGCTGAACCTCTTGGTGTTATCGCAGGGGTTACACCTGTTACAAATCCAACTTCAACAACAATGTTCAAATCTATCATCTCTATGAAAACAAGAAATCCAATCATCTTCGGTTTCCACCCATCAGCTCAAAAATGTTCATCAGAAGCTGCTAGAATCGTAAGAGATGCTGCTATTGCAGCTGGTGCTCCTGAAAACTGTATTCAATGGGTTGAATATCCATCAATCGAAGCAACTTCAGCTCTTATGAATCACCCAGGTGTAGCTACAATTCTTGCAACAGGTGGTCCTGGAATGGTTAAAGCTGCTTATTCAGCTGGTAAACCAGCTCTTGGGGTTGGTGCTGGTAACGTACCTGCTTTCATTGAAAAAACAGCTAACCTTGAAAGATCTCTTACAGACCTTATTCTTTCAAAATCATTTGATAATGGTATGATTTGTGCTTCTGAACAAGCTGCTATCATTGAAGCTCCTATTTATGATAAAGCTGTAGCTTACATGAAAAAACATGGCTGCTACTTCGCAACTAAAGAAGAAATCAAAAAAATCGAACCAGTTGTTATCAATCCTGAAAAACAAATGGTTAACCCAGATATCGTAGGTAAATACCCATATGAAATCGCAGCACTTGCTGGTATTACAATTCCAAAAGATACAAAAATCCTTTGCTGTGAAATCGAAGGTGTAGGCGCTGAGTATCCACTTTCAAGAGAAAAACTTTCTCCAGTACTTGCAGTAATTAAAGCTAAAGATGCTGCAGACGGTATTGATAAAGCTGCTCAAATGGTTGAACTTGGTGGTCTTGGTCACTCATCAGTTATCCATTCAACAGATGATGCTATCATTAAAGCATTCTCAGATAGACTTAAAACAGGACGTATCATTGTTAACTCACCTTCAACACACGGTGCAATCGGTGATATCTACAATACAAACATGCCATCTCTTACACTTGGATGTGGTTCATATGGACGTAACTCCACTACATCTAACGTAACAGCAATGAACTTAATTAATAAGAAAAGAGTAGCTATGAGACGTACAAATATGCAATGGTTCAAAATTCCAGAAAAAATCTACTTCGAACAAGGATCAGTACAATACCTTGCAAAAATGCCAGGAATCTCTCGTGCATTAATCGTAACAGACCCAATGATGGTTCAATTAGGTTATGTAGATAAATTAGTATACCAATTAAACAAAAATCCAAACAAAGTAGCTATTGAAGTATTTAGCGATGTTGAGCCAGATCCAGACCTTACAACAGTAAAAAAAGGTGCTGAAATGATGAACTCATTCAAACCAGACGTAATCATCGCACTTGGTGGTGGTTCTGCAATGGATGCTGGTAAAGCTATGTGGTTATTCTATGAACACCCAGAAGCTGACTTCGAAGGAATGGCTCAAAAATTCCTTGATATCAGAAAACGTGTCTACAAATTCCCAACAATGGGTAAATGCTCTAAATTCGTAGCTATCCCAACAACATCAGGTACAGGTTCTGAAGTAACATCATTCGCAGTTATCTCAGATAAATCTAAGAATATGAAATACCCTCTTGCTGACTACGAGCTAACTCCAGACGTTGCAATCATTGATCCAGAGTTCGTTATGACAGTTCCAGCATCAGTAACAGCTGATACAGGTCTTGATGTATTAACACATGCTATCGAAGCTTATGTATCTGTACTTGCTTCAGATTACACAGATGCACTTGCTATGAAAGCTATCCAACTTGTGTTTGAATACTTACCACGTTCATACAAATTCGGTGCTAAAGATCCAGAAGCAAGAGAAAAAATGCACAACGCTTCATGTATCGCAGGTATGGCATTTACAAATGCATTCCTTGGAATCAACCACTCACTTGCACACAAATTAGGTGCTGAGTTCCACATTCCTCATGGTCGTGCAAATGCTATCCTTCTTCCACACGTAATTGAATACAACGGTGAAACAACACCAACTAAATTCATGAGTTTCCCTAAATACGGAAAATACGTGGCACAAGAAAAATATGCTGAAATTGCTAAAATGTTAGGTCTTCCAGCTGCTACTCCAGCTGAAGGTGTTAAATCTTTAGTAAAAGCTATTAGAGACTTAATCAAAGAACTTAACGTTCCAATGACAGTTAAAGACTGCGGTATTGATGAAAAAACATATCTTGGTGCTATCGAAGACTTATCATACAAAGCATTCGAAGACCAATGTACTACTGCTAACCCTCGTTTACCAAAAGTAGCTGAACTTCAAGAGCTTTACAGAAAAGCTTACTTCGGTAAATAGGTTCCTTTATAAATTTCCTCTAGTTAAGAAGGAGAGAAAAGTACTCACTTTTCTCTCCTTCTTTTTATGCTTTATTTTGATTTTAGGGCATATGATATACTACTACTATTTTTCTTAGAGGAGTTTGAGTATGAATAAGCCTATTATCGGAATTACGACCAATTTACTTTATCGCTCAGGCCCTTATAGCGGCCGTTATAGTACGAACAACAATAAAGATTATGAAGATGCTATCTTTAAAGCTGGAGGTGTACCTATCTTACTCCCCCCTACTATTCACATAGAAGAAACTGAAGCCCAATTACGCTTATGCCAAGGATTACTTCTTGCTGGTGGGGATGATTTCAATCCTATCTTATATGGTGAACAACCTACTAAAGGCTTAGGTGAAACCAATTCTTTGGTGGATATTCATCATCTTAATCTTACTAAACTTGCCCTAAAACAGCCAATGCCTATTCTAGCTATCTGTAGAGGTATGCAGGCACTTAACATTGCACAAGGAGGTAATGTCTATCAGGATATGAATGAATACCCCCATCAATCTCTTCAACATCAACAAAAAGCTTCTCGCTATGATGTATCTCATACCGTCACAACAGATAAAAACTGCCTTCTTAACACACTCCTTGGAGACTCCTTCCCTACTAATTCATTTCATCATCAAACCCTTCATAAATTAGGTCAAGATGTTGTTGCAACAGCCTGGGCTAAAGATTTAGTTATAGAAGGTATTGAACTTCAAGGGCATCCCTTTGCTGTAGGTGTTCAGTGGCATCCAGAAATTATGCTTGCCCTTTCTGATAGTATGCTTCCACTTTTTAAAAAGTTCATAGAGGTATGCTCTTAGACTGTATACTCCCTTGGTATAATTATACTGTAATAAAAAAAGCGTAAGCATACTATGGCTTACGCTTTCTATTCTATCTCGGTGGCTGCCCAAGTATGGAGAAATACTGAGCAAACGGCTGAAACCTACTGATAGCTGGCCTCCATGCGAAATAAGTTTCTAAAAGTCCTAAAGTATCTAAGTTACTAAGACCTATAGCTCTTTGAACTGCAGAAAGATTATATTCCCCATTTACATCAAAGTCTACAGTATGCAAAGTAATAAGACCTAACAGGGTGCCTTCAGTAGGCCTTATTAAAGTACCATCTGGATTATAAATTTGATTTAAGTACTCAGGTCCTCTATCACTAATATCTATTGTATAAACTCTAGGTGGTCTTAGTGTCTCAATTCTCACTCTATAATTATCTTGATAAATAACTGTACCTCTTTGAAGGTCATTAAAAGTTTTAGAATCTACTAATAGACTTGGCTGATCATTAACAAAAGTATAGGCATAACTTGTTAAGAATCCCCCACCTCCACTAGCAAAAATATTAACTAAAATATCTGCTATGCCATCATGAGTGAGATCCCCTACAAACAGCACAGGACCATAGCCATTGCCATAAGGGAAATCTATTTCATAAACCCTTCCATCACTTACTACTCTCAAACCTACATCTTCAAAATAACCTGGCACTTCTGGCCTTGGCCTATTTCCAACTAAATAAATATTGTCATGTATGCCATCTCCTGTTACATCTGCTTGAGCAAAGTTAATAACTTCCTTATCAGATGCTATATTAAGGCCAAGCTCTCCCATATCGTTACTAATATTGTATACCTTAACTTCTGGCATCTCTCCCCCTGCTACTTCTTCCTCAAATGCAGTCTCATCCATCTGTTCACCAATGCCCATAGTACTCATAATCGGTGTAATAAAATTTTGATTAAGGGCCGCCTGCGCTTGTGGCGTATTAACATTTCCAGGTGATGGTAAGGGCCCTGTCTGCTGGATAATCTGCTCTCCTGTCATAACACCTTGCATATTATTTGCATTTAGTCCTGCTTCATTAATACTCATAATTGGCGTAGTTACATTCTGATTAAGCGCCGCTTGTGCCTGCGGTGTATTAATATTTTCAGGCGGTGGTAAAGGCCCTGTCTGCTGAATGATCTGCTCTCCTGTTATAACGCCCTGCATATTATTTGCATTTAGTCCTACTTCATTAATGCCCATCGTTGGCATAGTTACATTCTGACCAAACGCTGCTTGTGTCTGTGGCGTATTAACATTTCCAGGTGGTGGTAAGGGTCCTGTTTGCTGCATAATCTGCCCTCCCACATTGCCTTGCATATTATTATTGGTGCTTAGTCCTGCTTCATTAATACTCATAATTGGCGTAGTTACATTCTGATTAAGCGCCGCTTGTGCCTGTGGCGTATTGATATTTTCAGGCGGTGGTAAAGGCCCTGTCTGCTGGATGATCTGCTCTCCCGTCATACTACCTGCATTCATATTATTAGGCATATTAGCTACGCCACCTACATTGGTTTGAGTCCCACTCACTGGTGTATTTAGTGTATTGGAAGGGATAAAACCACCTGCTGATACTAAAGGTTCTTCTTCAAGGGGTGTACTAGGTGGTAGAGCTGGCTGAATAACTTGCTGCACCATAGGCTCATTAGCCTGCGCTACAGTTTCCTCTCCTGCTATTTGCTGCATAACCATACCATGGTTCAGTATATCGTTAACATAACTTACAAAAGCTTGGTCATTATTCCCTACTAAGTCCTGCATTGTAACTGCTTTCCCTACATCTTCCGAAGTTAAATTTACACCATTGAGTACATTAACAAGATTACCAAGCCCTAAAGCTTTTTGATCTTTTTCTAGGCTTACATCATATAAATACCATTGCATATTCTCCCTTTTGAGGATACCAATATACTTTTCTCCATTGACTTGATAAGTAAATAGAATTTCAGGCATACCATCCTGGTCAATATCTACAATTACAAAGTTAGGGGTCTGTCTTGAGACTCCTTTTAACACGACTTCACTATTTACTGGCTTAAATCCCTTTAAGATGCTATCGAGATAGAATTTCATATAGCTGCGTCTCCCTATGATTTAATATCATAATATTTTATGAGAGAGTCGTGTCATGTATGATATTTTTAATCCATTTTCCATTTTTAAGACGTCTTAGTTCAAACCATATTTTAATACACTCCTCGGAGCAGATTAAAATATATACAAGCTGAATAGGAAGCTGCCATACTACTGCTCCTATAAAGGCAAGAGGCACTGAGTAAAGCCATACTGTTCCTGCCTGCACAAGCATAGAATAAGTCGTATCTCCGCCTCCTCTAAATACACCTACAATCATAACCATATTAAATGTTCTAATAGGTAAGAACAATGCCATAATACGTAAAATATCTATTGTATCACTATAAGTTTCAGGTGTTACATTAAAGAGCTTTAATACGATTGGTGCTGTAATAAAGATTACTGCACCTACTACTATACTCATAATAGGTGTTAAAATACCAATATTTTTAGCACAACTTCTTGCTTCATCCTCCTGACCAGCACCTATATAATTCCCAACCATAATAGAAGTAGCTATTGCCATACCTACTAAAAGTACAGTGAAGACATTATTGAGCGTTGTCGCGATTTGCATAGTAGCAACTGCATTTGTTCCAATTTGAGCATAGGCTACGGAATAAGCCGTAATACCTACTGACCATACAATCTCGTTCACAATGACTGGCCATGATGTTTTAAAGTATATTTTAACAAGGTGCTTATCAAAACTTAAAAGGTCTTTAAGCTTTCCTGCAATTTTGTTTTTACTTATATATACATAGCTTACAATATAAATCATCTCGATAAGTCTAGCGATAGTGGTAGCAATGGCAGCACCTACTACACCAAGACTTGGCATTCCAAACATTCCAAAAATCAGTATCCAGTTTAAAAAAGCATTTGTACCTACCCCAATTAAACTTGCATACATAGGTACCTTAACCTGCTCTGTACTTCTAAGCGCTGACGAATACGCTTGTGTAAAACTTGAAAATAAACAACTGATTCCCACTACTAATAAATAACTTGTCCCAAGAGCTATAACATTTTGATCTTTCGAAAGAATAGACATAATAGCTTCTGGTGTCACAATAGCCCCAAATCCAAATAAGAGAGCTACTGCCAAACCAACTACTATATCTAAGCCAAGGATCTTTTTAATATTAGGTAAATCCTTCTTCCCCCAGAACTGTGCCATAAATACGCTAGCACCTGCGTTTACACCCGTGATACATAAGTTAAATATAAAGATATACTGATTTGCAAGTCCTACCGCCGCTATAGCTTCTTCACCTAACCTACCTACCATTAAATTATCAATTAAATTAAGTGATGAGGTAATGAAACTTTGAATAGTAATCGGTAAAGCAAGAATCCATAACTTCTTGATAAATTGCTTATCTTTAAAAACGCTGAACATATAAACCTCCTTTTTAGCACAAAAAAAGAAAGTATTTGGGTTAGTTCAAGTCGCCCAGCTACTTTCTCTTATCAATTTATCTATGTTTTAAAAATTATAAGTCATAAATACAGTTATGTCAACACACATCCTCCCTTCAATGTAAAATAGTGGTCTAGCTTTACACTATTTGTCATAATATAACTATAACGAGTGTTTAATAGGAGGAAGACCTATGCCTGTCTTTCGTATTATTGCTTTTGATGGGGGTGGTATTCGAGGTGCACTTTCTACTAGAATTTTAAAACGTATTACCGACCAATACCCCGAGCTTCTTAAGAAAACAGATATGTTCTCAGGTACATCTACAGGTTCTATTATAGCTCTAGGCTTAGCTTATAATAAGACATCTGAAGAATTAGATAATCTCTATAGCTATCAAAATACTAAGTACATCTTTTCTCCACGTAGACCTAATTTATTTGTTCCCAAATATAGAAATGTACACCTTTCTCATCTGCTCTCTACAGTATTCCCTCAGAATTTGAGCCTAGCTAGTCTTCCCAAATATGTCTTTGTCCCCTCCTTTAATGTAAAAGGGTATACGACGCGTGGCTTTGAAGGTGTCTTCTTTTCTAACCTTATTAATAATCCTACTATATCTGAAAAAGTTATTGATACTGCTCTATGCAGTAGTGCTGCTCCTACATACTTTCCTTCCGTCAATAATTTCATTGATGGTGGCGTCTTTATGAATTCACCTACTGCTGCACCTGTTATTTATGTACGCTCTGTCTTTCCTAATAAGTATAAGCTTAGTGACTTTAGGCTTCTCTCTATTGGAACAGGCTTTTATCCTGAGCGTATTTTAAAGCGCACTAAAAATTGGGGAATTGCTCAATGGTCCATTAATCCTACTACCTCTACCACAACACCTCTTTTAAGTGTATTATTAGGTGCCACTACACCTGTAGAAAATCGCTATAGTTATGAACTTCTGAAACAAAACTATTTTAGATTAAATCCTAATTTAGACGAACCTATCCCCTTAGATGCCTATAAAAAAGTACCTTACCTAAAAGAACTAGCTGATCAAGTAGACCTCTCCAACGTGTTTAGATATATCGAACGATATTATTTAAATTAACTCGTCCTTTTTTAACTTGTTCTCTCATAGTACAACTCAAGTCTGGAATAAAATAGTCGTGTAGGAGGTGATGCAGTGTGGCAGAAATAATGGGAACACTACCACTCATTGGAGATAAGTTCCCAGAAATAACCGTACAAACGACTTACGGTCCTAAAAAGCTCCCTGATGATTATAAAGGAAAATGGCTTATTCTTTTTAGTCATCCAGGTGATTTTACTCCTGTATGTACAACTGAGTTCGTATCTTTTGCTAAAAACTATGACACCTTTCAAGCACTTAATACAGACTTACTTGGTTTATCTGTGGATCAAGTACAACCACATATGAAATGGGTACAGTGGATTGAGCAGAATCTTAAACAACCTATCCCATTTCCTATTATTGCAGACTCACTAGGCATGACTGCTAGTAAACTTGGAATGATTCAACCTACAAGAAAAACTGCTACCGTTAGAGCTGTATTTTTCGTAGATCCTACTGGAACTATAAGACTTATTCTATACTACCCTCTCGAAATAGGTCGTAATATTAATGAAATTATACGTGCACTTGTGGCACTACAAGTAGGTGATGCTAACAAAGTAGCCCTTCCTGCAAACTGGCCAAATAATGAATTGATCGGAAATAAAGGCATTATTTCACCACCAACTGACATCCCTACCGCTGAGAAATGCGAAGGTGAGTACACATGTTATGACTGGTGGTTCTGCTATAAAGACATTGATTTCAAACTTCCACCCGTATCAAAGTAAATCCCCCCTAAGAATAAAAGCCTCACAAATAACTCAGTATTTGTGAGGCTTTTTATCTATAACGTAAATATAAGTGAACTAATTATATAAGCATATCTTATATTCTTTTTAAGTAATCAATACACTCCCCCATATAGTAGAGACATAACCAAACAACCTAACCCCGTTGCAAGGTCTTTAGTTAGAATATGTACAAGTCCCCATGTCAGTCCGCACATTATACCACCTCAAGGTATATACTTCGTATACTTCACCTTGAACTTATCTTCTCCTACCATTCCATAACGACTTATTTTACCTATAAAATCCTAAATTTCATTACAAAAAAGAGTAGCATACAAATTATAATTTGTATGCTACTCTTTCAATATTACTCTACTCTATTTTTTATCGTTACGCTTAGATGAGCAGCTCTTTTGTGTACACCCAGAGCATCCACATCCACAAGGACTATCTTTACGGTCTTTATATACTTTATAACCTGCTCCTATCATTAACAATATAATCACTGCTACAATTATAAAATCTGCCATCTAATCACCATCCTCTATACTATTTGAATAATAAACTACCAACCTGGTAAATAAGGAAAGCTACAATCCATGCAAGACCTGTTTGGTAACCAATTGCAATAAGTGTCCATTTCCAGTTACCAAACTCTCTTTTCATCGCACCAATAGCCGCAAAACAAGGCGCTGCTAAAAGTGTAAATGCCATAAATGCATAGGCACTTACTGGTGTGAAGAACTGACCAATACTTGTAAGAAGTGTTGGGTCTGTCTCAGCTACTTCCCCCACACCAAGTAAAATACCAAAGGTTGCAACAACTGCTTCTTTCGCTAAAAATCCTGTTACTGTGGCTACAGATGCTTGCCATGTACCAAATCCAAGTGGTGCAAAGATTGGTGCAATTACATGCCCTATAGATGCTAACATACTTTCATTCGTATCTACCATCTGAAGGCTGAAGTTAAAGGATTGTAAGAACCAAATAAGCCCTGAAGCTACAAAGATTACTGTACCTGCCTTTATAATAAAGGCCTTTGATCTATCCCACATTTGCATCATAACACCCTTAAGGTTAGGTATATGATACTCTGGAAGTTCTAAAATATAAGGTGCTGCTTCGCCTTTAAATAATGTATTCTTAAGAATAAGTCCTGATAAAATAACCATTAAAATACCAAGTACATACATAGAAGGTCCTACCCATGCGTGTTCTGGGAAGAAAGCACCTACCATAAGTGCAAACACTGGTAACTTAGCACCACAAGGAATAAATGGCGTAAGCATAATAGTCATTTTACGGTCTCTTTCACTTTCAATTGTTCTAGATGCCATAATCCCTGGTACTGAACAACCTGTTCCAATAACCATAGGAATGAATGATTTGCCTGATAAACCAAACTTTCTAAAGATCTTATCCATAATAAAGGCAACACGTGACATATAACCACAGTCTTCTAGTATACCAATAAGTAAGAATAGAATCATAAGCTGTGGTACGAAACCAAGTACAGCGCCTACCCCACCTATAATACCATCTACTACAAGTCCATGAATCCATGGAGATACACTCATACCTTCAAGCCATAAACCAACCTGGTCACCTATTGTTCCAAATAGTCCTTCCATGAAGCCAATAGTCATATCACCTACTGTCTGGATAGATAAGAAGTATACAAACCACATGATTCCAAAGAAAATTGGAATAGCTAAAATTCTATTTGTAATAACCTTATCAATTTTATCTGAAAGTGTGATTTTATGATCTGGTCTATTTGTTACGATACTACTAATATGTTTAGTAATATATTCATAACGCCCATTAATGATAATACTCTCTACATCATCATCATAAGCATTTTCAAGTAATCTAGCGGCTTCTTCTACTATTGGAGATTCTTCTTTAGATAAGTGGAATTCCTCTACAACTTTTTTATCCTGCTCTAGCACTTTTATCGCTAACCAACGTTTATTATAAACTTCATCGATTTGCTTACCATCAAGCAATATCATAACTTCATTAATGCTTTGTTCGATAATCATGTCAAAAGGAATAGCTTTAGAAGCAATTTTAACCTTTTTTGTTCCTACTTCAAGCGCTAAATTAATAAGTTCATCAAGACCCTGATTTTTAGTTGCTGAAATTGGCACAACCTTAACACCAAAAAGTTCTTCTAACCTCTTGATATTAATTTTCTCACCACGTTTTTCAACAATATCCATCATATTAAGTGCGATGATTGTTGGTCTACCTAACTCCACAAGTTGATGCGTAAGATATAAGTTACGTTCTATATTAGAAGCATCAATAATGTTAATGATTAAATCTGGTTGCTCTTTAATAATGTAGTTTCTTGCTACAACTTCTTCTGGTGTATAAGGTGATAAAGAATAAATACCCGGTAAATCTACTAAAGTAATATCTTCTTTAACCCCCCTTAACTTACCTTCTTTCTTTTCAACAGTTACACCTGGCCAGTTCCCAACATAGGCCTTACTCCCTGTAAGTGCATTAAACGCTGTTGTCTTTCCACAGTTAGGATTTCCAACTAATGCTACGCTATATCCCATAAATGTGACTCCTTTTCTATTTGTTAGCGAAGGCTAACTTCTCTGTCAAAAAAATTGTCTTAAATCTGATCAACTAAAATACTTTCTGCATCTACTTTTCTAAGGCTAAGTGAATAACCCCTTACACTGATTTCAATAGGATCTCCTAATGGTGCTACCTTCTTAACAGTTACTTCTACACCTTTTGTAATTCCCATATCCATAATACGTCTCTTAAGACTTCCTTGTACATCAATTTTTCTTACGATAGCACTCTGTCCACATGGTACTTTTTTAAGATTACTCATACTATCCCTCCCTAAGACTTTCTATCTATAAAGACTTGATTAATTACTTTTTATTTGGTATGTTAACAATAACAAACATTGTTAACCTTAGCTAACATTATTGTAGCGCTATTGATTTTCAATGTCAATATTTTTTCACAATTTATTCTTTTATTTTTATTTCAACCAAAAATTTGTTATAATTATAAAAAAGATATAAAATGCGAAGGAGGGGTTACATGCTCTTAGGACAATCAGGTGAAGATTACCTAGAAACTGTACTTGAACTCGAACAACTTCACGGCGTTGTGCGTTCGATTGACATAGCAAAAAAGCTTGGTGTTTCTAGGCCAAGTGTTAATAAAGCCATTAATAACCTCAAAGAAGCGGGAATGGTAACGCAGCAGTCCTATGGTGATATTAGACTGACAGATTTAGGTCGCCAAACCGCTAAAGATATCATTTATAGACATACACTTATTAAAAGTTTTTTAACCAGTGTACTTGGTCTAAGCCCTGATATCGCTGAAACCGATGCTTGTAAGATTGAACATATATTAAGCCCTGAAACAATAGAAAGCCTCGAAAAGTTCGTGGTGAACTATAAAAAATAAACATTTGTAAAAAGGTAGCTACACAACTAACTTCTAAGTTAATAGTGTAGCTACTTTTTTATTGTATAATACCTAATTGATCAAAAGGATAAATCCTATATGCACCAATAGCAATAACTTTATCTTTTTTTACCGCTCCAAACACTCTACTATCTAAACTATGTCCCCTATTATCTCCCATAAAGAAATAACTATCTTCTGGAATGATATAAGGAAAATCTATACGCGCGTATCTGGGGTCATATAAAGGTAACGTCATCACTTCCTCACCTAAATATGCCTCTTCATCTAATCTATTTCCATTTATATAAACATAACCGTCCCTTAAATCGACTATTTCTCCTGGCATACCAATTAAACGCTTAACCATTCGTTCTTTGTCTTGATAAAAGATTACAACCTCACCTCTTTCAGGCTCTCTATAATAAGAACTTATCCTACTTATAATCAAATTATCTCCAATCTTAATAGTAGGCTCCATAGAACCTGAAGGCACCCTTGTCCTTGTTGCAATAAACTGAGTAATAAGCACTGCCACAAGTATCACTATTAATAAGTCTTTTATTGTATCCATTATGTTCTTTGCTTTAATCACTTTATCCATATGCTCCTCCTTTAATAGTGATGACTTCTTTATCTTTATTCTAGTCCTATCCCCCTGCCCCTGTCAAACTCCTACTGCACTTAGGTCATACGTTATTCTTATTTAAAAGGGATAAATAGTAAAAAAGGGTTACCTTTCGGCAACCCTTTTTTGGCTAGGAAATCGTATTTAGAGGAGTTTATTGTTGGTCTGCTAATTTTTTGTATTCTGCATAACGCTCTTTAGCATGTTTTTCAGCTAACTCAAATAATTGTTCACTTTCTTCTGGGAACTGTTTAGCAAGTGATGAGTAACGTACTTGATCCAGAATGAAATCTCTGAAGCTTTCTGTTGGCTCTTTAGAATCTAAGCTGAATGGGTTTTTACCTTGTTCTATAAGATCTGGGTTGTATCTGTATAAATGCCAGTAACCAGCTTTAACAGCATCACCCATGTTAGCCATTGAGCAGCCCATACCTTTTTTCAGACCGTGGCTGATACATGGTGCATAAGCAATGATGATTGATGGACCATCGTATGCTTCAGCTTCTAAGATTGCTTTAATTGTTTGGTTTTTATCTGATCCCATAGCAATTTGTGTTACATATACATTGCCATAAGCCATCATCATACGTCCAAGGTCTTTTTTCTTAGCACGTTTACCTGATGCTGCGAATTTAGCAATTGCTGCAACTGGTGTTGATTTAGATGATTGACCACCTGTATTTGAATAAATTTCTGTATCGAATACAAGAACGTTTACATTTTGACCTGATGCAAGAACATGGTCAAGACCGCCGTAACCGATGTCGTATGCCCATCCGTCACCACCAAGAATCCATTGTGAACGTTTTACAAGGTAGTCTTCTCTTTCTTTAATTTCTTTTACAAGTTTAGCTACTGTTTCGTCTGCAACAGTAAGGTTTGCAAGAACTTCACTTACAGCCTTGCTTGCTGCTTTTGAACCTTCGCCATTTTCTTTATTTGCAAGCCAGTTTTCAAATGCTTCTTTTGCTTCAGCTGGAATATCCATTTGAACAAGCTCTTCCATATTTGCTGTAAGTTTTTCTCTCATTTGTTTTACAGCAAGGAACATACCGTATCCATACTCAGCATTATCTTCGAAGAGTGAGTTAGCCCATGATGGACCTTTGCCTTCGTGGTTTGTTGTGTATGGTGTTGATGGTGCACTACCACCCCAGATTGATGAACATCCTGTTGCGTTAGCAATCATCATACGATCACCGAAGAGTTGTGTTACAAGTTTGATGTATGGTGTTTCACCACAACCAGCACATGCTCCTGAGAACTCCATAAGTGGTGTTTTGAACTGACTATCTTTTACTGTTTTACCTTCTACAAGGTCACCTTTGTAAGAAACTTCTTTAACTGCATAATCCCAGTTAGCTGATTCTTTTTCTACTTGTTCTGTAAGTGGTTCCATGAATAATGCTTTACCTTTAGCAGGACAAATATCAGCACAGTTTCCACAACCTGTACAGTCAAGTGGACTTACTTGCATTCTGTACTCAAGGTCAACAAATGCTTTACCGATTGCTTTTTTAGATTCAAATCCTTCTGGTGCATTTGCTTTTTCATCTGCATTTACAAGGATTGGTCTAATACATGCATGAGGACATACATAAGCACATTGGTTACATTGGATACATGCTTCCACATCCCATCTTGGAATATCTACTGCAATACCACGTTTTTCGTAAGCTGCTGTACCTGCTGGGAATGTACCATCTTCATAGTCATTGAATGCACTTACTGGAAGGCTATTACCTTCTTGTGCATTAATTGGCTCTACAATGTTTTTAATGAAATCTGGTTTTTCGTCTACTTTTGCTGAACCACATGTACATGTACTACATCCACATGCTGTTGCTGCAGCTTCTGCTACTGCTTCACTTGCATCTGATGCTTCTTTCCATGAAGCTGGCACTTCTACTTTAACAAGTGCATTCATACCTTTTTCTACAGCTTCGTAGTTCATAGCAAGAACTTTTTCACCTTTTTTACCATAAGCTTTTTTAATAGAAGCTTTAAGGTATTCTACTGCATCGTTTTCATCAATGATATTAGCAAGTTTGAAGAATGCAGCTTGCATGATCATATTGATACGTGAGCCAAGGCCGATTTCTTTTGCAATATGTGTAGCGTCTACTGTATAGAAGTTGATTTCATTTTCAGCAATGAAGCGTTTCATTTTTGCTGGTAAGTTTTTGTTTAAGCCTTCTACATCCCACTCTGTATTAAGTACAAAGTTTCCGCCTTTTTTAAGACCTTTAAGAATATCATATAAGTTTACGAAAGCTTGTTTATGACATGCGATATAGTCAGCTTCATCGATAAGGTAAGTAGCACGGATAGGCTCATCACCAAATCTTAAGTGTGACATTGTAATACCGCCTGATTTTTTTGAGTCGTAATCGAAGTAAGCTTGAACATATTTGTTTGTATGTTCACCAATGATTTTGATTGCTTGTTTGTTAGCACCTACTGTACCATCTGAACCAAGACCCCAGAATTTACATCTGATTGTACCTGGTGAAGCAATTTTAAGAGTATCTTTTACTTCTAATGATGTACCTGTTACATCATCTACGATACCTACAGTAAATCTATTTTTAGGCTCTTCACTTACTAAGTTATCAAATACTGCTTTAAGATCTGTTGGTGTTACGTCTTTTGAACCAAGACCGTAACGTCCACCGATGATCATTGGGCTTCTTTCGCTATCATAGAATGCACCACGTACGTCTAAGTATAAAGGTTCACCAAGTGCACCTGGCTCTTTTGTACGGTCAAGTACACAGATTCTCTTAGCTGACTCAGGTACTGCATTTAAGAAGTGTTCTGTTGAGAATGGTCTGTATAAGTGTACTTTTACAAGACCAAAGCTTCCACCATTCGTATTAAGGTGGTCAATAGTCTCTTCTAATGCTTCTGTTACAGAACCCATAGCGATTACCACGTTTTCTGCATTTTCAGCACCATAGTAGTTGAATAAGTTATATGTTCTACCTGTTAAAGCAGACATTTTTTGCATATATTCTTCTACAATACCTACAATGTTATTATAGAATTTATTTGATGCTTCTCTTGTTTGGAAGTAGATATCTGGGTTTTGAGCTGTACCACGTGTTACAGGGTGGTTTGGTGATAATGCTCTAGCTCTAAACTCAGCTAATGCTTCTTGATCAATTAATGCTTCATAATCAGCATAATCTAATACTTCTACTTTTTGGATTTCATGAGAAGTTCTGAAACCATCAAAGAAGTGAACGAATGGAAGTCTACCTTTAATAGCTGCAAGGTGCGCAATAGGAGCAATATCTGCAACCTCTTGTACAGAACCTGATACAAGCATTACGCATCCTGTTTGACGAGCTGCCATAACGTCTTGGTGGTCACCAAAGATTGAAAGTGCTTGCGCAGCAAGCGCACGTGCACTTACGTGGAATACCCCAGGAAGAAGTTCCCCTGCTACTTTGTACATATTAGGTATCATTAAAAGTAAACCTTGTGATGCTGTGAAAGTTGTTGTTAAAGCACCAGCTTGAAGTGAACCGTGGAATGTACCAGCAGCACCTGCCTCTGATTGCATTTCTACAACACTTACTCTTTGACCAAAAATATTTTTCTTACCTTGTGCTGACCATTCATCAACTACTTCTGCCATTGTTGATGAAGGTGTAATAGGATAGATTGCTGCGACATCTGTAAAGGCATAAGCAGCATAAGATGCAGCTGTATTACCATCGATAGTCATCATTTTTTTTGCCATTATATTTCCCTCCTCAAAAGAATTACACTATTTATATAGTTATGAAAAAGTATTAAAAATATTATAGTATAGTATATAATTTTCTAGTAAATTTCTAATATTTTAACTTTATGGATAATTATTTTCCTTTAGTTTTCATTATATCATACTTTTTAAATTTGAAAAGTGACTTTATCAATATTTGACATATTAATATTTTTACTTATAATTATTATTATATAGAACACACTATTTAAAAGGAGTCTTATCATGGGTAAACATCTTAATATAACCAATAATTTATTTTGGGTTGGCGCACTTGATCCTAACCTAAGAGTTTTTGATATTGTCATGGAAACAGAATTCGGAACAAGCTACAATGCCTATGTATTAAAAGGCAGTGAAGGTATTGCTGTTTTTGAAACTGTTAAAGAAAAATTCTTTGATGACTACTTAGATAACCTTAAAACAATCGTTAACCCTCAAGAGATTAACTATATTGTAGTTAATCATACAGAGCCTGACCATGCTGGTAGTGTTGCAAAACTTCTTGATGTAGCACCTGATGCAACAGTCGTAGGAACACTTCAAGCTATTAAATATATGGCTGAAATTATGAATAAGCCATTCAAAAGCCTTGTTGTAAAAGATGGTGATACACTTTCTCTCGGCAATAAAACAGTTCGTTTTATTCTTGCTCCATGCTTACACTGGCCAGACTCTATGTACTCTTACATAGAAGAAGACTGCACACTTGTAACTTGTGACTCTTTCGGTGCACACTACAGTGATGAACGTGTTTTCAAAAATCAACTTGAAGCTTCTAAAGAAGATGATTATGTTAAAGCTTACAAATACTATTATGATATGATTATGGGACCATTCAAACCTTTTGTTCTTAAAGCACTTGCTAAAATTGAGAACTTAGAAATTGAGTTCATCTGTCCTGGACATGGTATGATTTTAGACCGCTCTCAAATCGAAAAGTATATGAACTTCTATAAAGAATGGAGCCAGCCAGTAAAAAGAGCTGTACCAAGTATTGTTATTCCATTTGCATCAGCCTATGGTTATACAGAAAAATTAGCCTATGAGATCAAAAAAGGTATTGAAAGTACTAACCTTACATGTGACGTTCTTGTTTACGACCTTGTAACAGCAGATTTTGATGAAATGCTTGCTGAAGCTGGTCAATGCGCAGGTCTTTTAATTGGTTCTCCTACAATTCTTGCTGATACTCTTCCACCTATTTGGAAGCTCCTTACTTCACTTAACCCAGTGATCCACAAAGGTATTCAAGCAGGATGCTTCGGCTCTTATGGATGGAGTGGTGAAGCAACTAAACATATTGCTGAGCGTTTCCACCAACTTAAATTCCGTATGCCTCTTGAACCATTAAACATTCAATTCAACCCAAGTGAAGATAACTTAAAAGCTGCCTTTGAATTCGGCGTAGCTTTTGCAGAAGCTGTTCTTAAATAGTAGATACAAAATGAGACTGTTGCTTAGTTCTCTATAAAGCTTAGCAACAGCCTTTTTTATTGCTTTTTATTGATGATAATATCTATAAAGTTCATTTAAAATACATGCTATAAGCTCACTACGATTACAATATGTACCCGTAATCTCCGTAAGTGCTATATTCCCATCAGTAGCTTCATGCACATAGATTCCTATACCAATGATGATTTGTTTAATCGTTTGACTTTCTGCCTCTATAACCATATCTGTCATAATACCACATAGCTTACGATTGTTATATAAAATATTATTCTCATCATTGATAACACTATCTACGCCACTTACTTTTAATATAGCTTGATGCACTGCCTTACTATTATACGCTAAAAAAGTCTTCAGCTGCCCTAGAGATTCCCTCATACGAATAGCTACACTCATATATACCCCTTTACCTTCTGGGGAGTAAAACGGCATCTGATTTTTAGCTTGCCCTTTTTCTTGCTTCTCACTTGCTACTACAACCCAATCCGCCTCAGTATTAATACTTTCTAAATATACAGCCTTATTAGTAGAATCAATAGTTTTATAAAGGTGGATATGGTCTATTGAAAGCTCAGGGATTAAAAATTGATTTACCTTTGTATGAGATAAAATATCTGAGTTAACATTTAATCTATATCCTTTTTTCTTGATAGATTCTATATCATATCCTTCTTCTCTCAATGCATTAATCTGTTTCCATATAGCTGTTCTAGAAAGGCCTAAATCCTCAGCTATTATCTGTCCAGATAAGTATTCCCCTTTATGTGCTTCAAATAATTCTAGTAATTTCATTTTAGTCATTTTATCCCCTCCCTATCATAGTTATAGTCTAATCTTAAGGTGTAAGCAAGTCCTTTTAAAACTTATATATAACGAAAAAAGTCTTACTCATTAGAGTAAGACTTTTACTTTAGAGCGGGTGATGGGAATCGAACCCACGTGGCCAGCTTGGAAGGCTGGTGTTCTACCATTGAACTACACCCGCATTGCATATTTGATTTTTTAAAAGATGCGGGTGAAGGGAGTCGAACCCCCACGCCAATGGCGCTAGATCCTAAGTCTAGTGCGTCTGCCAATTCCGCCACACCCGCATATGAGCCACCGGAGGCTCGAACTCCGGACCACTTGATTAAAAGTCAAGTGCTCTACCAACTGAGCTAGTGACCCATGAAACAGGGCTAGGAGGATTCGAACCTCCGAATGCAGGAATCAAAATCCTGTGCCTTACCGCTTGGCGATAACCCTATGTCATTCATATGCAATATTTATTTTATAATTAAGGTTTATATAGGGTGGAGAATGGGATTCGAACCCACGGCCTCCAGAGCCACAATCTGGCGCTCTAACCAACTGAGCTATCCCCACCATATACAAATGACCCATAGGAGAATCGAACTCCTGTTACCGCCGTGAAAGGGCGGTGTCTTAACCGCTTGACCAATGGGCCGTCTCTTGACTACTTCGTTAGTTTAGCATATATATTGACGTATGTAAATAGGTTTTTTACATTTTTTTAGTTTTTTTTTCTTTTTATTGGAACTTATCTTAGTATAACCCATAAAGTTAATAATTATTTACTCTTATTTAGGATACACTAATAACATAAATCATTTTTTCTGAAGGAAGGGAACGTATATGGATAAAAAAGATTTCATAAAATTTTTACTTGATGAGCGCACTGAAATAGAATATGATGATAAAATCTTTACAAAATACATTAAGGGTCCTTTAAATAAAATTAAAATTGGTAATGATCTGATCTATGAAGTACACACTGAAAAGAAAGTACTTATTGTAACCAATGCTCTTTACTGTACCTTCAATCATGATGCCTACTGGGACGTTGCAAAACTAGCTGGATTAGAAGAAATTATTGCAGATCCTAATACACTCATCCGCATTTAACGATGCTTACTTTTATATGCTCTTTTACAAAAACAGGGACTAATCTACATATTATGTAGTAGCCCCTGTTTTTATTTAATTTATTTTAAGCTTCTTTAATCGCCTTTAGAATTTCCTTTTTATAAGTTATAAAAACCTCTGAAGTTGTAAAATCATCTGTAGAAATTTTTGCTCCTTCAATAGTAAACATCTTTGTAAGCCTTCCAGGATTCCCTGCCATAATATAAATACGGTCAGAAAGTAAAATTGCTTCATCAATATCATGGGTAATAAAAAGGGTTGGACTTCTCATCTCTTTCATAATCTCTAAATACCAATCATGGATATGATGTTTAGTAATAGCATCTAAGGCACTAAAAGGCTCATCTAATAGCATCAACTTACTACTGAATAAATAGCTTCTAAGAAGTGCTGCTCTTTGCCTCATGCCTCCTGATAGCTGAATAGGATACTGTGTCTTAGTTCCCTCTAAACCAAATTGCTTAAAGTAAGTGCTTGCTTTCTCCCGAGCTTCTCTTTTAGACATACCTTTAAGTAAAAGAGGAAGGCTTACATTATCAATAATAGTTTTGTATGGCATAAGTAAGTCTTTTTGTTGCATATAGCTTGCAATACCTGTCTGCCCCGTTATATCTTTATCCTCTAAATAAATATGACCACTATCAGGCTTTTCAAGTCCTGATAAAATATTAAATAAAGTAGTCTTTCCTATACCACTTATCCCTAATAGAGATACCAGCTCACCTTCTTTAAGCTCTAAGGAAATATCTTCTATAATCTTTCTTCCATCATAACTTTTACAAATATGTTCAGCTTTAAAATACATACTTATCACCTATTGTGGTAAATAGGCATTTGTAAAACCTTGGCTACCTAACTCTGCACCAATAAGTCCTTCTTCATACATCCAGTCATAGAAAGTAGTCCATCTTGTTTCATCAATGGTTCCCCATCTTGCTTTCTCTGCTTGGTATTCATTTGCTAAGAATGCCTGACTTGCTTTTGCAAGTTCTAAATCTACTTCTGGTGCATGTTTCACTAAAATCTCTGCTGCCTCTTCTGGATTTGCAATAGCATATTCATAACCTTTAGCTGTAGCCTCTAAGAACTTTTTAGCCTCTTCTTCATTTTCTTCAAGATACTTTGTACCTGATGCAAGAACTGGTGTATAGAAGTCAAATACAGGATTAATATCTCTAAAAGCTATATAATTTGTATCAAGGCCTGCAAGCTCTGTAGCAATTCCATCCCAACCATAGTATACCCATACAGCATCAATATCTGTTTGAAGTGCAGAAATAACGTCTGTCACTGTATTTGGAATAAGTTCCACTTTAGAGAAGTCTCCGCCATCTCCTTCAACAATATTCGTTAAAATGGCTCTCTCAAAAGGTGTATCCCATGAAGCATAGCGTTTACCCTCAAGCTTACTTGGTGAATCAATACCTTTTTCTTTAAGTGAAATAATACCCGATATATTATGGTCAATAATGCTTGCAACCGCTACTACTGGAAGTGGATTTTCTGATGTTAAGGCTGGTCCTATTTCCTCTTGGAAAGATACTGCAAACTCTGCTTTACCAGCTGCCACTAGCGATAAGGCTCCTCCTTCTGGCGGCTGCATAATCTCTACATTTAATCCTAAATCTTTATAAAATCCTTTTTCTAAGGCTACATATAAACCCGTATGATTTGTATTAGGTACCCAATCTAGTACAACAGTTACATTATTATCTGCTTTACTAGCACTACATCCTACCATACCAAAAGCAAGTAGCCCCGCCATAAGCATACTCATTAATTTTCTTTTCATGGTGTACTCCTTCTATTTATTAGTACTTCTATGTATTACGAAGTTCATTTTTTATTTAATCTCTCGATTATCTACTTGTTATTTATGTTCAATCTCTTTATTTTTTGTTCTGTATCCTCTTATATGGCATAATCTTCCTATCAAGCAGACTAACTAACTTCATAAGTACTAAACTTATTAAACTTACTAGGAAAATAACTGCAAACATCTTGTCAAAGGCATAAGACTTTCTTACCCTTGTCATGTATACACCAAGGCCAGCTGTACCCCCAAGCCATTCTGCAACAACAGCGCCTATAACTGCATAACTTACAGATACTTTAAGACCTGCTAAAAAGCCTGGAAGTGCACAAGGTAGTTTAATATGCCAGAAAATCTGCTTAGCATTTGCCCCCATAGACTTCATAAGTCTAATAGTATCTCTATCTGCCTCCCTAAAACCATCTAATAAACTAATGGTAATAGGGAAAAAGCATACTAAGAAAATAACCATTACCTTAGGGGCCATACCATACCCCATCCACAGTACAAGTAATGGCGCAATAGCGATAACGGGTACTGTCTGTGAAATGATTAAAAGAGGGTAAAGTGATTTATGAAGCCCTCTGTAATGATCCATTCCTACTGCCAAAATAAATGCAACTAAAATCCCTACCCCAAGTCCTAACAATGCCTCACTTAGTGAAATCATTAAATGTCCCATTAAGACGTTAAACTCATTTATGAAGGCCTGCATAACCTGAATAGGTGATGGTAGCATATAGCCTGGTACAAGCTCTAATGAACATACCACTTGCCAAATTAGGATAAGTCCTATTATAAGTCCCGATGCATAAAGCTTATTCGTGATGTTTTGTAACTTTTTTATCAATAGACCATACCCCTTCACCTGGATTATAAGCTACCTTCATATAACTCATAACACTTGGTGCACCAGCGCGAATACATATTTTTTGGCACTCCTTTGCAATATCCATAAGTTGATCAAAATCTCCCTCAATGGTTGTTTCAAAAGGTCCTACAAAAGTATTAAGCCCTGTAGATTTTATGTATGCAATGACCTCATCTACTACGCGGATTACTTCTTCACCTTCTACTTTAGGCAATACTTGAATAGCTAAACTTGCATTAAACTGTTCCATTTTCTTATTCTCCTTTATTCACATATTTGTCGTTTACTAGCGTATTTATCCACACTTTATACGTTTTTCATGTGAGTCATGTGCACAACTTTCGTGTTTACTTCCTATAATATAAAAAATGCGCAGCTTAAGCTGCGCATTTCATCACCCTATAGATACACCTATCCTAAAAATATGTATATACCTATAGAGACTCTCTTTGAAAGTTAGATTTCCTACGCCAGCATTACCTGGATCAGGTTATAAGGGTCTAGAATGCCATTTCATTCAATCTCAGCCAAAAAGGTTTTAGCACCCCTGTTATTCAGTTCAATTTTTATTATAGACTCATTTTATAGATTGTCAAATAATAATTTTTTAAGTTGCTTCTGATTTAGGAAAGGTGCCCAGTTTTCCATAACACGCTTTTTTACCCCTTCTTCTTTAGCATGATCAATAACCTTATCCTTTTGCTCTGCATTTAGAAAAGGTATGAGACTTTCTATCATTTCATATTCTCCCCTTGTTATAACCAGATCTATAAGTGAATTTCTAAGCTCTAGTGTCATAAAAGGATATAAGCCCTCTAATTCATCCTTCATCCAATGATACATGAAATGTTCCATTAACTTTTCTTGCTGATTAGCACTTAAGAAAGGATAAATATCTTCTATTTCATCCCACTCTTTTTCTTCCGCTATATAATAGTCAATAAGCATATCTTTGTGCTCGGCCTTTAAGAAAGGATAAATTCCTTCATCTACCTTATTTAAATCTCCCTCTTCTATTACTTTATGAATAATCTCCTCTAACGCTTCTGCGCCTAAAAAAGGAAGAAACCCTCTAATACCTTCTAAATCTATATTCACCCCTTCTATAATCTCTTCAAAGACCTTCGGCTTTGTAAGAGGCGCAATGCTTTCTAGAATATCTTGTACATTTTCTAATTCTTTTAAGGCTACTTTTGCTTGGTCAATTTTATCAATTACAATATCTCCAACGAAGACCTCTACTTTCGTCTTTTCTTCACTTCTTTCTGTCTGCGCTTCTCTCTCCCCTTTTAATAACTCATCTACTGTAATATTAAAAGTCTCAGCTAGTAAAGGTAACATCGTAATATCAGGTAAAGATTCAAGTCTCTCCCATTTAGATACAGCTTGATGGGAAACATGTAAGATTTCTGCTAACTCAAACTGTGTCATATTTGCTTCTCTTCTTAGTTCACTTATAAAAACACCCATATTGTTAATGTTCATCATTTCTCACCTCTTGTGTAGTATAGACTCAGCTTACCAAAAGGCTCTTATATATGCAATCAACTGTCAGTAGTACTCTCAAACTAAGCTATGCAACCAATAGTTGATTGGCAAAAATAAAAACATCTAATGATAAATCAGATGTTTTAAAAGTCTGTAATAATTTCTCTATCAATATCTAGTAATTCTGCCTCAGTGTTCTCTTGTATATAAGAAATAACTTGATTTAATAAAGTATCTGCAATTTTAGTTTCATTTGTTACTATACTTAGCCCTAAAATAACTGTCTGATGCATATCTAAAGCTTCTACTTCTGAAATAGAAATACAAAATTTACTTCGTACTTTGCCTACTAAACTTCTTACAATCATTCTTTTTTCTTTAAGAGAATGTACCCAAGGTGCATAAAGCTTTAACTTACATAAACCTACAACCATTTTCTTCTCCTTAGAAATTTAATTTTACAGTTTTAGTATAAATAATTTAAACAAAAAAAATACAGAGTACCTTCTAGAAGATACTCTGTATTTTTCGCAATAAAAAGAGCGCGAGACGGGACTCGAACCCGCGACCCTCTCCTTGGCAAGGAGATGCTCTACCAACTGAGCCACTCGCGCATAGATTTGGCAACCACCTACTCTCCCAGGCCGTCTCCAGCCAAGTACCATCGGCCGCT
>NZ_JBKVCH010000013.1:0-108137 GCF_046966505.1 Zhenhengia sp.
CTGCGGCCTCCTGAACCCAAATCAGGCGCTCTAGCCAAACTGAGCCACACCCCGATATGCTATTTCTAGCAATGACCCGTAGGGGAATCGAACCCCTGTTACCGCCGTGAAAGGGCGGTGTCTTAACCGCTTGACCAACGGGCCTCAACGTGTTTTATAATAACACATCCGTTGACGTATGTAAATATTTTTTTTCATTTTTTTTAAGTTTTTTTGTAAAAAAAAATTCCTTATATCACTTAAACCCTTGATTTTACTAGATTTATGCACTCTAATCACCCTAAAATTTCACACTTTTTTCCTTATATATCACCCTATTAAAACACTATAGTACCAAATACGCTCATCTGAGCTCTCTCCTTAAAGAAGCATTGACTACTTCCCCTTGAATGTAAAAAATAACAGGCCCTTCTATACTAAAGGACCTGTTACTTTTATAGGATTAAATTAGTTGTTGTAATATAAGTTATCTGTTGGATAAACAGCATCACAAGTTACTTCGATGCCTAATTTTTTGAATGCATTTTCATTGTTATGGCTTAAAATTGTTGTAGCATGTGCTTCACACCCTTTAAGCATTTCTAATTTTTCAAGTGCTATTTGAGCCATTGGATTTGTTGCTGAACAAATTGTAAGCGCAATGAGTACTTCTTCACAGTTTAATGCTGCATTTTTGTTTTTAAGCGTTTTTTCTTTTAAAGCTAAGATTGGTTCTAAAATAACTGGAGAGATAAGGTGCATTTCATCTGCAATGTTTGCAAAGTATTTGATTGCATTAATAAGTGCCGCACATGTTCCATCCATAAGTTGTGAGCTCTTACCTGTAATGATTGTACCATCATGAAGTTCAATTGCTACTGCTGAGCAGATTTCACCAACTTCTACGTTTTCTCTCATTTTTTCTGCTACTTCTCTTGCTGCTACTGCACATTTACGGTCGCTTTCTTTAAGACCAAGCTCTTCCATAATCAGCTTTACATGTTGTACTGTTTCTTTATCTGCATGACCTTTTTTGTATTCACAAGCTGTTTTAAAATATCTTCTGATGATTTCTTGTCTTGAAGCTTCTTTTACTACTTCATCGTCTACAATACCAAACCCTACACGGTTAACACCCATATCTGTTGGTGATTTGTATACAGCTTCTTCTCCTGTGATTTTCTCAATAATACGTTTTAAGATTGGGAAAGTCTCAAGGTCACGGTTATAGTTTACTGCAAGCTCATTGTATGCTTCTAAATGGAATGAATCGATCATATTCACATCTTTAAGGTCAGCTGTTGCTGCTTCATAAGCAATATTAAGAGGATGTTTAAGTGGTACATTCCACACTGGGAAAGTTTCAAATTTAGAATATCCTGCTACATTACCTCTTTTATATTCATGATAAAGCTGGCTAAGACATGTTGCAAGTTTGCCGCTACCTGGTCCTGGAGCTGTTACAACTACAATTGGTTTAGTTGTTTCAATATATGGGTTTTTTCCATACCCTTCATCACTTACAATTGTATCAACATCTGTTGGATAGCCAGCTGTTGCACTATGTTTGTAAACTTTGATACCACGTCTTTCAAGTTTGTTGATGAACACTGTTGTTGCTGGTTGATTCTCAAAACGTGTAATAACAACACTGTTTACATCTAAATCATATTCTCTAAGATCATCGATAAGTCTTAAAACATCCATGTCATAAGTAATACCGAAGTCACCACGAATTTTATTACGTTCAATATCTCCTGCATAAACACAGATAACGATTTCTACCTTATCTTTAAGTTTATGCAGTAATTTGATTTTTGCATTTTCATCAAAGCCAGGAAGTACTCTTTTCGCATGCATATCGAATAAAAGTTTTCCACCAAATTCTAAATAGAGTTTATCATAATTATTAACGCGCTCTAAAATATACTCTGATTGTTCTTGTAAATATTTATTGTGATCGAATCCTATTTTCATTGCTCATCCTCCTAAGTGTTGTCCGTTCTTCTTAAAATCTCAAGTATATATCATACCCCTTTTACTCTTATTTGAGTAGTCTTAATTTCACCCTTTTTCTAAGGCTTATTTTACCCTGTTTTTGTAGTGTTTTTACAAACTTTTTATTACCTATTTATTGCTTATTTAAGTAGTCTTCAAGCTGTGCTATAATAGAAGATACCCCCCTAAAATAAAGTGTTAGTCTTTTTGTATAATAGATTGAATTATATCATTTAAATATAAAAAGGTGCAGAGATAAATTTCTGCACCTTTTTTAAATATATTTCTCTATTTGTTTTTTCCAAGCTACATAACCTTGACCGGTTAGATGTGCACCATCATGAGTATACTCTGCTTTGAGCTCATTTCTTTCATTTATAAATGCATCGTATAAATTTATGTATTCATATCCATATTCATGAGCTAATTTTTCTAACGCATGATTAACCTCTTGGACATCTTGATTATTGATTTTATGATTATACTCTGTATTATTAACTGGTAAACAACTTTGAACATAAACTGTACAATTTTCTATCGTTTTAAATTGATCTAAAATCATGCTATACTCTTCTGCAATTTGAGGTGCACGCTTGCCATCCCAAATATCATTGATTCCTATTTTAAGAAATACTTTAGAGGGCTTATTCGCTAATAAGTTTGGCATACGTTCATTCAGCCAAGTTATTCTGTCACTATCAATTCCTCTATTCACCACATTTTTATTATTTAGCATATCTGCCCATTCATTTCTTTGAGTAAGAGAGTCTCCTACAAACATAATACATCCCTCTTTAATAGGAAGTGTTTCAAAAATGCCCCTTCTTACAATGATACTTTCATATGGCTCAGCAGATTGAATATATCCTTCTTTCAATGTTACCTTTTCTCCCACAATGATATCCTCCTAAAATATTATAATTCTAAATACTAAAATCTATTATATATAATTTTAAAATTCATTCAACATTTTACAACAAAATATAGAGATATTTTTTAAATAAAAAATCGGGAACAACCTTATTTTCACTCAAATAAGGTTGTTCCCGATTTGGGATACTTAATCTGTTGTTTTTTCTTGTCTTCCCTTTTCTTCTCACTTTCCCTAAAAAAGTAGGAAAAAGCTTTTAACTCGCTAGAATTTATCTTAGAAGTCTGCTTGACCTGTAGTTCTTGGGAATGGAATTACGTCACGGATGTTAGTCATACCTGTTAAGTACATGATAAGTCTTTCGAATCCAAGACCGAATCCTGCATGACGAGTACCACCGAATCTTCTAAGGTCTAAGTACCACCAGTAATCTTCTTCTTTAAGCCCAAGTTCTGCCATTCTTTCAAGAAGAACGTCTAAGTTTTCTTCCCTTTGGCTACCCCCTACAAGTTCACCAATACCTGGTACAAGAAGATCCATAGCTGCTACTGTTTTGCCGTCTTCATTAAGTTTCATATAGAAAGCTTTAATTTCTTTTGGATAGTTGATTACGAATACTGGTTTTTTGAAGTGTTCTTCTGTTAAGAAACGTTCATGTTCTGTTTGAAGGTCACATCCCCAGTATACTGGATATTCAAATTCTTTACCGCAAGTTTTAAGAATTTCTACAGCTTCTGTATAATCTACAACACCGAAATCTGCGCTTGCAACACCTTGTAATCTTTCAAGGATACCTTTATCTACGAATTGGTTGAAGAATGCCATTTCTTCTGGTGCATTTTCAAGTACGTAGTTAATAACGAATTTTACCATATCTTCTGCAAGGCGCATATCATCTTTAAGGTCTGCAAAAGCGATTTCTGGCTCGATCATCCAGAACTCAGCTGCATGACGAGGTGTATTTGATTTCTCAGCACGGAATGTTGGTCCGAATGTGTAAACATCTCTAAATGCCATAGCAAATGTTTCTGCTGAAAGCTGACCACTTACTGTAAGGTTAGCCATTTTACCAAAGAAATCTTCTTTATAGTTTACTTCATCATTTTCATCTAATGGAGGATTTTTAGGATCAAGCGTTGTGACTCTAAACATTTCTCCTGCACCTTCACAGTCACTTGCTGTAATAAGTGGTGTATGTGCATAAACGAAGTTACGTTCTTGGAAGAACTTATGAATTGCATAAGCTGCAAGAGAACGTACTCTAAATACTGCTGAGAAAGTATTTGTTCTTGGTCTTAAGTGAGCGATTTGTCTTAAAAATTCAAATGAGTGACGTTTCTTTTGAAGTGGGTATTCACTTGGACAGCTCCCTTCTACTACAATTTCAGTTGCTTTGATTTCGAAAGGTTGTTTTTGTCCTGGTGTTAAAATCATATTACCCGTTACGATAATTGCTGCACCTACACCAAGTTTTGCAATTTCTTTGAAATTCTCTAATTGGTCTTCAAATACGATTTGTACACTTTTGAAGAATGTTCCATCATTAAGTTCAATGAACCCAAATGTTTTTGAATCTCTAACTGTTCTTACCCAACCTGCTACTGTTACAATTTGACCTTGATACTTGTCTGTATCATGATATAAATGTCTGATTGCTACTGTATCCATTTACTCCATCTCCTTTAATCTATTCTTATTTTTGGCAAAGACAATAAAAAAAGCCCCATCCCTATAAAAATTTATAGGGACGAAGCTGTATCTCCGCGGTACCACCCTAGTTGACCTTATGGCCCAACTCTGATCCAAGTATATCTACTAATATACTCTAGATGTAACGGTCTAGTCCCGTCTAAGCCTACTCATTACTTTTCGGTTAGAAACTCCAAGATGTTCTTCATCTAATACGTATTACCAAATTCCCAGCAACATTGGCTCTCTAAAAATACTCTTACTAGACTACTCTTCTTTTCATCGTCTATTGCTCTATTCTAACTTAAATTATGTCCTCATTATAGAGTGTTCTATTTCGTTTGTCAACACCCATACCCTATAAGCGCTGGCGCATGACTTCGTACATACAGATTGAAGCTGCAATAGATGCATTTAAAGACTCTAAGCCACCAGGCATTGGAATGTATACATTCTGGTCAGCTTTTGCAATGGCTTCTCCAGATACACCGTTTCCTTCATTTCCAATAACTAACATAAGCCCTTTTGTAAGGTCTGCTTTAGCTACTTCCTTAGCTGTATCATCTAATGCTGTTGTAAAGCATGTAAGTCCATGCCCCTTTGCCCACGCCATATAATCTTCTAATGATTTATCTGTTATAACAGGTACATGTAATGATGCTCCCATTGTACTTCTAACTGTTTTAGGACTATAAAGGTCTACGCATCCTTTAGTGAGGAAAATGGCATCTACACCAAACCCATAGGCACTTCTAATAATAGTTCCTAAATTACCTGGGTCTTGAAGATTCTCAAGCATAAGGTAGAAACCATTTGCTTTAACCTCTATATCTTCTAATTGTAATGTTTTCATCTTCACAAGGGCTAAAACGCCTTGAGGTGTCTGTGTATCGCTAATCACTTTAAAAAGTTCACTTGGTACAAGAAGAGCATTTCTTGTAGCGGATACCTTTAAAAGGCTTTCATCAAATAAGTCACTCATTACAATCGTATCAATTTCATACTCTTGTGGTATCTCATTAATACTTCTAATGCCTTCTATAATAAATAAACCTTGTTTTTTACGCTCATTTTTCTTACTTTGTAGCAACTGAATGTTCTTAATAATAGGATTCGCTGCACTTGTAATAAACTTACTATTTGCCATAACGTTTTGCCTCTAGTATTTGAATCTGCTTGTTGCTTCCAACTACAACAAGTGTGTCTTCTTGCTCTAATATATAATTAGGAGATGGAGAAATATCAATGACACCGCCTCTTTGAACAGCAATAATATTGATGCCATATACACCACGTGGGTCTAACTCAATAATGCTCTTACCTCTCCATTCTGGTAAGATACCCATTTCAATAATACTATATTCTGAAGAAAGTTGGATGTGATCGAGGATATTCCCTGAAATAAGGTTATTCGCAATACGGATACCCATTTCCTGTTCTGGTAAAATAATACGGTCTGCTCCAATTTTTCTAAGTACACGTTCATGAATCTCACTACTTGCCTTTGCAACAACGTAAGGAATACCTAATTCTTTTAAAAGTAATGTCGTCATAATACTGGATTGAATATCTTTACCAATTGCTACAATCGCTACATCAAAATTACGAATTCCAAGTGATTTAAGGGTATCCATATCTGCTGCATCTGCCTGTACAGCATGTGTTACAAACGGCGCAATCTCTTGAATACTCTCTTCACACTTATCGACAACCATTACCTCATAACCTGCTTCTGATAATGTTGTTGCAAGACTAATGCCAAATCTACCTAGCCCAAAAATTACAAATTGTTTCCCTCTCATTATTTAACCCTCTCTTTCTAACCTACCAAGACTTTCTCTTCTGGATATTGAATGATGTGTTTTTCTTTTGTTTTGCCTTGTCTTACCATAAGGGCTACTGCAATTGTAATAGTACCTAATCGTCCAATAAACATCAGCATAATAATAATGATTTTCCCTATAGGTGTCAGGCTTGTTGTAATACCTAAAGTTGAACCTACTGTACCAAAGGCTGATACCACCTCAAATAACAGCTCCATAAAGGCTGCATCTTCTGTGACAGTTAAAATCATTAGTGTACCCAAAACAACTACAATAGCAATAATCACTACAGTTAGTGCTCTTGCTATAACAGCCATTGGAATACGACGTTTATAAACCACAGTATTTTCTCTCCCTTTAATTGTAGAGAGTGCACATAAAACTAGAACACCTATTGTAACAGTCTTCACACCACCTGCTGTACCTGCTGGTGATCCCCCAATGAACATTAAAATAACACTCATAAGTTGTGAAGCTGGTGTTAATTCCGCTAATGGTAATGTATTAAATCCTGCTGTACGTGGTGCTACAGATTGGAAAAGTGCCGCATATATCTTATCTTTTAAGCTTAATGCACCTAAAGTTGCTGGGTTGTTATATTCTACTAAGAAGAAGAAAACAAATCCTATTACAATAAGTATTATTGTAATAGTCCATACAAGTTTTGTATGTAACGATAATTTATAAAAAGCTTGTTTCCATGTAAAATGCTCTGCTGATTGACGTTTCATCTTAATGATATTATAAGTATCAATCCATACACTAAACCCAAGTCCACTTGCTATAATAAGCCCCATAATCGTAAAGTTAATGATCCCATTCCCTACATAAGGTACTAAACTATTTGATCCGACCAAATCAAATCCTGCATTACAAAAGGCTGAAATCGCATGGAAAATAGAATACCCTATACCTTTTATAAGGCCATGTTCTGGTATAAAAACCAAAGATAATAAAATTGCACCTATACCTTCTACCAAAAAGGTAAGCTGCACAACTGCTTTGGCAAATCTTACAATCCCTGCCGTTGTATTAAAACTAAATGCCTCTTGCATAAGAAGTCTGTTTTTTAAAGTGATTTTTTTACCCATAAAAACAAAAATCATACTTACTAAAGACATAAAACCAAGTCCACCTATTTGGATACAAAACAAAATAACGATTTTTCCAAACAAAGACCAATACTCTAATGTATTCACGACTACAAGTCCTGTTACACAAACTGCTGAAGTAGAAGTAAATAAAGCATCAATAAAGCCTGTAGTTTGTCCACTTTGACTACTTATCGGTAACATGAGCAGTACTGTTGCAACTAAGATAACCATTAAGAAGCCAGCTACTAAGATCTGTGAAGGTCCTAGGCTACTTCTAAAAATCCCATGTTGCTCATTTACATTGTTCATTTTCTCATTCTCTCCTATGATTTACTAATTTTATGTAATCGTTTGTTATTATATCATACCCTACTTTAAAATACAGCCTTTTCATATCTTTTCTTAACGCTTTCTTAACTTTTATTAGGTTTAGCATTTTCACTTATTATCATGTATATAAGGCTTGGCTATTTAAATGTAAAAAAAGGTAGCAAAATGCTACCTTTTTAAATGATCATCTATTTTTCTAAAACTGCACCATTGTATACAAGACCTTTATCACTATCTACTGTAATAGTCGTTGCATTGCTAACAGCCTCAACCACATTTTTAGCCCCAATAATAACTGGAATGTCTAAAGTTCTACCTACAATCGCTGCATGGTTATTTTCTTCATGTGTGCTTTCTTCAACAACGATAGCACTAGCTTTTTTCATATAAGGTAAGAAAGTATTATCTGTTTTAGCAGTGACCAAGATATCTCCTTTTTTGAAGTATCTATCTGCTTCTTGTAATACTTTAATAACACTTGCTTTACCTGTTACAGCTTTTTTGCCATAACCTATACCACGTGCTAATACATTGCCTACATATTGCGTTTTAAGAACATTCGTTGTGCCTGCTACACCAACGGGAACACCTGCCGTAAGGACAACTACATCTCCTTGATTGGCAAATCCAAGTTCTTCCGTTTTCTTAATTGCCGTGTTAAAGACTTCATCTGTTGACCCTTCTTCTATATTCATAAGAAGTGGCGTACATCCCCATACTAGATTCAGCTGACGTTGTACTCTTTCATCTGTTGTACAAGCTACAATTGGGCAAGTTGGTTTATACTTAGATACAGCGCGTGCTGTATGTCCTGACTTACTAATCGTCACAATAGCTGCTGCCCCTAGCTCTGTTGCTGTCTGGCAAGTAGCATGACTAATCGCATTCGTCATGCTAAGCTTAGCTTCATTTAAAGCCATTGGTAAATTATAAAGCTTACTTGCGCCTTCTGCAGTAATAGCGATGCGATTCATCATACTAATAGCTTCAAGGGGATAATCTCCTTTAGCTGTTTCACCTGATAACATAATAGCAGATGTACCATCAAAAATAGCATTAGCGACGTCACTTGCCTCCGCACGTGTAGGGCGTGGGTTACGAATCATAGAATCTAGCATCTGTGTTGCTGTTACAACAACTTTACCTAAGTCATTTGCTTTTTTAATAAGTATTTTCTGTACAATAGGTACTTCTTCTGCAGGAATTTCTACACCAAGATCCCCACGCGCAACCATAATAGCATCTGCAACTTGAAGAATTTCATCAATATTATTTACGCCATCACGATTTTCGATTTTAGCAATAATCTGGATATGACTGCCACCATTTGCTTCAAGTACCTGACGGATTTTCACTACATCATTAGCACATCTGATGAAAGAAGCTGCAATATAGTCAAAGCCTACTTCTGCGCCAAACTTAATATCTGCTAAATCCTTATCTGTTAAAGCAGGTAAATTTACAAATACATCAGGGATATTAATCCCTTTTCTTGAGCCCAGTATTCCCCCGTTTTCCACAATACACTCGACTTCTGTACTGGTAAGATTTTTTACTTTTAACTCAATTAAACCATCATCAATAAGAATACGACTACCACGTTTTAAATCATAGGGTAAGTTCTTATAAGTCACACTGACTCTTTCTTTATTTCCTTCTACCTCTTCCGTAGTAAGCGTAAAAATGTCACCAATATTTAACTTAATCTCTTGATCATCTGCCATAATACCCGTACGAATTTCAGGTCCTTTAGTATCTAGGATGAGCGGAATAGGTCTACCTATTTCTTCTCTTACCTGTTTTACACGTTTCACTGTTTCACCATGAATCTCATGATTATCATGTGAAAAATTAATACGGATAGCATCTGCTCCTGCCATAATAATCTTTCTAATTTGGTCACATTCTCTTGTTTTAGGCCCAAGTGTACTCACAATTTTAGTTTTACGCATCGCTTTTCTCCCTTTAATAAATCTCTATTTTATCTTCTAGCAAAGAATATCGCTTAAACTATACATATATGGGTCTAACTGTTTAGTCATTTTGAGTGCTTCATTAATATCATAATCTACGTATTGTCCATTGATATAAGCTACAACACGTTTTGCCTTGCCTTCGCAAAGGAGATCTACTGCTTTTGCTCCCATCATAGACGCTTGCATTCTATCTACAGCAGTAGGAGAACCCCCTCTTTGAAGATGTCCTAAAATAGTAGCGCGTGATTCAATACCTGTTACTTTTTCTATAGTTTGTGCAAGCTGTTCTGCCCCCCCTACACCTTCTGCTACAACAATTAGGAAATGTTTCTTACCTTTATTTTTATTTTCAATAATTTTTTTAACAATCTCTTCATCACTTGGTCTTGGTACCTCTGGTAAAAGCACCATTTCAGCTCCAGAGTTAATAGCACACCAAAGTGCAATGTAACCTGCATGGCGTCCCATAACTTCTACAATGGAACAACGTCTATGTGAAGTAGATGTATCACGAATCTTATTAATTGCATCCATAGCTGTATTAACAGCTGTATCAAAACCGATTGTATATTCTGTACATGCAATATCAAGGTCAATTGTACCTGGTACACCTATTGTATTAATCCCGAGGTTTGCCAATTTTTCTGCGCCTTGAAATGAACCATCTCCACCAATGACAACAAGTCCATCAATACCAAATACACGGCACATGTCAGCCCCTCTTTGTTGTCCTTCAGCTGTTATAAACTCTTTACATCGAGCTGTTTGAAGAATAGTTCCTCCACGCTGAATAATATCTGATACACTACGTGTATCCATTTCAAATACATCTCCTGCAAGTAATCCATTGTAGCCTTTACGGATACCCATCACTTTTATACCTCGTGAGATAGCCGTCCTTACTACTGATCGGATCGCTGCATTCATACCTGGTGCATCTCCACCACTTGTTAAAACACCTATTGTTGTTACTTTTTGACTCATGAGAAACAACCCCCTGTTGTTTTAGTATTTTGTATTAATGCCTTGCTTTGATAACTATTTAACTTATAGAAAATTTAAACTTGTGTACATTATATTGATCGATTTTAATTTTACCTAACTATTTTTTAAATTGCAATATCATTTCTCAGATTTTGGTACTACTACACAGGTATTACCTAAGAGGTTTTTAAGCTCCTGTATAATCTGGTCATTCACTTGTACATTATATTTAGGTGGAAATGGCTTTTTCATGTTATCCTCTAAGGATTCTACGATTATTCTAGTTTTTCCTGGATACTTTGCAAATATACTTAAAAGCTGTTTACGTATATCTTCTGTGCGCTGACTTGCATCTAATCTTAATAAAATATGATCTACTTCTTGATCTGGATTTAAAATAGCCTCTAAGGTTGTTAAATCATCTACAAGCACAACCGCTGCTTCCTCTTCTTTAATAGAAATATGACCTTTAATCATATAAACCTTCGTTTCATCTACTCTTTCAAACTTTTCAAACTGGTTTGGGAAGATGATACACTCTATAGTACCTGTTGTATCTTCTAGAGTAATAAAGGCCATCTTACGATTTGTCTTAGTGTAAATGACACGTTTTTCCGCTAACAACCCACCTACTATAACTTGCTGGCCATCTGTTATTTTGTAGTCGCCATCAAATTCTGCCCCTTCTTCTTCTGTCATCTCTAGATCCACTGCATGATGTGTGATGTATTTCTCAAGCTGTCCACTTACTTTATCAAGTGGATGCCCACTTAAGTAAATTCCTAATACTTCTTTTTCAAAGTTTAAAATTTCCTTCATCTCAAACTCTGGTACATTTGGCAGATGGTCATCAAAAGCATTCCCCTCTTCTGCGTCTCCACCTATGCTAAAGAGGTCTATCTGACCTGCTATATTATTACGTCTATTGGTAGCTACACCATCTGCAATTTGCTTGTAAGCTGCCATATACTGACTACGCTTCCCACCAAAGTCATCAAAAGCACCTGCTAAAATAAGGCTTTCTACGCTTCGCTTATTCACATCTTTAGAATCCATACGGTTATAGAAGTCAGTCAGACTCTTGAAGCGGCCATTCTTTTCGCGTTCTTCTACAATCTTTTCAATAACGTTACGGCCTACATTCTTAATGGCTGCTAGCCCATACATAATACAGTCATCTTTCGTACTAAAATAAGCATAACCTTCATTGATATGAGGAGCTATAACTTGTATCCCCAGCTTTTTACAGCTATCAATATACTGCCTAATTTTAGGTGTTACATCCATAACAGATGTCATAAGTGCTGCCATAAACTCTACTTTATAGTAAGTTTTAAGGAAAGCCGTCTGGTAGGCAACTACTGCATAAGCTGCCGCATGTGATTTGTTGAAAGCATACTTAGCAAAGTCAATCATATCATCAAAGATTTGGTTTGCAATTTCTTTTGGAATACCATTAGCAATCGCACCTGGTACATCCACGCCGTCTCCATTAAGGAAAATATCACGTTCTTTTTGCATCACATCTGTTTTCTTTTTCCCCATAGCACGGCGAAGTAGGTCACTTCGGCCTAAACTGTAACCTGCAAGGTCTCGTACAATCTGCATAACCTGTTCCTGATAAACAATACAGCCGTAAGTATTTTCTAGAATAGGCTTAAGAGCAGGGTGCGTATAAGTAATGCTCTCCTTATCACGTTTACCATCTACATACTTTGGAATAAAGTCCATTGGACCTGGTCTATATAAAGATACCCCCGCAATAATATCTTCAAGGCTCTCTGGACAAAGTTCTTTCATGAAAGACTTCATCCCAGCACTCTCTAGCTGGAATACCCCCTCTGTATTACCTGATGCAATCATTTGATACACTTTAGGATCTTCATAGTTAATACTATGCATATCGAGTTCCACACCATGATTCTGCTTCACTAACTTCACTGCATTATCAATAACTGTTAATGTTCTAAGACCTAGGAAGTCCATCTTGAGAAGACCCAGTTCTTCAAGGGTAGTCATTGGGTACTGAGTTGTAATAACACCATCACTCGCATTGAGTGGCACATACTCTACTACAGGCTTTTTAGAAATTACAACACCTGCTGCATGGGTAGATGAGTGACGAGGAAGCCCCTCCAATTTAAGGGCTGTATTAATGAGGTATTTTACTTTCTCATCTGTTTCATAGAGCATATTAAGCTCTTCATTCATATTAAGTGCCTTGCTTATGGTCATCTTAAGCTCATTTGGAATCATCTTAGCAATACGGTCTACTTCTGGATAAGGCATATTGATAGCACGGCCTACATCACGAATAACCGCCTTGGCTGACATGGTTCCAAAAGTAATAATCTGTGCTACACGGTCTTCACCATATTTATGAATAACATAATCAATAACTTCCTGACGTCTTTCATAACAGAAGTCGATATCGATATCAGGCATACTGATACGTTCTGGGTTTAGGAACCTTTCAAAAAGTAAACTGTACTTAATCGGGTCGATATCTGTAATCTCTAAAGCATAAGCTACAATACTTCCCGCTGCCGAACCACGTCCTGGCCCTACTGGAATTCCTTGTCGCTTTGCGTACTTGATGAAATCACTTACAATAAGGAAATAATCCACGAAGCCCATTTGAATAATAATACCAAGTTCATATTCTAAACGCTTGCGAAGCTCATCTGTCACAGGAGTATAGCGCATAGCAAGTCCTTCATCACAGAGTCTTCTAAGATACTCTTCTGGCGACTCTTCTGTAGGGACATCAAAGCTTGGTAATTTCAGTTCATGGAAGTCAAAAGTTACATTGCATCTTTCCGCAATTTTAGCTGTATTTTCTAAAGCCTCTGTTGCATAAGGAAAGAGTGCATACATTTGCTCCGGACTCTTAAGATAGTACTGTCCCCCTTCATAAATCATACGGTCTTCATCCTGCATAGTTTTACCTGTCTGAATGCAGAGTAGTACTTCATGTGGGTTAGCATCTTCTTCTAATATATAGTGCACGTCATTAGTCGCTACAAGTGGAATTCCTGTCTCCTGCGCAATGCGCAAGGTCTGAGGGTTTACCTTGGCTTGTTGACTCATACCATGATCCTGAAGTTCTAAATAAAAATGATCTTTCCCCATGATTTCCTCATAAAGGAGTGCTGCTTCTTTTGCTTTTTCATAATTATCTTCTAGAAGGGGTCTAGAAACCGGACCAGCTAAACAGGCACCTAGGGCAATAAGCCCCTCATGGTGCTCTCTTAAAAGATCAAGGTCAATACGTGGCTTACGATAGAAGCCTTCTATAAAGCCTTGAGAAACCATTTTAATCAGGTTCTGATAACCTTCATTATTTTTAGCAAGAAGTACAAGATGGTTATATCTTAAATCTTGTTTTTCTTTATCAAATCTTGTTCGTGGTGATACATAGACTTCACAACCAATAATAGGTTTAACGCCTATATTCTTGGCTTCTTTATAAAAATCAATTACACCATACATAACCCCGTGGTCTGTAATGGCAAGTGCATCCATTCCTAATTCTTTCGTTTTTGCAAGGAGTTCTTTTATTTTGGCGGAGCCATCTAATAAGCTATATTCTGTATGAACGTGTAGATGTGTATAAGGCTTTGTCATAAGTGCCTCCTTTCTTTTGTTACGCATCTGTTTTATATTTAAATTATTTGTTTTATTATATCACTTTTAGGTATTTGGTGGATAGACTCTGGAGATTTTATATAACAAAAAGCCTAGGAAAACTGAAAAACAATCTTCCTAGGCTCTTTTACCCCACCGTGTCCACAATGTCCATTTTGTGGCTTTTCTATTGGTATAGAAAAGTTTTACAGCTTATTATATACTATAATGCTTGCAATAGCTATATATTCTTTTCTAAATTTCTTTTTCTAGGTGTACATAACCTTATTTATAAGCTATAGTATGAAGCAAATTTATTCCTAATGCGAGGTGTTTTCATGTCCTTTTTAAGATTTTTAAAAGATAAATGGTTAGTGTTACTTACCTACAGTATACTAATGCTTTTTACCATTATTTTTCTACGTGCTATTCATACAGCAGTTTATCCTATTGTATCTCTTATTACTCTTTATACAATTGCCTTAATCAGTTTACTCCTTCTAGAGTATATAAAAAAGCATGCTTACTATAAAACTGTACAAGATCAGCTTCAAAATCTTGACCAAAAATATTTGTTATGTGATATCATTTCACAGGCTCATTTCCAAGAAGGTGAGCTCTTCTATGAGATACTTAGAACTACTACAAAATCTATGAATGATCATCTAGATGCTTATCAAATGGAACGCATTGCTTACCAAGAGTATATTGAAATGTGGGTTCATGAGATAAAAACCCCCATTGCCTCAGCTAAACTCCTTGCTGAAAATCATAAAGACCCTATTACGCGTAGTATGGCTGAAGAAATAGATAAAATTGAAATCTTCGTAGAACAAGTTTTATTCTATTCTAAAAGTAATACAACTGAAAAAGACTATATTATTAAAAGCTTATCTCTTCATCCCCTTTTAAAATAACCCCTTTTGAAAAGTTAATCTGGAAGTTTCTAAAGGCCATAACCTCTTGGTAAGCTGCATAAGTTCTCTTAATAAGGGCTGCAATACGCGCTAGGAGAATTTGTGTATTGTATGGCTTAGTCACAAAGTCATCTGCCCCTAAGTTCATACTCATCAGCTCGTCCATCTCACTATCTCTACTTGTCACTATAATAATCGGCGTTGTAAGATCTTTACGTATTTCTCTACATATATAATATCCATCATAAAGTGGCAAATTAATATCTAATAAAATAAGATGTGCCTGAGCTTTCTTTATCTTCTCTATTACATTTTCAAAAGCAGTTACAACAAGATGCTCATAACCATATCTCTATTTTATACATTTCATTCACCTTATTTTTATTCTTTTCCTTTAGTATTAGTGTATCACAAATCTTACTTTCTTAGTATGTATAGAGCCTGTTTCAACAGACTCTTTTAAATTTAACTATTTAAAGTGATTAAATAATTATATTTACTAGCATGTTTGAGTTCATCTGTTAAAATCTCAAATACCATATCTCTATAATATTCTGTAGGTAAACCTGCACGAATATCACGGTAACGTTCTACTGCACTTAGTTCTCCAAATAATGCCTTGGTTAAACCTTGTTTATAAGAATTAGGTTTATCAAAATCTACATTTTTAGGTGTAGGTATTTCTTGCCCTGTAAAGTGTTTATAAATTTCTCTATACATCTGATTATGTTTTCTTTCATCATCGCGAATAGAGGTAATAATATCTTTTTCATTTTTTGTTGGTGCTATAGAAATAAGGTAACTATAGAACATTTCATCTTCAGCTTCGCCTTGAACGGCATCATACATCAGTGCAAGTGCTTGTTCGAGTGTCTTATAAGTAGTCGGAATTTCATTACGCATTCTTCTAAAATTTTGTTGAGGCATAGTTTTAACTCCTATAAAAGTTGTCACTATATCTTATTACAAAACTTTCCAGATCGTGCTTGTTTAAGTGAATGCTTCAACATTTATAACTTAATATTCATAGCTGCCTTTACTTCGTCCATTGTAGCATCCCCTATGCGATTAGCTTTCTGACTACCATTTATAATAAACTCTTTCACCTCATCTAAATGGTTTTCATAATAAGCACGTTTTTCTCTCATTGGGTCTAGGAGTGTATTGATACAACCCGCTAATCGCTTTTTACAAGCTACGCAGCCAATATTAGCCCCCTTGCATCTATCACAAATATCTTCATACTTATCTTGAAGTCTTACTCTATTTTTTAAACTCCCCACGTAATGTCCTAAATGTAATTTTCCTGTAGTACGATCCCCTGTTAAAATTCTTTTTTGATGCATTTCCTTCAACTCCTTTTTTCTTAATAAAACAAAAAACTCCTACTCCAAAATAGGAGTAGAAGTCTACTTAGCCACCTAAAAAGTTCTTATCACATACTGACATATGCTCTCATCATAACGGTTAGAGTTTCCGTCATCGCCTACTCTTCTCATTTCGGGATGCCCTCGTAAGTCCATTTACTTAAATATAAAATATTGCATCACACCAACCTGCAACTCTCTGAACATTAATTATTAATTTGTATAGATATGGATTTATTACTAAATTCATAGTCCACGGTTACATTTTCTACTGTTTCAGCATTATTATATGTCAGCATACTATTAAATGATAACCTATCATTTGTTATCCATTCAACACTGTTAATACTGCAATAATTTTCATTGTCTATACGCATAGGTACATTTACTCCTTTCTGTGCGCCATATACACCCCTTGCTGTCCCCACTAATTCTGGGCTTATCTTACCATTTATTATATCTATAATGACTATAAATTCACTTTTATTAGAGGCCATTTTCACTGCTAATAGCGAATGATCCGGTGATGGTATGATATCTGTTATATACATAAAGGGTTCTGTAAATGCAATATATTGTTCAAGTACATTATCTTTTATTCTCCAAAGTACATTATGGCTTCCATAATCAGAGTAATTGTTAAATAACATAAAAATAATACTTCCATCTGATAATTTATAAATATTTTCGCTTTGATAACTTTGCGATAAAATATCCACTGCAAACATGGCTGCTTGTGCTATTTTTTCTTGTTCACTCTTTATAAAAGGTGTTATCTTCTTAATAGCCTTTTCCCTTAATACTTCATCATTAAAACATTCTACAAGCCGATTAATTGCAATATACACATATTCTTCTTTATCACTTTTTAATGCATCAAAAAATTTATCAGCATCATATTCTATTCCGGGTGTTAATTCCATATTCTCAGGTGATAAATAACGTATATAAAGTTCTGTACTTTGATTTTTTAAATATTCTACAGCGTATACAGTACTCGATAATGAAATAAAAATACAAATACAAGCGACTAATCCTATCCACTTTTTTAAATTATTTTTTTGTGTTTTTTCTATGTATGCTACACTTTCTATTAAATCATCATCAATCATCCCTATTTCTTTATAAAGCCATTTTTTATTCATATTTCAAACCCTTTCTTCTCAAGATATTTTTTAAGTTTACTCCTTGTTCTATGTAACATAGACTTTACCTTACTACTGCTCATATTAAAATTTGTAGAAATCTTTTTGATTGAATCCGAATACCAGTATCTCCTAATAAATACACTTCTAGCTTCTCTATCAATCGTATATAAAAATTTACTAATTGATCTTGCTAACTCACCATGTTCATACTGATTCTCTACTGTATCTGGTGAAGATAAACATTCTTCTAATTCTGATAAAATAACATCAAATTCATTATTACGCTTTTTCGCCTTATTATAACTATACTTATCAAGTGCAATATTACGTATTACCCTCCCTAAAAAAACAGATAATTTATTAGGCCGATTGGGAGGGATTATATTCCAAGCAGTCATATAAGTATCATTTTCACATTCTCCTATATCTGCATAATTAGATAATATATTTGATGCAATAGCCCTGCAATAATGTCCATATTTACTCTTTGTTTCAATAATAGCTATTTGAGATCGTTGCCAATATAAAGTACTTATCTCCTTATCATCCATACATTTATCTCCTCTTATTCATTCTAATGAGTGTTTCTAAATATCTTTACCTATATAGTAGAGAATGAATTAAATGCGTTGCACATTATTTTATTATTTTATCATCAAAAAAAGTCCCACTTCACGTAGGACTTCTCTTATCACATTTATTATGCTTTTTTAACGAACTCTGATTTTAATTTCATAGCACCAAATCCATCAATTTTACAATCAATATCATGGCCATCTGCTGCATCATAAATTAAACGGATACCTTTTACTTTTGTTCCAATTTTAATAGAAGATGAGCTACCTTTAACTTTAAGGTCTTTGATTACTGTTACAGTATCTCCATCTGCTAAAACGTTACCGTTTGAATCTTTGATTACTTGCACGTCCTCACTAGCTTCTTCACTTCCTGGTGTCCACTCATGTGCACATTCTGGACAAACTAAAAGGCTACCATCTTCATAAGTATATTCTGAATTACATTTTGGGCAATTTGGTAAATGTTCCATGTTTATCTCTCCATTTCTCGTCTCATTCTAGTCTTTCTCAAGCTTCTCTATACTATCATAGTCTTGTCATCTTGACAAATCTAATGCTTTCCATTTATTTTTTCTTAAATATTGACTCTTATTATTCCTTATATTATGTTAAAGAAGTATATTATCAAAATATTAAATAAACTAATTTCAAAGGAGAATTTTAATGAGCTTAGCAAAGTGGCTACAAGGAAGTATAGTTGATACAGGTTTACAGTATACAAAGCAATACTCTCATGAAATAAGTAATCTACAGGTAACTCATCAATCCTTATGGGCTTGGAAAAGCGACAAAGCCCTATCGGAAATTGTTTTACTTAGCAAAGCACACCTTATACAAGATATACATATTGAAATCAGTGATTTTAAAAGTGATACAGCTTGTCTAGCAAAGGAACATATTAAAACTTTTTTTGTTAAAGAAGTCAAAGGCTTTATAGGACATGCAGGATGGTATGCTCATAATCTGGAAGGCATTATGCCTACAGGACCTAAAGAATCTTTTCCAGATGTACTTATGGAAAAAACTGCATTTTCTTTAGAAGCACACACTCCTGCATCCATTTGGATAGAGTTTAATGTACCTGATCATGCCAAGGCTGGCATATATAAAGGTACGATTAGCTTCTTGTCTACATTAGATGATGAAAAACTTGTTTTTGACTATGAATTAGAAGTTTTAGATGCAGTGCTTCCTAGTGCTAGAAACTATAGGTTCGATGTAGAATACTGGCATCATCCTTATAGCAGTGCAGAATATTATAATGTAGTACCATTCTCATCAGAGCACCTAGACTTATTAAAATCTCATTTATCTCTGTATAAAGAATTAGGCGGACATGCTCTTACAGCTACTATTGTAGAGGAGGCTTGGGGTGGTCAAACCTATAGCAAAAATCCAGTTCATTACCCTTCTATGATTAAATGGATTAAAACATTAAAGGGGAAATGGTCATTTGATTATACCCATTTTGATAAGTGGGTTCAATTAGGAAAAGATTTAAATATAGCCGATGTGGTCATTTGTTATAGTATGCTTCCTTGGAATAATGAAATTACTTACTATGATGAGCTCACTATGAAACAGCACACTATAACTGTTAGTATTGATCATTTACAAGAATACCGCTCTGTATGGATTCCTTTTTTAGAAGCCTTTATTGAGCACTTAGATGAGAAAAGCTGGTTCGACACTATTTATATGGGCTATGACGAAAGACACAATATGGGCGCTGTTTTTGATATTGTAGATGAGATTAAAAATAAAGATGGAAAAACTTTAAACAAGTCCGCTGCCTTTAATGACTTTGAAGGTAATCAACAAATCTTTAATCGTTTAGATAGTGCAAGTGTAGGCCTTGAAGAAATCCGCCAATCTGTAGAAAGCTTTAAAGCGCAAGTAGAAAAGAGAAAACGAGAAGGTAAAAAGACTACTATGTATACAGCAACAGAGCATTTCCCTAATAGTTTTATTAAATCTATGCCTGTGGAAAGTTACTGGACCATTATGTATGCAGGCTCCCTAGGGGCAACAGGTTATCTTCGCTGGGCATTTGATGCCTGGGTAGAAGACCCATTAGAAGATGCTACACATTCAGCTTTTCAAGCTGGGGACTGTTTTTTAGTTTATCCTTCTCCTAAAGAAAAGAAAGTTAAACATTCTCTTAGGTCTATAAGGCTTACTAAATTAGATGAAGGTGTTAGAGATTTAAATAAACTTTATCTTATCAAAGAAACAAATGCCTATTTTAAACATAAGGTAGAAACTCTATTAGAGAAAGTAAAAAGTCAGTACCCCTATGAAGAAGTAGAAACACCTACTTCCTGGGCTATAGCTGGTAGACCAGCAAAATGGGCGACGTCTGATACTAAATATCATATGGTGCAAGATATGAATGCCCTAAAGGCTCAAATAAAAGATATAACCCAAGATTATATTCATTACCTAAAAATAAGCAACGCCAATACAGAGAAATTTTAAATATATTTTTGTACATATTTTAATTTTTCTTTTCATAATACCTAAACTGACTTTGTAAGGCTTGTTTAATTTCCACTCTATGCTTTTATCTAAAATGCTAAAGTTAAATTTTTTTCTTATTTTTGCGGAGCATTTTGCTTTCTCATTCCTATATATAGGATATAAGGATGCGAACCAAATCCTAGGCAAGTTCTATTCCTTTAATCGTTCTAAGAAATCCTTTTATCTTCTTGAGTTTCCCCCTTACTCAAGATATAAAACTTTCTTAGAACACCGCACTACTTAGTGGTGGCAACTAAGTAGATACGAGAAATATTCTAATTACCTATCAATATGGTACTTTAGGCTACGCTTACGGTAACTCCTACCTATGGCAGGCAGACTTAGCCCCTTGCAGTGATACATACACTGGTATCCCTTTCACCTATAGCGCCTAATCCGCACTCCCATAGCGAGGTAATATCTTCCGCTATGACCTATCTACCTACTTGATATACCTCATGAATAAATCTCTTGCGTTTAAACTATATTTTGCCACACAAACAAAAAGCATACTTAGGCTCGTCTATTTTAATTAAGGGGGAGACGGCTTAGGTATGCTTTTTGTACATTTTTATTTATAACTCCACTCTTTCACTTTAGCCTGCATATATCTTTCTCACTATCTTATATGTTTAATCATTGTATAAATTCTATCTAACTTTTTCTTTATAGCACTCCTTCTGTCTGGCACTAAGGTTAAGTTACTTCTTCTAGCAATCTCTAATACTACTTCATCAATAGTCATAGCATCCGTCTGAATAATGCCTTCTGTAATCTCATTCTGAAAAGCTACTAAACACCTATCTATCTGCTGTGCTGCCCAGCTTGTTTCATACTCAAGGCGCTTTCTTAATCGTTTTAAAAGCGTACTTTTATTTGCATATAAAATATAGTGATGTACCTCTACTTGCTCTAATCTTAGCTTACTAATTAATTCATCATAGTATTGCTTATTGCTGATTGTCATAGGCACAATTACTGGTCCTCTATAAACTTCATCCATATACTTTAACATTTTATAATTAAAATCACGCCACATAGGGTAATCTTGAAAATCACTTTGCTTAACCTGCTCTGGTATATTTTCTCTTATAAAATAACCTATATTTTCTGGGTCATAGACAAAGGCATCTTGTAAATGCCTCTTAAGTTCAAAAGCTGTTTGTGTCTTACCCGATCCAAATGCACCATTAATCCATATAATCATTATGTTCTCCTAATCTATCAAAATGCTTTCTTCTGGTATGATGATATATCTTGAAAATAGTTCAACTTCTAAAGCTTCATCAAAATCTTTCTCTACAGTCTTAAGGAGTTCTATGCGCACAGGATACCCATTAAGACCATTCCCCTTACATACAAAACCTACACTGCCTGAATACATTCTATGCTCAGGTTCTGCCTCTAAATATTCTTTAAGGAAAAAGTTAAGCTGTTCCCCATCTTCTGTCTCATAATGTAATAAAATTAAAGCTTTATCTGGTGGACAAACCTCCTCCAAATGCTTTATGTACTCTTCTTTAAAGTGCTCTCGCTCCGCTGGCTCAATATTTTGCAATATTTCTTCTAGCCTTTGTAAACCTTCATCATAATAATAGCACTTTTCAACTTCATCTATATAGAAAGCGCGCTTCTTTCCTGTCGCTTCGTCAAAGTACTGAATCCTCGTATTCGGCTCCGCCTTACCTATCTTTATCCTAAAAGGATGTTCTATACGAACAGTATAATGAGACTCGTCCACATTCAAAATCATAGGCATAAGTTTATTTAGATTATCTACTGGAAGCTCTGTATCACTTTCTAATCTATACTCACTTAATATAAGCTCTTCCATAGAACCCTCTAACCATTCCTTAGGTATAAGGCCTTTCTCTTTAAAGTACGTATAGGTCTCATAATCACTTTCATGGTAATACATTAACCTTCTTGCTGAACTTCCTTCCATCATGAATTCTTGACCCGCAAACTTTATAGCTTTAATATACAAATTGTTTAGGCCATACATAGGCTCATTCTGCAACCTCTCTATCATTTTTTCACGGTTAGTCTTATAGTCTTTTCTATGTATACTGCTCTTTTCCGCTTGTCCTTCTTGGTACAACATAAGTAATTTTCTTGTACCTTCTTCTTTTACTATACTTAATAACTGTATTTCCACCCCTCTTATAACAACCTGCTTATTGATAGCTGTTTCTTCTTCTAGCAGTAAGTATTCTTCTTTCAGCTTTTGCCTCACATAATCTACAAGTTTAGGATGAATAAGTGGATAAGTTAGTGCCTTGGGCATCTCCTCACATAAGACTACTTTTTCTATTTCTGATGGAGGTAAGTCAGTAAATTCCTCTATATTGGCAAAGTATAATCTTCCAAAGGTTTCCTTTCCCTTATTGATAACAGAGTAAATGCCCATATCCTTTAATTTAAAACCAAGTGCCCCCGTTTCCTCATAAAGTTCTCTCTGCCGTATCAAAGATATCTTCGCCTTCTTCTCTATGCCCTCCGGGCACCTCTAAGGTATCTCTTTCCCTATGCTTGCAATATACCCACTTATCTTGATATCTTGAAACAATAACTGCAAACTCTAAAAGCTCATCTGCTACTTCTTCATAAAATTTAACTTCTATCATATGCCCCTCCATTTTCTTTTATCCTACTTCATTCGTTTTGATAAACTTCATTGTAACATCCTATTTTCTATAATTCTCTAAAAAATTCTTTATCGCCCATCCTTGTGCCTTTATATACATTTTTGTTTCTATATCTTCTATTGAAATCCATTCAAGTTTATGGTCTATTTCTACGGGTTCTACAATCTTTTCTCCAAGCTCACCATAATAGTAATACTGTACGGGATGAAAATACCCTAATTCCTTATGTAGCCAATACTCTTCTGCAGAACATATATAGGAATGCACATTAGCAGTAAAACCTGTTTCTTCAAGAATCTCTCGCTTTATACAATCCATATGATTTTCGTTACCCTCTAAGCCTCCACCAAGCAAAAAATAACCTTTAGGCATTTTTACAACCGCTACTTTATCCCCATCTATACAAATTAAGTATGCACCTAATCTATCGTAATAAGCATTACCTTCAACTTTTTCTCCAAATGTTTTATCTACCAATGCATCTACTTCCTTCCTATAAAGTAACTATCTAGTTCACTAAGTATTAATCCCTATGATAGTTTAATAATCGGATAATATCTTTCATCATCTTCCTTAAAAGTTGCATTATACTTTTCCCATATTTTCTTCGATGCAATATTTTCTTTCAGTATACTGGCTGTTACAGATGCATATCCCAGCTCTTTTACTATTAGCAACATTTGCTTAAAAGCTTGTGTGCAAATACCTTGTCCCCATGCATCACTTTTTATCCAATATCCAAGACTAGCTATTTCATCATCTTTATGTACAAAAGATATAGATCCTACTGCCCTATCATTTTTTACTATTGCAAAACATCTTCCTCTCTTTTTAGTCTCCCATTTTGTGCATCCTTGTACATACTCTAAACCATTAATTGTTGTCAGCTTAGAATTAGGAGATAATTCTTTATGTAATTTCTTATCCGTGCTTAATATTTCTGCTAGTTCATCACTATATTTTAAACTTAATTGCTTGACTACTATCAGTTTTCTCACCTCATCCTCTTCTTATGGAATAAAATATCTATCTATTATGTATTTAGATTACAAAGGTAACAAAGGAACCACATATGCTCCCATCATGCATCTTAATTGGTGAAATCCCAAATCTATTTTTAGCCCATAATAGATGTGATGCCCTATTATGAATATCACAATAAGCTCTTACTTGATAAACGCCCTCACTGGTTGCTTTTTCAATACATTTCTGTACCAATGCACTCCCAATCCCTTTACATTGATGCCCTTCGAAAACCTCTATTACATTAATAAAATCTTCTATTTTTTCTCCAACTGGGGCTTCAATCTGCCTTCTAAAACTCCATAAAAATCCTATTATCTGCTCCTTCTCGTCTTTAGCGACAATTAGACTCCCTCCATCTGATAACACCCCAGCCGTATAAGGATATTGGCTTATAATATGCTTTTTCGTATCCTCTGTACCAAATTCAATTTTCATAAGTTCTTCCCCCTATTTATCTCTTATCCTCTTAGCCATCCAAATATCTGGTTTGCCAAATCCATTTGCATCAGGGAATACTCCTACTATTTTGTAGCCTTGCTTCTCATAAAAAGCATAAGGATGGCGATCTAGATTACGGATATTTTTAATCTTTTCATAAGTATCTTCAAAAAGGTCTCCTTCTGATAAGCTTGTCTTACCGTCTTCATCATCTGTTCCAAGATAAATCATAATGCCGCCTTGCTTATAGACTTCTTCTTCTAAAGCTGCAACAAGCTTTGTCCCTATTCCCTTTGACTGATAAGATGGTTCTACTGCTACGAGAGCAATCCTTTCTTCTTAGACAAATTTCTCCATCTCTTCTAAGGCTTCTTCCTTTGTATCCCATGCATGTTCAAAACATACTACAAGAAGCTCTGCCCCTTCATGTATTCACTGTTTATTTTCTCTTTTAAGTTTTTCTATTTTCATTTTATGCTCTCCTTTAAATTCACTAAGAAAATAGCCTTTAAGAGTTATACTCTTAAAGGCTATTTATGTTCTAACTATTTTATTATTCTGCTGAGGTCCTCTATCCTCTTCTCGCCTTATATATATACAAGTATAGCATATTTTATAATAGGCTTACTATTCTGAACTCAAATTTTTTATTAAATTCTCTAATCTAAAGGTTATTCTCTACTTTTATTTATAAAATGCATAGTCCAGTCGGAAATCGTACAATCCGCAAACATAGAAAAATATTCACTTGGGACATAGACACTTCCATCTATAAGCTTAGGCGCTACGCCCACACTAAAAGGTGCTGACATACCTATTGCATTAACACTTTTATACAAATAGGAATCAAACCCAATTTGTACCTTAGACTCTATACTTCCATTATTTAATGTTGCAGTGTATGTGGCTGCATCCCATTCCACTTCAAAACCCATAGCCTCTGCTATATTTCTTAAAGGTAACATAACCTGGCCCATATAATGACTAGGTAGATTATGACCTAAGTCTACTGTCTCACCATCTACAGTCACTTTTTCAATGAGTACTTCACTCAGTGCTTTGTACACCTTCTCCATATCTATCTCTTTATTTGCTGCAGCTTTAGAAATTATGGCACTCTTTTCTTCATGAGATATCATTTCTGACCAAGTTTCCATAGGATAGTCTTTAAGCTCAATAATACCTAGTTTTTCTGCCCTTTCCATAGCTGGTAAAGCATAATGTGTATCCATAATAGGTGGCAATTGATTCTTATCATTCACTGCTTGTAAAATCACTGTAATAAACTCAGCCTTTGTAATAGGTATATTCCTATTAATAACATGAGTGGATACTCCTTGGTCTGCAAGAGGTATAATCTCATTAGTTGGTTCACTTGCATATAAGTTTATACTTGAGAATGCTACAAACGCCACTAATGTCCATATCAAACTCTTCTTCATTATTATCTACCCCCATTGATTAAACATTCAACTTACTCTAATAATGAGACGTATGATTACAAAAAAAGTTCCTACTTTTAATGATCTAAGACTTCTAAGTAATGTGGTAAAAATACAGTAAGAAACTCCTCATCTCTAATCACTTCTTCAACTAATTTTTCATAAGTTCTATACGCCAAATCATATTCTTCCTTTGTGATAGTCCCTTCATCAAGCGCTTCTTGCAGTTCATCTTCATCTATTAAGTGCACACTAAAATCAGGTGCTACAATAACATCTAAATATAAGTCTTCAAAATAAGGTATGTTTCTTTCATCTACCCCATTTTCTTTAGTCATATCAAAGTACCACTCTACAATTTCATTATGTCTATTATAAATAGCTGTTACACACCAAGTCTCATTGTCCGGCAAAAAGATTATGCCCTTATAGCCATCATCACATAAGCATACTTCTGCATTATAATGTGCTTTTAATTTTCTTTTGACAGAACCCATTTTAACTAAGGAAGCATACCCCTTCCATTCACCATCTACATATATCCATTTGTAAGAACGCTCAGCAAGCCAAGCCCAATTACTTCCATCTAAATACTTTCTTTTCATCTATTCATTCCTCATTTTATTTAGTCTTGTATCTATTTTATCTGTTTTTAGTAAAGTTTTTATGCATAAAATGCTTATTTCCCTTTTTTCTAGAGTATACAGGATTAAGATAACATTTTAAATGCATAATGTCATTTAGCATATGTTTTTCAAATGTATTATCCAAATATTTGGTTATAATAAAATGCTACAATTGAATATGATGCTAGTAAGCAAAAACTTATCTACACAAGGTATGCCAACAAGGTTTTTGAACTCGTATTGGTAGAAATAATTGCATTTATAAAAACTGATACCACAAATGATTACATCATTTAAATCTACGCTCTTCTAATCTGTCTATTAATGCTTTATAAGTTTTAATTTCTAGTACTTTTGAAGGTTCATAGACTTCAACCTTCTCTTGCTTATTAAACCAAATAGGGTAAATCCCTGCATTTTGTGCACCTATCACATCATATTTAAAACTATTACCTATGTACCATACTTCCTCTGATTTTAAGTTAAGTTTTTTAAGCGCCAATTCAAAAATTCTTTTATTTGGTTTTCTAAAGCCATATTCACTTGTTGAAATAACAAATTCAAACCGACTATCATCAATGTCATATGCTCTTAACTCTTCCCTTATAGCTTCTTCTGAAAAGGATGAGTTGCTTAATATGGCCTTCCTAATCCCCTGCTTTTCTAGATAATCTAAAAACTCTAGTACACCTTCCATAGCCATTCCTTTAAAAGCTGATTGGTTAAAGATATTTTCCATTTGTATAGGGTCTAGCTCAAAGGAAATACTGTGCATTTCATAAAGAAAGCGTTGAAAACTTCTCATACTGTATTCAATCCCTGTCTGCTCTCTTGATTCATTAAAAGCCTCTCCCATTTCTATAGCATAAGTTTGTATTTCTTCTGCCGTTACTTGGTCTGGATTATGAGCTTTCTCTAATAAAGCTTTGGTTCCTTCTAACGGCTCAGCTTCTATATATTCTATCAGTGTATCCCCTGCATCAAATAAAATAGCTTTAGGCCTATGCATCTTTCTATTTTGCTCTTTCCACCTAAGTGCATCACGTTCCATCTTCTTTACAAAATCATCTTTTCCATCGCAATAGGCTTCTATATCATTTGGATATGTTAATGCTAGAGTTTCTTTTAACTTACCATATTCTAAGGCTACGTCATCATGTACTCTTAGATAATCACGTACTGCCAGATGCCTCTTGATATTTTCCGCATTACTCTCCTCAAAGATATGTACTTGGTGTGTGCGTTCATCTTTACCTTTTCTAAAGTATCTTCGTCCTTTTATTCCGAACTCACCCATGCACTCATAGCCTATTTTTTCGAATTCCAAGTTAAACCCATCCACTTCTTCAATCTTTTTAACTACAGGCATGATATCAATAATTGGTTTTGCCTTTAATCCCTCAACAGATGTGCTGCCAATATGATGCACTTCAACAAGCAAATCCCCTAGAATATGTTCAATGGCCTTAGCCTCTTGCTCATACATCATTTTCCATTCTTTATTGTAATCTACAACTTGTACTCTCATCTTTGCCTCCCTTCTAAAAATAAACACAAATTTTCTTTAGCAACCTTTAGTAGTGATTATATCATAACACTAATAATCTTTTGTATTATTCCGAAATCTATATTGATAAATTATTATTTTTCTTCGTATAGATTGCTTATTCTTATTTCTAATGTTATGGTCGTATTAAGAAAAATATTTCTAACAATAAATGAGGATATACACTTATGACACAAGTAAAAACAGTATTAGATAAATTAAAAATTGAAAACTATAAAAACAGATTATTCTTAAATGTACCCCCTACAGTTACAGAGCTACAAGATATTTTTGCAGATTATAAGGTACAACAAACCCAATATGATTGTATATTTTCCTTTGTATTTTCTTTAGAGGAATTTGAAAAAGCTATTGATAAGGTTGTAGAGCAAAATCTACTAGCAGAGGGAGGCTACCTTTATCTGGTCTATCCTAAAAAAGGTAACAAACACTATGATACCTTTATCCATAGAGACAGTATTATGACACTCCCTATGGATGAAGATGGCTATTTCAAAGAAAGTTTATTAAAATTTTCAAGAATGGTCGCTTTTAATGATACTTTTACAGTCTGTGGCTTAAGACATCTCAAAAAAGCATTAAAAAAATCCACTAAACCTAGTCAGTGTGTAGATGATTATAAAGATAAAGTTACAGATTTAAAGGTCTATTTCCAAAACCAACCTGAAATTCTTGAACGCTACGTGGCACTGACCCCAGGCTATCAAAGAGATTGGGCACGTTACGTCTATAGTGCTAGAACGCAAAACACTATTGATAAACGCTTAATAGAGATGGCAGAAATCTTAAAGCAAGGCTTCAAGACTAAGCAGCTCTACACTAAAAGCAAACAATAAAGTTCCCTTATCTTATAAATCTAAAAAAGCCTTACACTAGACGAATAGTGCAAGGCTTTTTATCTTAAAAACCAATAAATTAACTTAACAATTTAGTCCACTTATTAATAATAAATGTAATCAGGAGATACATAGGCATTACACCCCAGAAGGCCTCAATCATCGTTACTTGCCCTTCTAAGCGATAGACTAACATAATAGTTATAAAACTCAGCATAATAGCACCTAAAGTACTATAGAACAATGTCTTACCCTCTTCTACTTTAGCTATTTTACTAAAGGCTAGCATCCCTATACAAGTTATGCTAAAACCTCCTACTATCATGGCTTTTATTCCGTTATACCATCCATCTCCTATTAAAGCAGGCAAGGCCTGTAACTGTCTGCTATTTTCTATGAATCCATCTATGAGTTTTGACCAGAATGTAAAGTCTGACCATTTATTTGGAATAATATAAGAAGGTATGTAGGTTATAAGCTGCATCATCTCTATTGTTATCCAGGTTAAACCTAGTGCTATAATACTTAAAAGAATAGCTGATACCCAGTATCTATGGGTACTATAGATGAATTTATACAGTTTAATAAGCCCATAAAATCCTAATAGATAACCTGGTAAAAGTGCTAGTCCACTTAATAAAATGCTCGTTAAAGATAAGTTTCTTAGTAGGCTTTCAGGCAAGTTATATTTAAATTTTAATGTACTTATCACCCCTTCTACATTTTCTTTATCTACAAGTTGTACCCTCAGCGCACTAAACTTTGTTTCTTTATCTGCCATATCTGCTTGGGTGATGATTCTATTACTTTTTTCTTTAAGTACACCTCTTACCACATACGCCTTATCCCCTACTATAAGACTTTGACCTACAACATCGGTACTTCCCCACAAGCTATAGGCTACACCTTCACTTATGATTGTACCTTCCCTATCACCTTCATAGAGTGTTTGTCCTTGTAGTTTTTCTACAGGAAACAGCATGGTTAGGTTACCATATACTTTAACAACTTCTCCTGTTACATTTTTAGCAAGTTCTTTATTCCTTAAATCTTCTTTAGGGCTTTGCTCCCATGCTATAAAACTTTTTACGATTTTTTCACTACTTTCGCTTTCTCCTTTTTGAAGGTTCTTCATAGTCCTAACATCCAGCTTTTCTCTATCATAGCGAAGTTCTACGACATCTTCTAATGCTTGTATTTTCTGCGCATTTATTAGACATATACTCCATGCAAATAGGGTTATAAATACAACAAGTACATATGAAACAATGCGCTTATACGCCCTCATCATTGTTCAACCAGGCGGACTCTATCGCCTGCTAAAATAGGTTTATTGCTTCTTATAATGACTCTATCTTCTACACTGAGTGGGCCTTCTACAGCTACACTACTTTGATTCTTATCTCGTACCATCACATCAACTCTTTCAGCGAGGATTTGTTCACCCAGAGTTGTCGTTTGCTGCTTTGCTACCAGGATATATTGACTTCCATTGTCTTCTTTTAACGCTTCAATAGGTAGAATGTAACGGTACTTGTCAGATTCTTTAGTTACTTTCAGTGTAGCACGCATCCCTGGTTCACCTTTTGGCACGCTAATACTTACTTTCTTCTTACCGTCTGTATCTCCTTGTACGCGTACAATATTTTCTACTACTGTATTTTCTAGAGGTGTTTTCTCTCCTTCCAGGGTAACTTGTACTTGATCTCCTATTTGAATATACTCAGCTTCTTCCTTACTTAAATGCGCTTCAAGTATATATTCACTTGTATCTCTAACAAATACAAGAAGATCCCCTTGTGTTGTCGTATCACCTTTTTTAACCTTTACTTCTCCAATAATACCTGCGGATGGTGCTTTTAATTGACCACCTTCTTCCGTAGCCTTTTGCAATCTAGCAATCTCTCTTTTCTTTGCTTCTATATCTAACTGCATAAGCTCTTTCTCAATGCTTTCTTTTTGAAGATCTTGTTCTTTATTAAGTGCTAGATTTTCTTCTTCACTTTCTGCTTTTACTAGGTCTTTTTTCGCATCTTCTATTTTTCTATCTAGGTCCGCTATTGCATCTTCTCTGCTTACTATTGTATCTTCTAATAAGCGTTCTTGCTCTTTAACTTGATTTCTTGCTACCTTAACCTTTTCCTCCTCTTGCTTAAAGAGCTCATCATCTATCTCGCCGTTTTCAAGTTTTTGTATCCTTTCTTTAGCTTTTTGAAGGGATTCTTCAGCAGCTTTTAGCGTACGTTCCCAGTCTGATTTTGTAATTTCATACTCCATCTCGGCACGTTCTAATGCTTGCAATGCAGCTGTTGCCTCTCCTCCTCCTAAGAGCCAGAGATTTTCTTTAGCTTCGTCTACTGTTTGCTGAGCTCGTTTTAGGGCCTTATCCTTTTCATATTTTTGATCATTTAAATACTTTTGTGCTTCTTTTTCTGCTTCTTTTGCTTCTGTAAGTTGTTCTTCTAAGCTCTCTTCTTGGAAAGTAGCAAAGTTGGCTTCTGCTTCCTTTAAGTCTTCTTCAGCTTCTCTTACTTTCTCTTTTGCACGTTCTACTTGAATATCTTCTTTTTTCACAAGCTCTATTTTATCTTTTTCAAGTTCTGTTAATGTTTTCTTAGCTGTTTCCATAGGTGAATGATTTGCTGTAAAGTCTTTGTTTAGACCAAGCTGTTCTAACCTAAGTTGTAACTTCTTTAAATCACCCTCTGCAGTCTCTAGCTTCTCTTTTATCTCTTTGGCATCTAATTCTAAAAGAACATCTCCTTTTTGAACATGCTCCCCCTCTTCTACAAATACGTTTTTCACAAGGAGTCCTTCCCCCACTTCCATACTCTCTTCATCTCTCGCTTTGAGGGTACCGCTTACTTCTACCTTTTGATCAATACGCCCACCTTTTGGTCTTTCTGCTACGACCTGCGGTGTTGTAATGGCATCAGCAGACCTTGAAAGCCCTGTAAGCGCCACCATAATAATGAGGAAGCCACCTAATGCCTTTATAGCGATTTGCTTCACTTTATCCCTCTCCTCTTTTGGAGGAGGAAGTTCTTTTTTAAGCCTATTTTCTAAATTTATATTCATTAATTCAAACCTTCTCCTTTCAACATTACTCTTTAAGTCCAGCTACACGAATCCCTGCCTCTAAATCGTTTTGTCCCCATAAGAAGACTAAAAGGGCGGGAATAAGCATCATTACGGATGCCACTATAGAAACGCTTAGCTGATCTACGGCAATCTGTGGCAAATACAATGATAATGGCCATAAAGATTTATCTTGTATAAATGTAAGAGGCTGCTCTATCATATTCCAGTACTCTAAAAATCCTAGTACAAGAGCAGATATAATACCAGGTGTACCTAGTGGCAATCCTATATGTAGAAAGGCTCTAAAGTGCCCTGCTCCGTCTATTTTGATAGCTTCTATCATCGTTTCTGGTATAGAGCTAAAAAAACGATACATAATAAATACGGGAAATGTAGAAAAGACAAGTGGTAATATAATGCCTTCTCTTGTATTAAGTAAATTCATTTGATCAAGTACCAAGTAGTTCGGTACCATAGTTACCTGAAAAGGCATAAGCATAAGGGCTATATAAAGTGTAAAAAGAAATTTTTTACATGGGAACTTAAATCTTGCAAAAGCCCATGCTGCTGGCATCCCAAAGCATACCTGTCCTATTAAAACGGGTACAACAATCTTAATAGAATTCCAAAACATCGCAAAAAACTCTGGAGAGTCTAATAATAATTCTACATAAGGTCTAAGTGTTGGATAATCTGGAATAAGCGGCCATTTTGCAATACCTGAACTTCCTAAAAGTACTGGCCCAAAGTATGCCTTAATCTCATCAATAGGCATAAGTGAACCACTTATAAGCATCCATAAAGGTAACCACACAATAAGTGCTAGGAAACTGACTAGCGTTATAGGTATATATTTTTTCATTAGTCCTCATCCCCTTCCCAAGTTCTTTGCAATAGTAAAATCAATATCAAAATAACCCCTGCAACTATGGTAGCTGCTGCTGATAATTTATCAATGTCTAAGGACACAAACCAATTGTTAAATAAATGCTGAAGCATATACATACTATCATGTGGATAATCCCCTGCAATGAGGTAGGCCTCCCTAAATACTTTAAAAGAGTTAAGCAGTGACAATACGACTATAGTAAATAAAGTTGGTAAAAGCTGAGGTATTGTAATCTTTGTAAATTGCTGCCAGCTACTTGCACCATCTACCTTTGCTGCCTCATATATTGCTGGTGAAATGGTACTAAGTCCTGCTAGCCAAAGTACCATATCATACCCAATGTTACGCCATAAATAACTTGCAACAAGAATCCAGAAAGCCCAATCTGTCTTCATCCAGTCCACTCTTTGCCCGCCAAGTGCTATAATCCCACTACTTAAAAGCCCATTTTGATGAAAAAGGATTTGCCATAGAAGTACTACCGAAGCTACAGGAATAGCCATAGGCAAGAGGAAAGTCATCTTAAACAATTGTGCTTTCTTTTCAAGCGTATTAATTAAAAGAGCTAATCCTAAAGAGACAATAACGAGCAAAGGAATACAAATAAATGTAAATTTTAAAGTATTCATCCCAGCTAGTTTAAAAGCATCGTTTTGGAAGATACTCATATAATTTTTAAGTCCTACAAACTCACCACTCATAGCGCCAAAGAAGGATCTACGTATTACATCTATAAAAGGGATAAAAATAAAAATTATTACACCTACAAGACTTGGTAGCATAAAGCAAAGAGCAACTTTTAAGTCGCTCTTTACTTTACTCTGCCAAATAGGCTCTTGTACGTTTTGCTGCTGCTGTGGCAGCTTCACTTGCTGTTTTCTCGCCATTAAAGTATCCTTTCGTCTCTTCTATAATAAGATTCATAAGCACTTCATCTGTCATTGCTGGAATCTTTAGCTTATTTACTTGTTCTTTTAGTTTTGTGTAAGACTCTTGTGTGGCAGGTTGCATCTGTATAGGCTTTTCAATAGCCATTGGCATTGCTGAGACCATCATTGAATCTTTATCTAGTGTGGCTTGTTCTTCTAGTGCCTCTTTATCAATAGGAAGCCCCTCATATAGATCTACTTTTTGAACCTCTTTAGACATAGCAAGCTTTACAATATCTCTTGCAATATCTTGATTTTTACTATTTGCATTAATCCCTATAATGCCTATCGGGCTGTATACGCCGCCATCCCTATCTAGAGCCACTCCAAAGTCTCCATCTCCCCTTTGCATAATAGCTGAGTTTAAATATGGAATATCTCCGAAACCTTGAACTTCTGTTAAATGCAATTCAACATCCTTATGAGCCATATATTCTGTTGATAACGTATTTTCAACGCTCTCCTTAATTGCAGGATCATCCGGATTGTTAAACTCTATACCCATGCTTCCTGATGATGTATCCATACTGGATTCTTCACCTCCAACACCTTGATCTACTAATGTTTTAATAGACTCTAGGAATGTTACAAAGGCATCTTCTTTAATTTGTCCTTTTTCATCCATCCACTGGTGTGCTGTAATACTATAAAACTTCTTAATAAGATCTTCTGACGTCCTATTATAGAGTACTTGCTTATCTGGATTTTCCTTAGCCCAAACTGCAAGTCCTTCTAGTGAATCGACTTCATTTACAAGCTCTTTATTCCCCCATAGAGTTGGGATGCTAAAGCGTGTTGGTAGTGCATAAATCGTACCATCTTCTTGTCTATATGCCTCTGTAATATTTTCTAGCCACTGACCACTATCTCTCATACCATCTACCCAATCGCTCATATCTAAAAGTACACCCTTATCCATATAAGATTGTATTGGAAGTCCATCAAGCACTAAGATGTCCGGCCCTTTCCCTGCTAGAAGTTGTGTGTTAAGCGTACGGATGGCATCAGACTTTGTTATACTATCGCCTTCCCTAATCCCTACTTGTATATTAATAAATACTTCTTGGTTTTGGCGCTGATACTCTGCTACTGCTTGTCTGATCGTTTTATTATCCTCTAACATATATAAATTCACTTCTGTTGTTGGTCTAACTGGTACACTAGGATCAAAATGATAGTTTAAAAGTGTATAAGTCCCTTCTATGTCGCTAAAAACTACATTAAATTCATCATTACCTTTCATGGCTACTTGTCTTACAAATAGAGAGGGTGTCCCAAATGAACTTGTACTGCTTTCAATCACATTCTCCCAAATACTACCGCCTGGTACTAGCCTACTTACGCCCTCTGCATTAACAATATAGACACTTCCTTCATCATTACTTAAAAGCTTGCTTCCCCACAGCGTTCCCTCATAAGGAATAAAGTTCTCCTCATCACCCGATTCTAAGTTAAAGGCTACAAGACCTCCGTGCTGGGTATCTATTACCATTAATTGGTTGTTCGCGACTACAAATTCACCCTCTGTTCCTGCTACACTATATTCAGCTATCACACTTCCATCTGCTTCATTGATTCTTGCTACACCATTATTCATACCTACAAAGATTCTTCCCTCTTCATCCACCTTGATAGTTGAGATATAGCTACTCTCATCTAGTTCATAAGGGATTTCTTCTACCTTATTATTCTCTGATAATTTTCCTATACAGGTTTTAAAGTCCTGGTTATAATACAGAACGTAATAGTCCCCTTCTTCATTTGAAGTGATTGCCACTAGCTGATTTCCTGCACTTATAAGGTCATTTAACCATGCACTCTCTTTACTTTCCCAGCTTTGTCCATCTTTTGAAGTATAGGCAACGACTTGATTTCCAGAATCATAACCATAAAGCTCCATTGTGCCATCCTTATTGATTTTATAATCGATTAAAAACTTTATCTCTTTAGGCATTTCTATAGTTTCCTCTATATAACGGCCCATTGGAACGCTTTGACTTACACTACCCTTTTCATCTTTCACATTACTGCTACATCCTGTCACCCCAAATACCATTGTCCCTATTAATAGACCTACAATAAGCTTATGTATGTGTTTTTTCATTTTCTACTCCTTATTTTGTTTAATTTGATTGATATTATTGTATCTATCCTACCTCTAAATAACCTCTAAAAACTTTAAAGCTTTTATGAACTTGTTTAAAACTTTGGTTTTATAAATGAATCAATGCTATAATAAAAAATAATTATCTTACAACCATGGCTTAAGGAGGCAAAAATGCGTATTTTACTTATTGAAGATGACCCGTCACTTTGTGATACTGTTAAATTGCAACTTCAAAATCAAGGCTATACTGTTGATAGCTCTTATGATGGTATGGAAGGTCTATCCTTTATTAAACAGCAGGCTTATGACCTTATCATATTAGACCGTATGCTTCCATCCCTTGATGGTATTAGTGTGTTAAAAGCAATGCGCTTATTAAATATTACTATTCCTGTTATTATGGTTACAGCTCTAAATAGTATTGGTGACAAAGTTACTGGCCTAGATGCTGGCGCCGATGACTACTTGGCCAAACCTTTTGCTATTGAAGAACTCCTCGCACGTATTCGTGCACTTAGTAGACGTCCTACTGATCTACATGCTTCTTCTTTATTGTCCTATGGCAATACAACTTTTGATTTAGGAAGCCTTACACTTACAGGACCTAACGATAGTTGTTCCCTCTCAAAAAAAGAAGCTCATCTTTTTGAGATCTTCTTCAAACAACCTGCGAGTGTCCTTCCTCGTTCCCTATTACTTTCTCATGTATGGGGTCCCCATGCTGAAGTGGAGGAAGGTAACCTAGACAACTATATACACTTTCTTAGGCGTAGACTCCGCACTGTAGAAAGCAACTTAGAACTCAAAACCATAAGAGGTATAGGTTACATAATGGAGGCTTGTAATGCTTAAGGAATTACGTATGCATCTTACTCTTATTTGTAGCACCATAACAGGTCTTATTTTATGTGTAATTTGCCTTATTGCCTTACAAATATCAGAAACAAATATTGATAAAAGTAATCGTATGACCTTTGAAAATCAATTTCAAACCATTACTTATCAGCTTCAAACTTACCAAAATCTAAAAACATCATGGCTTGCACAATTAGAATCAAGTAATAAGCTCATTATTTCTATTGAAGATAATGCTCAGCCCCTCTTTTTTAAAGGTTCCTGGACACCTATTACGCCTCGAGATGAGCTTATTCAAAAAGCCCATCAAATTGCTTTCGAAGACTATCAATTTGATATTAATCCCCCTCATGCATCTAAATTGAATGTCTCTAAACAATTTTTTAAACTTCAAGGTAACTTAGGTGAATACTACCGTGTTGGTCTAGCACTTATCCCTTCCTCCAAAGGATGCTTAAGCCTTACTTTACTTCAAGATATGAGTAACCAAGAAACAAGCATTCTTTATACAAGAATCTTATTTATCACTATAAGCTTGATAGGAATTTTACTTCTTAGCCTATTTAGTTATTGGTTTGCTGGACGAGCTATCCTTCCTATTACCATTAATCAGCAAAAGCAGGTTCAATTTATTGCAGCAGCTTCGCATGAACTTAAATCACCTTTAGCTGTTATACAAAGTAGCAACTCTGTTATCAAGTCTCATGACTATCTAGATGACCATCCTTTTACGATGCAAATTGAAAAAGAATGTAAACGTATGGCTCGCCTTGTAGATGACCTTCTTCTCCTTGCTACTGCTGATGCCAAAACTTGGTCTATTCGTAAAAAAAACGTAGATCTTGATATCCTTCTTATCGAGATGCTCGATACATTTATACCTCTTGCCAACGGCAAAAATCAAAAACTCCATCTCAATCTACCTGAGTATACACTTCCTCCTGTTTTATGTGATGATGAACGTATCTTACAGGCCATTACCATTCTCTTAGATAATGCTCTCCACTATGTTCAAGAAGGTGGCACCATTACGATTGATTTAAGTATGCGCTCTGATACCTGTATCATTAAAGTGATAGACAATGGCCCAGGCATCCCCCCTAGCCACGCATCTCATATTTTTGATCGTTTTTACCGTGTAGACGCTTCAAGAAAAGATAAAAATCACTACGGACTTGGCCTAAGCATTGCTAAAGAAATTATTCATCTTCATAATGGTAAACTAGACTTTTCCCCTACTCCTGGCGGTGGTTGTACATTTATCATTGAATTACCCCTTCTAAAAAAGTCATAATTTCATAAGCCAATAGCACTAAAATACCTCCTATCCTTAACTCATACTCTTGTCAGTATCCTGTAAAAATAGGGAATTTCAATGTAAATAGCCTACTAGGATCCAAACTTATCCCAGTAGGCTATCATAAAGTATTTCATTGTCTTCTACCCTGTAACTCTGTGATGTACTTTTACACTTCGGCCATTATAATCTCACTTGTAAAAAACCTTTCCTGGAACTCTACAAGTGCTGCTATAGCTTCTTTGCTGTACTTCCCTTTATCCTTACATACAACTAATTTATCTTCGACATCGTCTTCCCTTTTAATAAGAGCAATCACATACCCCTCATAGGTTTCTAATGGTTCAAATACCCCGATAATGTAAGCATCTGCTTCTTCACCGTCACCTGCTAAAGTATCTGGGATATAACCATAGTTAAGTGTATAAATATGACCATACTGGGGATGCTTTGTTCCGAGTGGTCTATCAATTATGACTTTAACATGTTTCCCTAAATACGCTGTATCATTCATCTATTTCCTCCTAGTATGATCATCTTAATTCTTCAAATCCATTATAATGGATTCATAATAGGATGACTAGCCAGGCTATTTCTCTCATTTACCCCCGTCTTAAATTAAACCAGAATTTGACGCCTTCCTCAGTATTTTCTACACCAAAAGATAACTTATGTAGCTCTAACATATTTTTTACAATAGATAAGCCAAGCCCACTTCCTTCACCTGACCTATTGTTAATTTCTTCCACCTTATAAAAAGCATTCCAAATAAGCTTTAATTTATCTTCTGGTATAGGTGCTCCTTTATTCTCAATCTCTACCTTGCCTTCCACAAGTGAAATCCAGATTGTCCCCCCTATATCCGTGTGCTGTATTGCATTTAAGAGTAAATTACTTACTACTTGCTCCATACATCTATAGTCTGCTGTTACTTCACTTTTCTCATCTATTTTCATAACTGTTGTAATTTGCTTATCCTCTATCAATCCAACAACAATACCTGAGAAAATATATACTAATCTTAATTGATTGATAGCCACAGACCATGGATTAAACTGTAATGTAAAGGCTAATCCATATACCCCTTTCCCTTTTAGCTTAAACCGATTATCTGTCTTTTTTCTGTCCTTTTTTATTTTTATATTTATATCAATTTTTATCAAATATCAATTTTTATTTCTACCTTACCTTCTACACAATAAAATCCTAGTACAACTTAAACGATGTACTAGGATTCAATTTCCCTTATCAAACTTTTATACTCCTCTTTGCTTAACCTATAATAATGAGTTGTTACAACTTTATAAGCTAGCATAGGCAGTGTTTCCTCTTTCGTATGAATATAGTGAAAACCACATTTCTTAATGACACGCCTCGATCTTTCATTCCAATCAAAATGTGCACACCAAATACTCTTTAGTTTTAATTCTTCAAATCCATACTGAAGCAGTGCTTTCACTACCTCTGTTGCATATCCATTCCCCCAATATGCTGAGTTCACTACATACCCTATCTCTCTTTGCAACTCCTTTTCATAAGCCCTATCTGGTGCAATTTGGTGAAGGCCTACTCCACCTATTACTTTTCCCTTATCTTTCAATACTATAGCACTTACATCTTCTCTTTTTACAAAGGACTCTAAAATTTTCCTACTTGTTTCTATATCCGTATGCGTAGGCCAGCCTGCATTAGGCCCTACTTTAGGGTCACTACCGTATTCATAGAAATCTTCAAGGTCAGTCACTTTCCATGGTCTTATAATAAGTCTTTCTGTTATGAGTTCTTTCATATGCATCCCCCTATTATTTTTTCTAAAACATCTTACCTTAAGCCTATCCGCCATTAAATGATTTATACTATACATTATACTTATACCTAATTCTTACTGTAAAGAATAAAAAATAGCATCTCCTAGGAGGTGCTATTTTTCTCACTAAAACGATACACGTATTGATTTCAAAAATTCTTGATTCATACAGCTTCTTTTCACCTAACAATATTTAAAACAAAGACAACTGCTGCGTCCTATAACCTTTTTTATAGGCCTCTATAATTTGTGGCATTTCATAAAGTATCCCCCTAGCTCTACACTCAGCACCAAACAACTCATAAAGCTGTCTAGCCTGTTTAGATACACATTTATATTGATTGCCATAAGTCCTTATATACTTTTCTTTCATGCCTGGAAAATACTCATCTAGCTTATTGTAAAAATACTCCCTTTGCCCTGTTCTTATCGTCATACCAATAGCAGGGTAAATAAACTTTACACCACTTTCATGAGCTTTCTTTACGATTTCAAAAATATTGTCCTTCGTATCTTCTATAAAAGGCAGTAGGGGCATCATTAAAATGCCCGTGAAAATGCCTTCTTCACTGAGCTTCTGTATAGCCTCAAAGCGTCTAGAAGACACACTTACATAGGGTTCTACCTTCGTAGCAAGCTTATCATCTGCTGTTGTAATAGTAACCTTTACAAGGACAGGTGCCCTATTACTAATCTCCTTAATAAGGTCTATATCTCTTGTAATGAGATCACTTTTAGTCGCTATAGATACACCAAAGCCAGAAGACTTTATAAGTTCTAGCGCCTGCCTTGTTAAGCATAACTTTTTCTCAAGCGGATTATACGGGTCAGACATGGAGCCTGTAAAAATAGTGGCCTTTTCTCCTCTTTTACGTCTTAATTCACCTTCTAGAATTTGAATAGCATTCGCCTTAATCCTTACTGTATCAAACTGCTCAATGTGATAACACTCACTTCTACTATCGCAATAGATACAGCCATGGCTACATCCCTTATATAAATTCATATTATACTCTGCACCGAACCAAGATAAATCCTTATTCTTAATCAGAATGGACTTAGCTGATATTTTTAGAGTTTCCATCTTTTAAGTGTTGGGAAGTATGCTTTCATAGCTGCTCTTGCTGTCTCTTCATCGGAATAAGGATTGCCTTTAGAGACAAGTGGTACACAAAATTCTATCATTTCCTCCATAGTCATATCTCCTACGAAGGCTCCATCTTTAAAGCAGTACAGACAGTAATCTTCATTTTTACTGCCATCAGCATTTGTTCCCACTTCCTCCTTCTTTGTTAATGGCATAGCACAAGACTGACATAATTTCATTTCACACATAATATATGCTCCTTTCAATTTTGATTTACCTCGAGCATATCAAGATGAATATGACAACAGTATGTCTTATTAAAAAAACTCTTTATACTTTTTTAAAGTTTCTTCTAGCATATAAGTTATTTTATCTCTTACTTCCTTTGGCTCTACTACTGTTACAGCTGAGCCAAAAGATAAAATATAACTATAAATCCATTCCCCTTCTGGGTAAGAAACTGTTACTTCTATACTACCATCCTCCTGATATGTAATAGCTTCTTCTGCAAACTGGTCATAAACTCTAAAAGCCATGTAAGACTCAAACCTTAACTTAACGGTTATACTAGGGGTATGCTCTATAGACTGTGGCTCTATAGGCCCTACTTTGAACTCTCTTCTCTGAAACCTTTCGTCTATACATTTCAAATGACGTATACGCATAAGTTTGAAAGTGCGGTAATCCTCTTTCAACTTACAGTAAGCCTGCACATACCAAGATTGTCCTTTAAAAACAAGTCTAATAGGTGCTACTGTTCTTAAAGTTTTAACACCATAACTACTTAAATATTCAAAGCTTATCATCTTTTCTTCTATAATAGCTTGTTTAATCGCCTTAAACTTTTCTTGTTCTTCTTTGTTACTGCCCCATCCCGAAAAGTCCACTTCAATCCAATCATATTCACTTTTATTAAATAAACTGCCTATCTTACTTATAACTTCCTGTGTATCAGGATATCTAGCACCTTTTAGCACCTGAAGCCCCATTAGGATTTCACTTTGTTCCTCCTTTGAAAGCAAGGACTTATCTAGTGTAAAACTCTCAAGAAGCCTAATGCCTCCACCACTTCCTTTACTTGTATAAATAGGAATACCTGCACTGCTTAAGATGTCTAAATCTCTATAAATCGTTCTAGTAGATACTTCAAACCTTTCAGCCAGTTCCTTAGCTGTCACAGACTCTCTTCCTAGTAAAATATAAATCATCTCGAATAATCTGTTTACCTGCATGTTGTACTTTATTCCCCTATTCTTAAAACTGATTATGTACCCTGATTTGGTCTAGAATAAACTGACCACATGCCTCATTAAGCTTATGAAATCTATTCTCCTGTGTCCATCTTATCGCAAATGGGCTTGGCTCTTGGTTCATCAGTTCTTTAATTTCCTTGAACACTTCTTTTATACGAAGCTTCTTTTGAAGTTTATGTTCTATGATGCCAAGTTGTTGTAATGTACTGTCTGGATAAGTCTTCTTTCCTATGATGCCTACTGCTACAATAGCGCCGCCTTCATACTTAAAAATCATATCGCCCTCAGAAATCTCTTCATGCCTACCTTCTATTCTACTTTCTTCATAAGCCTGGTTCTGGAATACAATATAATAATGCATAACTTATCCTCCTTACATTATAAAAATAATTCCTATACTCATATTACTATAAAACGGTAAAAAAAAGAGCCTTTAACACAAGAATTTTCAAACAGATTTCTCAGTTAAAAGCTTTTTCAGTTTTATTTTAATAATGGCTCAATGTTAATCATATCTCTATGAATATTCATACATCCAATAGTCTGGTCAAGTGTTTTGGCTTCTTTACCAAATTCGCCATGTTCATCACTTCCCGTCGTAATGAGCATATTATATTTCTTACAGAAATCTACACATGTTTGGGTCATCTTTTCACTGTGTGTAGGATAGTAGCATTCAATACCGGTTAACCCTTTACTTCTTAAATCTTCAAGAACTACAATAAGTTCTTCTTCATTTAACTCTTTAAAGTAGGACATAGGATGAGCAAGTACACTATAGCCCCCTGCTTCCTTAATATTTTTACAGAGCTCCTCGATGGCTGGGAAGTGGTACTCTGGGAAGTCACATCCATACTCTCTATAAAATCTAAATCCTTCAAAGAGCTTAGTCGTAAGGCCTCTTTCTAACAAATAATGAAGGCCTTTCCATCCACCTTTTCTACGATCATATTCATAAGCATTAAAATCTTCTAAACTCACACGCTCATCTATTTTTGAAAGGTTTACAATTAAATCGTCACTCATACGTTGCATTTCACGGTCAGCTAAGTCAATAAGCTCAAATAACTTAGTATGATCTTCAAAACCATAAGCAAGTAAATGAAGCACTTTATCCTTATAAGCTGCATTAATTTCTACACCACGGATTGGAATAATCCCTTCCTTGGCCGCTGCTTTTTGAAGTTCCTCCCAGGATTCTAATTTATTATGATCTGTAATAGCTAAAATGCCTACTTCTCTCATTTTTGCTTTTTGTACAATTTCTTCTGGCGACATCGTTCCATCTGAAAAGTACGTGTGCATATGCATATCTACTTTCATGCTGCCTCTTCTCCTTTTGTCCTATGCTTTTTTATTCATTATAGCAAAAAATTTCATTTTTGACTAAATGAATACTTTTGGTAGAAATTTACATCTAATTTGTCTTGACTTTTATATTATTTTCTATTATATTAAATATATAGTTATTTCAAATGTCGCGGAGTGGAGCAGTTGGTAGCTCGTCGGGCTCATAACCCGAAGGTCATAGGTTCAAGTCCTGTCTCCGCAATGTCAAAAGCCTAGTTCCTTTGGAACTAGGCTTTTTCTGTTATATTTGTATTTTCTGTATTCCCCTTTTGCCATAACGTAAAGCACATACCTACACATACTGTAAGATAAAAGGTGACAAGCCTCCATACTAGTACAGAAATATTAAGCAAATTAGCTGGGAAAAAGAGTTTAAAAAAGGTGAAGAAACTTAACTCTGCTCCACCTGCTGCCCCTGGTAGTGGCACAAAACTCGAAATCATAAGCACAAATGCCTGAGCTGCAATCATAGAGAATGCTGAAGCATTTAATCCAAATGCCCTTAATATAAAATAAGGCACCAGAAAATATACTGTAAGTTGTAATGTAGAAAGCACTACTGTATAGAGGATCATTTTTTTATGGCTCTTCATCCACTCAAAACTTTTATAAAAGCTCTCAAACTCTCGTAGTACATAGTGCTTCTTCCTCGCTCCATCTTTAATAAGCTTCATTTTTTCTAGCTTATTGATGATCTTAAATACAACCTGCATGGTAAAGCGTTTAAAGCACCCAATAGAAAGCAGTGCAATAACGACTACTGTATTAACTAAAAAGCCAAACACCACCATATACGTAAAACCACTTACTTTAGCCGAAAATTCACCAAGTTTCATACATAACACGACTAATGAATAAAGGGTTAATACGACTTGATAAATAATAAATTTAGTAAGCAAGCAGCTACTTGCTATGCCAAAGGGAACACCTGTCTTCACCATATGTAAAGCCTGCATAGGCTGTCCCCCACTTGAAAAAGGCGTAATACAATTAAAGAACTGTCCAATCATAGTAGTCTGTAAACTACTTTGAAATTTCTGCCTTGGATGAAATTTCTTCGTAATAAAGTGTAAGGTAAGCGTTTCTAAAAGCCAGTATCCCACCATAAGTAGGATAACTCCTGTTATCCATAGAAAATCTAGTTTATGAATAAGGCTCACTATATTTTGTGCTTCTGTCAAGCCTACATAACCTATAATGCCAATAAGTGCTACAAAAATAATGATTAAATTCAGCTTCTTAACCTTCATCATCCTCCAAACCTATTTAATAATGCTTTAAGTTTAAAAGGTTTTGCTTTAGGTGCAATCTCCGTATAGAAAGCATCCCACATCTGACTCACATGGTCTCTATGATAGAATAAATGCCCCTCCCATGCTTTATCTACTGCCATCTTATAGAAAGTTTCATCTGATGCCAATCTGTCTAATAAAATCTTAAACTCTTCCACATTATTTCCCTTTACATAAAAATCAAATAAAATATTTTTATAAATATCAATATCACGTAATAATATAGGTGTTCTGCAGTTCATAGCTTCTAAAATGGTCATCGGAAATAATTCTTCAAAAGAAGGTAAAAACATAACATCTCCTAAATTATAAATTTCATTCATAAGCTCCCTATCAATAATACCTAGGAATTTTAAATTAGGAGGTGGGTTATCTACTACTTCTTTAATCTCTTTATACCCATCTGTCATCTTACCAAAAGAAAATCCTCCTGCCCATACAAACTGCATATGTGGCATTTGTCTTGCAATTTCTATGAAATCAAAAATACCTTTTCTTGTCTGAAGTTGTCCTGCACACAGTACAGTAAACTTGTCTTTATCAAGGCCATATTTCTCCCTTAAATTCTGTTTATTTTCATCTTCTATGGGAAAAAATTGTGTATCGCTTACATAGTTTGGTATATAAGTTACTTTATCTGTGTCTACCCCATAAGCACCTAATCTTTCAATGAAATAGGGGTTGACCGTTACGAGGTAATCCATACTTTTATAAAACCAGATTAGATACTTATAAAATACTTTTTTGCAGATTTTAGGTAATTGTAGACTCGTATCTACCGTCTCTGGTAAGAAATGAACATATCCAACTGTTACACCATTCCTTTTTGCAAAAGGTATGGATAAAAAATAACGTAAATTAACGGTATGATAGTGTGTAATATCTGCGTCAGGCCATTTATTTTCAACTACAATAAATTTTTCATTTAGTTCTTCCTTTACTAAACTTACTTGCTCTTCATATGCTGATAGGACACCCTGCCCTTTTACTTTTGCTGCCTGTGAGAGCATATTAATTTTATAGATCATGAAAATCCCCCGTTCGTTATTTTGCCAGTTCATTATCTTTAATTAGCTATAGCATACCTCTCATTTATTAAGATTACTAGCACAATTTATTAAGATTTGTTAAAGTTTAAAATGCTCCTTCGTCTCCTATAAATTCTATAGCCTACAACGTCAGCTAACGCCCAGCCTATTGGAACTGCCCACCATATGCCTACAAGACCAATCTTAGGCATAGCTGCTAATAGATACGCAAGTATTACCCTTGTCCCTAATGAAATAATTGTTAAAATGATAGAAATTTTAACCGTACCTAATCCCCTATATAATCCATAAAACATAAAGAGGAAACCTATCAGTACATAGAATGGTGCTATAACTCTTAAATAGCCTATGCCTATTGCAAGTACTTCGTACTCCTTAGGGTTTATAAAAATCAGCATGAGCTCTTTTGCAAAAAGAACTACCATTACGGAGATGATAAAACAGAATATGCAGATTAACTTTACTGTACACTTAATCCCTTCATGAATACGTCCTTCTTCCTTAGCTCCTTTGTTCTGAGCTACATAAGTAGAAAAGGCATTACCAAAGTCCTGCACAGGCATATAGGCAAATCCATCTATTTTGACTGCTGCTCCAAATGCTGCCATAGCTACTGTTCCAAAAGAGTTTACTAAACCTTGTACAAGTAGTATGCCAAAGTTCATAATAGACTGTTGAATTGAAGTTAGTATGGAGTACCTAGCAATTATGCCAAATAAAGTTCTATCAAATACCATATCCTGCTTAGTCATATGTAAAATTGAAAGTTTTTTGATTGAATAAAGTATGCATAGAACAGCCGCTACACCTTGTGCAATAAGTGTAGCAATAGCTACACCTTTAACACCCATATCACATACTAAAACAAAGATGAGATCTAAAATGATATTAAGAATTGCTGCTAAGATTAAAAAATACAAAGGGGTTTTGGAATCTCCTAATGCCCTTAACAAACTAGAAATTGCATTATATAAAAACGTAAAAATTAATCCAAGAAAAATAATTTGCAAATAAATCTTAGTATCACTATAGAGCTCTGGTGGAATATTCATAAATCGAATAATACTCTCTATCCCTATTAAAGTGCCAGCCATCATACAGACTGTTACTCCTAATGTAAATATAAAGCTGGTTGTAATGGCCCTTTTAAGCTTTTCTAATTCTCCTGCCCCAAATAACTGTGAGAAAAGAACAGATGCTCCCATACATAACCCAATAATCACCGAAGTCACAAATACCATAACCGTGTAAGCTGAACTTACAGCAGCCAAAGCATTCTTGCCTATAAATTGTCCTACCACAATGGAATCTACCAGATTATAGAGTTGCTGAAACAGGTTACCTACTATCATAGGTATGGCAAACGTTATAATAAGCTTAAGTGGAGAGCCTACGGTAAGATCCTTTGTCATATTATAACCTCCTCCTCACTGAAATATCACATCTCCTGCATACTTCTCCATTATCTTGTGTAAAACCATCTTTTTTATTAAATGCTTTATCAATAATTTCCCCCTTCTTCTCAGCTACAAATGTTTCGTCTCCCTTTTCTACCTGTCTAAAGTGTATCATCTAGTGTACTCCTTCTTCTCTATTAATCTTATTAAATATACAAGTACTAACTTATATTATAGTATAATTTAATGTAAATTGTATCTTTTTCATACAATTGTATATTACTTCTATCCTTAAAATTCACTATTCCACATATTGAGTGCATATGCTCTTCTTTATACTCTATGCACGGTTACCTATTTTCCTAAACTCCCTTGGGATTACTTACCTATTTCATAAATAACTCCCTCTTTTGAATAAATCCCCCTTTTTTTATAATATAATAGATATAAATGAATCATAGATAGGAGTCTTATTATGCTTACACCTACTGATATAGATTTTCTCACACATAGCCTAACTTTCTGGGATAACCTTAAACCTATAGAACAACAACTTATTTTAGATTACACTATGCCACTTACCTATAAGCAAGGTACTACTATTCATGGCGGAAATAGGGACTGTATTGGTGTACTACTAGTCAAAAGTGGCACACTTAGAACTTACCTCCTTTCAGATGAGGGTAAAGAGGTCACGCTTTATCGCCTTTCTTCTGGAGATATCTGTATTCTTTCAGCATCATGCTTGCTAAAAAATATTACTTTTGATGTACATATTGACGCTGAGGTAGATACCCAAATTTTACTTATTGACTCTTCTATTTTTGCCAGAATTACAAGTCAAAATATTTATGTAGAAAACTTCTCTTATAAAGTAGCTGCTGAAAAATTTTCTCATGTCATTTGGGCTATGGAGCAAATTCTCTTTATGAGCTTTGATAAACGCCTTGCTATTTTCCTTATTGACGAAGCTACTAAAAATAATTCTAACACTATATACCTTACCCATGAACAGATTGCCAAATACATGGGAAGCGCTAGAGAGGTTGTCTCACGCATGCTTAAATATTTTGCTAACGAGGGCTGGGTACAGCTTTCTAGAGGCTCTATTACCCTTATGAACAAAAAGTGCCTACGTGCTCTTATGTAAGTAACTTTTAACCTACAATATCCCTAAAAAAAGAAGGTGCCTTAACCTGGCACCTTCTTTTTTAATTTTAATGATGATAAATCAAACATCTTAAAGAATGAATGAAATCCTTTGCTTCTCCCATGGTATTGTAAAGTCCTAAACTAATACGTACCATCCCAATATCTTCTCCATTATGCGTATGCTCACTGATCTGCCTTTGCTCTTCACTAATCCCTAACATTCTATCTACATAAGGATGGGCACAGAACTTACCATATCTTGTAGCTATACCAAACTGACTAGCAAGTTTAAAAGCTACTTCTTCGAAATGTATCCCTCTTACATTAAATACAATAACACCTAACCGATTTACAGAGTAATCTACATCTCCATAAAGTATGACTTCTGGTATTTTGCTAAGTTCCTTAAGAAGATAATTTTTTATTCTTGTTTCATGCTCTTCAATTTCATCAAATCCTATTTTCTTAAGTACCTGCATAGATGCTACTAATGCCATCACCCCTAAGTAGTTTTGCGTACCTGCTTCATGCAGATAAGGTGACTCTGACCAAATCACATCATTATCAAGCACCACATCTACCGCTCCGCCACCTCGCAAAAAGGGCTGTATATTATTAAGGTAACTTGTAAGGCCAACAATAGCCCCGGCTCCATAAGGCGCATACATCTTATGTCCTGAAAAAACTAAAAAATCAATTTGTTCTGCTTCGCATCGTCCTGCCATATTAATAGCTCTGTGGGCAACAAGCTGTGCCGCATCTACAATTAATTTAGCATCATATCTGTGTACAATTCTGGCTATCTCATGGATAGGGTTAATATAACCTGTCACATTCGATGCACCTGTTACTGTTACAAATTTAATAGAAGGATTTTGTGCCAGATGATTTTCTATCTCCTTAAGACTTATTCTACCAGACCTATCTACTTCTACATATTCTACATGAGCTGTATGCCTCCAAGGTAAGTCATTGGCATGATGCTCCATACGCGTTGTAAGTACAGTACAATCTTTATATTCAAACAGAACATTAGCTAATAAATTTAACCCTTCTGTTGTATTTTTTACATATATAACTGAATAATCATTTCGTCCTAACAAATTAAAAAAATCTAATACACTTTCTCTAGATGCTTCAAATTGTTCTGTACATTTATCTCCCTTCTGACCAGCTCCTCTTGCAATAGGGCCATAACTTAATGCATTCTTTCTAACCGTTTCATTTACCCATTTAAGTGGAGGTGTTGTCGCACCGTTATCAAAATTAATTGGTATAATATTTCTCCGACCTCCAAGCTTTACAGGTATTTCTATTCCATCAAACAAATGGCGATAATTCATCATTCCACCCCCTCTCGTACATTATATGCACAGCGCTGTTAAGTTGCTCGCAATCCATGTCATATTTTGTTGCTTTTACAATTAGCTCATTATTAAAAATCATTTAGATTCATTTTTATTATCTCCAAATCTCATTTCTATATGTTTTTTATACCCTAATAAAAAATAGAGTGAGATTAGTTTATTTATCTAATCTCACTCTATTCCTATCATTTATCTATTGTTCACGAAGTTTTGCACCAATAACTGTTTCTAAACCGTTTAAGATTTTTTTCATAGATTTTTGAATTTCATCATCTGTAAGGGTACGATCACTTGCTCTAAATACAAGTTTGTAAGCTACTGATTTATGGCCTTGTTCAATTTGTTTACCTTGGTATACGTCAAAGAGTTCACAGCTTTCAAGTAGTTTACCCCCTCTTTGAGTAATAACTTTTTCAATATCACCAACAAGTACATCATCTTTTACAAGCATAGCAATGTCTCTTGTTGTAGCTGGGTATTTTGGAAGTGGTACATAACTACGAGCTTTTTCTACATTTGCAAGAATAAGTGCAAGATCTAATTCTGCTACGTATAATTTAGCATCTACACTGTAGTTTTTAGCTACTTGTGGATGGATTTCCCCGAAGTAACCACATACCTTACCAGCGATCATAAGATTTGCTGTACGACCTGGGTGCATGAATGGAAGGTCTGTATTTCTCTCTACACTTACTTTTTGAATATGAAGATCTTCCACTAAAGCTTCAATAAGTCCTTTAAGTGTATAGAAATCAACTTCTTTACCATACATACCTACAGTAACCTTTTTGATTTCATTTGGAAGCTCTTCGCCCTCTATTTTTTCAAATACTTTTCCTACTTCATAAAGCATAGCTGTTTCATTTCTACGGTTATAGTTAATAGAAAGTGAGTTAAGGATACCATTTAAAGTAGTTGTACGCATAATGCTAAAGTCTTCCCCTAATGGGTTTGTAATCGTTAACACATTTCTAAGATTACTATCAGCAGGGATACAAAGTTTATCAAATACTTTTGGACTTTCAAATGAATAAGTTAATGCACCATTTACACCATATCTACTCATAGTCGAACGGATTTGATCAGTTATTTCTTGTTCGAAGTTTTTATGACCAACTGTTGGTGTTCCTCTTTCTAAAGTTACTTCAATTCTATCGTATCCATAGAGTCTAGCAACTTCTTCTGCAAGATCAGCCATCATTGTTACGTCTGGTCTGAATGTTGGAATTGTTACTGTCTTATTTGTTGTATCGACTTCAAACTCAAGTCTTTCGAAGTATTCTTTCATTTCTTCTTCAGTCACTTGTGTTCCAAGGTAGTTATTAATCCATGTTAAATCATATGGAATAGTAAGTTTTTCACGTTTTACTGGGTAGACATCAATAATACCTGATACAACTTCACCAGCACCAGTCATATTAATAAGCTGCGCTGCACGTTCAATTGCAAGTGTAATGTTGTTTGGATCAAGTCCTTTAACATATTTTTTAGAAGAATCGCTGCTGATTCCAAGTTTTTTAGATGTTTGGCGTACATTGTAACCATTGAAGTTAGCACATTCGAAAAGAATAGTTGTCGTATCTTCAGTTACTTTTGTATCTTCACCACCCATTACACCAGCGATTGCTACTGGTTTATCTTCATCTGCAATGACAAGCATGCTGCTATCAAGTGTTACCTCATCACCGAATAATGTAGTCATTGTCTCACCATCTTTAGCATTACGTACGATAACATGGTGTCCTGCAAGTTTATCATAGTCAAATGCATGCATTGGTTGACCAAATTCAAGAAGCATGTAGTTTGTAATGTCTACGATATTGTTGATTGGTCTGAGTCCTGCTGACATAAGTCGGTCCTTAAGCCATTTTGGTGATGGGCCAACTTTCACATTTTTAATAACTCTTGCAGCATATCTTGGGCAAAGTTGTTCATTTTCAATTGTTACTTTTGCCATATCAGCTGCATTTCCATCTACTTCTTCTACTTTAATTTCTGGGAAATTGAAGGGCTTTTTAAAAGTAGCTGCTGCTTCTCTTGCAATCCCTAAAATACTGAAGCAATCCGGTCTATTTGAAGTAATCTCATACTCTACAATTGACTCCCCAAGCCCAAAGTATGGCTTAACATCTGAGCCAAGCTCAATTGGTGTATGGAAAATATATACACCGTCTTCTGGTGCATCATCAAAGTCACTTGCTTCAAAACCAAGTTCTTCTACAGAACAGAACATTCCTTGTGATTCAACCCCGCGAAGCTTACCTGTTTTGATTTTAAGACCACCAGCAAGTGTAGCTCCATCCAGTGATACTGGAACTACATCTCCTGTATTAACATTTGTAGCCGCTGTAACAATTTGAATCGGCGCCTCTGCCCCAATATCTACTTTCATTACACGAAGTTTATCTGCATCTGGGTGTTTTTCTGTTTCGATAATTTTACCTGCAACAACTTTAGTAATTTCTTTTCCAAGCTCCTCTACAGCTTCAACTTTAGAGCCAGACATTGTCATTGCATCTATATAAGTGTTTACATCTACGTCGATGTCTACGTATTGTTTTAACCAAGACATAGGTACGTTCATATTTCTACTTCCTTTCCATTATCCATTCTTTTAATCATTTCACGCTCTCAAAAAACTTAGCTATAAAGCTCATTATCCGATCTTTTCACTCTGTTTTCATCCAGCCCCAATTTATTATTTATCCCAATCACTAACATTTGCTTAGATGCCGCCTTCCCAAACGCCATCCTTATGAGCATTACCCCATGCTACCTTTAAGCCCCCACTTATAAGGTAACTCTTTATACACTTCTTAGAACTGTGATAAGAATTTCACATCATTTTCATAGAATAAGCGTAAATCATTGATATCATATTTAAGCATTGTTAAACGCTCAAGTCCCATACCAAACGCAAAACCTTGATATTTAGTTGGGTCAATTCCAGCCATTTCAAGCACTTTCGGATGTACCATACCACATCCAAGAATTTCAATCCAACCAGATCCTTTACATACATTACACCCTTTACCACCACACATTACACAGCTTACATCTACTTCCGCACTTGGCTCTGTGAATGGGAAATAATGTGGTCTAAATTTAACTTGTACTTTATCTCCAAAGAATTTCTTAGCAAATTCAGCAAGTATACCTTTAAGGTCACCAAATGTAATGTTTTTATCAATTACTAGACCTTCAATTTGGTGGAATATTGGTGAGTGTGTTGCATCTGATTCATCAGAACGGTATACACGACCTGGTGCTACCATACGAATAGGAAGTTCTTGTTCTTCCATAGTGTGAACTTGTACTGGTGATGTTGCTGTACGAAGTACTAAGTTATTTGTAAAGTAGAATGTATCTTGCTCATCACGTGCTGGATGTTCTTCCCCTAAATTAAGGGCATCAAAATTGTAGTAAGCTGTTTCAACTTCACGACCATCTACAATTTCATAACCCATGCCAAGGAAGATATTTTGCACTTCCTCAAGTGTTTTATGAAGAGGATGCATATGCCCTTTTGGCATTTTTCTACCTGGCATTGTAATGTCGATAACTTCCTCTTTCAGTTTTTGATTTACAGCTTCACTTTCAAGCCCTACTTTTTTATCAGCTAATGCTATTTCAAGTGCTTCACGCACCTCATTTGCCATTTGTCCTACAACTGGTCTTTCCTCAGCTGTTAAATCTTTCATACCTCTAAGTACTGCTGTAAGTTCACCTTTTTTACCAAGGTATTGTACTCTTAAATCTTCTAACACTTTAAGGTCTGAAGCATTTTTAATCGCTTCTAGTGCACTACTTTTAATTTGCTCTAATTTTTCTCTCACGGTTATGACTCCTTTCTGATAATAAAAAAAGCCTCGTCCCCAAAAGGGACGAAGCTATAACTCCGCGGTACCACCCAAATTTTTATACACCTGTATAAACACTTAGTAGCTATAACGCACAACCGATACTTCCTACTTATTTTCAAAAGTACTGCTCTGATGTGAAATTCACTTATTTGCATGGCCTAAAGGTGTTTACAGCCGGTGACACCTTCTCTCTTAAGGATACAAAAAAGCTACTATGCATCGTCTTAGCATTTTACATATATACTCATTATTTTACTATACATTCATGTGTTGTCAAGTTAAAAAGTTTTTCTTCAAGAAGCATACTTGCTCCTAATAGACGAATAAGCTTCTCACCTTCTTCCATCACATTAAAGCGAGCTAACGTTTGCCCCTCCTGATATAAGTTCCAACATTCTACAAGCTTATTATACTGAAACTCTACTAATTCATGGTACTCTGTAATAGTATGAAGCATCTCAGATGAACTTTCATACAGACTTATCAACTTATATTCTCTAAAATATTCACGTTCCCTTAAATGGTGAAAGTCAATAACACTATCCTTTATAAAAGCTAAGCTCATAGCCCACATCACCTTATCCACTCTTTGATCTATAGCAAGAGAGACGATCTCCTTTTTAAGTGCTCTTAAAACTGCTTCAATATTTCTATGTTCTTTATGAATCATTTCCATAGTCTCCATCTGATCGCTCCTTAATCGTATCATCTATTAGTAGAATTATTGCCAAATTATAAGTTCTTTTACACATATTGTTTAGGAGTTGTCATCACTTGTCAATAGAGAGCCTTTCGTGTATCATGGATACGTATGCTTATTTGAATGACTGATTATTTTAAGGAGGATTATGCATGCTATCTAAAGGTAATTGTATCATTGGGCAATCAGGGGGCCCTACTGTTGCGATCAACGCTTCTCTTAGTGGCGTTTTACAAGGAATAATTGAATCTGATGCTTATAACTCGGTTTATGGAATGGTTCACGGAATTGAAGGTTTACTTCAAGGGAGCTATCTTAATTTATCCGAGCAATTTAAGACCAAAGAATCTCTTGATAAATTAGCTATTACACCTTCTATGTATTTAGGTTCTTGTCGTTTCAAACTTCCACATTACGAAGTTGCACCAGAGATTTATGAAATTCTCTTTAATTTCTTCACTTCAAATGATATTCGCACTGTATTTTATATTGGTGGAAATGACTCTATGGATACAGTTGTTAAACTTTCATCTTATGCAAAAGCAAATAACCTTTCTATTAATATCATTGGTGTTCCTAAAACAATCGATAACGATTTACCAATGACTGATCACACACCTGGTTTCGGCAGTGCTGCAAAATTTGTTGCCACTACAATGCTTGAAATTGCTCACGACACTTATATTTATAACATTCCATCTGTAACAATCGTTGAAATCATGGGCCGTAATGCCGGTTGGCTTACTGCAAGTAGCGCTCTTGCTCGTACTTCGTACTCTAATGCTCCAGATCTTATTTATTTACCAGAAGCTCCATTTTGTTTAGATTCCTTTGTAGAGGATGTTAAACGTATTCAACAACAACGTAAAAATGTTATTGTTGCTGTTTCTGAAGGGATTAAAGACAAAGATGGCAACTACATTTCTGCAACAAGTACTGCTGTAGATGCATTTGGCCATAAACAGCTTTGCGGAGCTGGAAAAACACTTGAGAACTACCTTAAAGATAAATTAGGCTGTAAAGTACGTTCAGTAGAACTCAATGTCCTTCAACGTTCTGCAAGTCACATTGCATCCAAAACAGATATAGATGAAAGTATTATGATCGGTAAAGCTGCTGTTAAATCTGCCCTTGAAGGTAAAACAGCTCAAATGGTTTGCTACCACCGTATGAGTAATGACCCTTACTATGTAGATGTTGTTTCTCATGCTATTGAAGATATTGCTAATAAAGAAAAAGTAGTACCTCGCATGTGGATTAATGAAGCAGGTAATGATGTAACAGAAGATATGCTTACTTACCTTAGACCACTCATTGAGGGCGAAACAGTAATGGGCTATGCAAATGGTGTACCTGTTTACTGTGATATTACACATCTTCACACTAAAACTGAACAAAAATAGAGTTTATATTCTAAATGTACAAAAAAGGTTAGGTGGAACATGATCTCCCCTAACCTTTTTAATATTAAAAAGTCTATGCTTTTCTAGTTATCCATTTACCATTAGTAAAGTCTGGAATAGCTACCACTTGCCCTCCCATCGCAATAGACTGCTCTGATAAAGCTGAAATAGCCATCCATGCTGCTATATCGTATACATCAATTGGCATCTCTTCATTTTTTTCTACACAATCAAAGAATGCACGTAGAACTAACCAATCCATTCCACCGTGTCCACCTTTTACACCATCTTGCATAAACTTTTTCCATACAGGGTGCTCATACTTCTCTCTATACGCTTCAATGTTATTCCATTGCTCTTTCCATTTAAAATCATATTCATTATGTTCTCCATCAATAAATAGAGACATATTATCTTCCATAAACATACCTTTAGTACCCTGCACTCTAAATCCTCTTGAATAAGCTCTTGGTAAGGTTGTATCTAAAGTAAGTACAATCGTTTCACCTCTTGCACATTTAATCATAGTTGTTACTACATCTCCCTGTGCAAATTCTGTATGCATAAGGGCTTCATCATCACTTTTTTTATTTTTAATATACTCATTTAATCCTTTAGCCTTAGAAGCCATAGATACAAGAGATACCATTCTATTTCCTCTATTAATATCTAGAATCTGCGCAATTGGTCCTAGCTCATGAGTTGGATAGTTTTCGCAATTTCTATGTATATAGTTCTGTAAACGATAATGTCTATTTTCGTTTCCAAAGGCAATCTCTTCTCTTAAATCATGTTGATAGCCCCCTGAACAGTGAACAATTTCTCCAAAAATACCTTGTTTCACCATATTCATAGCCATCATTTCTTCTCTGCCATAGCAGCAGTTTTCTAATAGCATACAAGGTACACCTGTTTCTTCATAAGCTCTAATAAGCTGCCAGCATTCTTCTATCGAATAAGCCCCTCCTACTTCTGTTCCTACAGGTTTACCAGCTTTCATACATTCAATAATAATTTCAATATGTCCTGTCCATGCACTTGAAACAATAACAGCCTCAACTTCACTTGATGCTATAAGCTCTTTATAATCTTGTGTTATAAAAGGTTTATTCCCTTTTACTTGCTCTACCTTATCCGCAGCATTTTGTGCTCTGTCCTTATAGATATCACATACACCTACAATCTCAATATCATCCATATGTAATATAACACCATCCATAAGGCCGTAACCTCTTCCACCTAATCCAATAATCCCTATATTTAACTTGTCCTTCATCTCAAATAGCTCCTTATACTGTAATTTAAAATAGACTACCCACTCATTTTACCTATTTTCATTAATATAATCAATATATTATCTTTTGAATTTTATAATGTATTTTAAATAATACTTTTCCTACTTAAAGGGGACACTTCATTTTTAAAGTGTCCCCTTTTTATTTATCATTATAAGTCTCTAAAAAGCTTATCTCCTTTAATAACCATATACCTATATGCCCCATAAATTAAAACTATCATAACAACTAGAAGCATTATTAGCTTCATTACTGTACTCACACCCGGTATTATAATTACAAGTACACCTGGTACAATAATACTTATTAGCGCTACTACCATAACTAATAATGTTGCCATACTTTGCTTAATCACAGCCACTTCATTACTCCATTCTAGATTAGGCCACTTCAGATTAATGATAACCCCCATAATAGCTATAAAAATCGTATAGACTGTAGGTATTACAAAAATTAAAAGTGCCTGCATAAAATGAGCTCTAAGTGCAATAGTCATAAGGATCGCATTCAATAAGATAGCCGGTATATTTATAGCAAGCTGAACTCCTATTTTACTTATGAAAATGGTTCTAGCCTCTATTGGACTCGATTTTAAAATCCATAAATTTTTACCCTCTAGTGAGATCGCACATGCAGTCGTACAATTTAGAGCAATACAAAAACTAGCTATGAGCGGTGCAAACTCTGCAATATACTGATGTACTCCATTAATGCCCAGCATATGTTCTAGTTCTGTAGCATCTAAGAAAAATAAGCTGACAGAAAGTATTAGCATAAATATAATCCCTACACTTGTATTCATTACATATAAAGATGAACTAAAGTATCTTTTAAGGTCCTTATAATAAAGTGCACCTAGTACAGAAGACTCCTTAACTTGCCCGCCTTCATACTGACTACGTCTAGCTGATGTCTGAAGCATAGTATGAATTATCTTAAACTTCCTTCCTATAAATGTAACAAATAACCAAAATGCCAGTATACTAAGTCCTATAAATAAGAGTGCCGCACCTATGCTATACTCACAAACAGCTTGTAAATAAAGCTGTGCAAGTGGATAAATCTTATTAATGGCACTCATTACTACTTCACCTAGCTGCCCCATATGTTCTTCTGATATAGAGTTAGCGCCAAATGACATACATATGACAACTGCAATGAATACAACATTTATCATAAGCGTTATAAAGTTTGTATGCTTAAGTCTCATAGTTATCATTGTAATAATAGCACCTACAAAAGTTGCAATAATAATTGGAATAAGTGGCACAAAGAATAAAGTCATTCCATAAATAAGATAGAATATCCCTCTAGGTCTTACTATAATGCCATAGACAAAACCTGCTGGTATCATAATCACAACTAAAAATAATAAATTCATAAGATAAAGATATAGTACCTGGGCCCCAACAATATGACTTGTTTTAATAGGTAAGGCAAGAAGCATATCATAATCCTTACCTTCAAATAGTACCCCTTTAGCCTTATAAAAAGTAGTTATTAAAATAATAAAGCTTGTTAAACTCATTACCATAGGTAGATAAAACTCTACTAATTCTATTTCTTTAAAAGACACAGCTATTAGGATATTATATAGGATACTCATTCCTATAATCATAATTGCAAGGAGACCTACACCTATCCCCGTCCACATAGCCTTCTTCTTTTCTTTAGGATCCGTCGTATGTAAAAGTTTATTAATTCCAAAAGCACTTAATAGTTGTACACGTAATACATAGCCTATATTATTCATGATTAATCAGCTCCAAAAATAGTTCTTCTAAGCTTTGGTTACCCTTTACTTCTTCTATAGCCCCACTTGTAATAAGCTCTCCATCTTTAATAATAGCAATCTTATTACACAACTTTTCTGCTACATCCAGTACATGCGTTGAGAAAAAGATAGCACATCCTTTATGGCACAGCTCTTTCATAATACTCTTTAAAGTATGCGCAGCTTTAGGGTCAAGCCCTACAAAAGGCTCATCTAAAATAAGTAATTTAGGTTCATGAAGAAGAGCAGAAATAATAGCTAATTTTTGTTTCATACCATGTGAATAAGATTGAATTAAGTCACCTAAACTAGATGTTAGTTCAAACATATCCCCATAAGTTTTAATAGTAACTTCTCTTTTATCCTTTCCTACACTAAAAATATCTCCTACAAAATTTAAATACTGTATACCTGTTAAATGCTCGTACAAATCAGGATTATCTGGTATGTAAGCAATCTTACGCTTACATGCAATAGGATCTTTTTGAATGGAGATACCGTCTATTTCAATATCTCCTTCTTCAAAATCTAGTATGCCTACTATAGCTTTAATAGTCGTAGTCTTGCCAGCTCCATTATGTCCAATAAATCCATAGAGGTCTCTTGCCTCAACTTGTAAGTTCAAATCTTTTACAGCTCTCTTGCCACCTTTGTAACACTTTGAAAAATGTTTAATGGTTAACATATTTATTCTCTCCTCTTGCTTTTTTATGCTTATTGATTTATATTCTATTTAGATATTTAGATATTTATCTAATTAACTAAAAGTATACTCTTATTTTTAGATACGTCAATATTTTGCGAAAGGAAATTTTATCTATGAACGATCTTTTTAAAGCTTTATCAGACCCTTCAAGGCGTAAAATAATTCAGCTTCTTAAAGAAGGTGATTTAACTGCTGGAGAGATTGCTGACCACTTTGATATGGCAAAACCTTCTATTAGTCACCATCTTAATTTACTTAAGCAAGCTAATCTCGTGCTGTCTCAAAAACAAGGTCAAAATGTTATTTATTCTCTGAATACTACAACTTTACAAGATGCACTTTCATTTTTCTTTGATTTAATTAATAAAGGAGATTCTGATCATGAAAACTAAAAATATATTTTTCAAAAGCATATTTATTCTTACTATTTGTTCTATATTTCTAACACTGTACTTCTATCCTAATCTGCCCAATGAAATTCCTATTCACTTTGACTATTTAGGTAATCCCGATAACTATGGCCCACGTAGTTTTACCTTCTTTACCGCTTTTTTACCACTTATAGTCTTAGTACTCTTAAAAATTATTCCTAAATTTGACCCTAAGTCTGCTTCTTATAAAGTGCATCAAAAAGCTTATAACATTTTTATAGCTTTTTTAGTGTTACTTTTTATCATCTTACACTGGGTTAGTCTCTATGTTGCTTTAGGATATAATCTGCCTATTCAAAAGGTTGTTCCTATTAGCATTGGTATGCTCTTTATTGTAATTGGTAATTATATGCCGCAAATTAGACCTAATTACACCTATGGCATTAAATTACCTTGGACACTTGCAGATGAAAATAACTGGCGTGCTACTCATAGAATAGGCGGTTATTGCTATATTGCATCAGGTATTTTATTCCTTCTTACAGGTTTTGCATCTTCTTTACTTATTTCAGCATGTCTGCTAGTCGCTTTTATCTTTCTTTTTATACCGATGCTCTACTCCTATTTTTATTTTAAACGTCATATCAGCAAATAAATATGCAATTTAAGATAAACTAAATTGCATATTTTAAACTTGTGTTGACTTTTTAAACATTGACAGAGCAAAGACCATCCTTGTACAATAAGTTAATAAAATGTAAAATAGGGTTTATACAAGGAGGTTTGTACCTATGATTATTGTCATGAAACATACAGCAACACCTGAAGATATACAGGTCGCTATGGGGGCAATTGAAAGTGCCGGATTATCTGCCCATATATCTAAAGGGTCTGAAGTAACGATTCTTGGGGTAATAGGCGATAAATCCAGGCTAAGTAGTGACTGCCTTTGTTCATTGAATGGAGTAGATAAAATCGTGCCTATAACAGAGACTTATAAATTAGCTAATCTTAAATTTCATCCAGAACCAACTATTGTCAAGTTAAACAACTGTGAGATAGGCGGTAAAAAACTTATTGTCATGGCCGGTCCATGTGCAATTGAAAGTGAATCCCAGCTTCTCGAATCTGCTGAAGCTGCTAAAAATGGCGGTGCCAAGGTATTACGCGGCGGTGCCTATAAACCACGTACTTCACCTTATGCTTTCCAAGGTCTTGAAGAAGAAGGCCTTAAATATATGAAAACAGCAAGAGAAAAAACAGGTCTTTCTGTTATTTGTGAAGTTACCAGTATTAATGCTGTACAAACAGCTATCAATTATGTAGATATCCTTCAAATTGGTGCACGCAACATGCAAAACTTTGAACTTTTAAAAGCTGTAGGTAAAACAAACCTACCTGTTCTTTTAAAACGTGGTCTTTCCGCCACTATTGATGAGTGGCTCAATGCTGCTGAGTACATCATGAGTGAAGGTAACCCTAACGTTATTTTATGCGAGAGAGGTATCCGTACTTTCGAGACAGCAACACGTAATACACTAGACATCAGTGCTATTCCCGTTATCAAAGCAAAAAGTCATTTACCTATCATCGTAGACCCAAGTCATGCATCTGGAAAACGTGCCTATATTTCAAGCCTTTCTAAAGCAGCTATTGCAGCAGGCGCAGATGGACTTATTATTGAAGTTCATCCTAATCCAAAAGTTGCACTTTCTGATGGCCCTCAATCTCTTGATCCCCATGATTTCAGCGTACTGATGGATGAGCTTAAACCTATTGCAACTGCTGTAGGTCGTGAACTCTAATGCATATTGGTATTATCGGACTTGGCCTGATTGGGGGATCAATTGCCAAGACACTTAAGAAAGTTCATGCACAAAATAGCTTCATTATAGGCTTTGATACAGATAGTCTATCGGCTACTAAAGCCTTAGAAGAAGGTGCTATTGACCACATTGCAACTGAACTTGGGGCAGAATTTTCTAAATGTAACGTTATTTTTATTTGTACACCTGTATCTTCTATTGATATGGTAGTAGAAAAGTTATTACCTTTTATAGCATCCGATTGTATTTTGACCGATATTGGCAGTACTAAAGAGAGTGTTATGAAAAAAGTAGAAGATATTTTATCATGTCATACTAAAAAGGCCTACTTTATAGGTGGCCATCCTATGACTGGTTCTGAACAATCCGGTTACGAAGCTTCTACTAATTATTTATTTGAAAATGCATACTATATTTTAACACCATCACCAGGTACACCTGATTTTATTCTATTTATTATGCAGAAAATGGTTGAACGTCTTGGTGCTATTCCTATTACACTTGAACCAGGCTACCATGACTTTGCAACTGCTGTAGTCAGCCACTTACCACATATTATTGCAAGTAGTCTCGTTCATCTTGTAAAAAATCAAGATGGTTGTGAGCATTCGCTACACACATTAGCTGCAGGTGGATTTAAAGATATTACACGTATCGCATCTTCAAATCCAACAATTTGGCAAGACATATGCCTATCTAATAAAGCACCTATTAAAGCTTGCCTTGAAAATTATATTGCATCACTTACAGCTTTCTGCCAGACTTTAGAAAGTGAAGATAGCCAAGCTATTTATAACTTCTTTAATGAAGCAGGACGCTACCGTGATACTTTCCAAGATGGCATTAAATCTGATATTGCAAAAGTATTTACTATTTTTGTAGATGCAGAAGATGAGCCTGGTATTATTGCATGTATTGCAACACTACTTAGCTCTCATAGCATTAATATCAAAGATATTGGTATTGTTAACCAACGTGAATTCGCCAGTGGCGTGCTCCGCATTGCCTTTGGTAAGAAAAGCGAAATGGAAAAAGCTAAACATCTTCTTATAAAACATAACTACACAGTCTATTGCTAAAATAGACTGTTTTTACTAAAGAAAAGGAGTTTGACTATGATTATACAACCTGCTTCTCACTTAAAAGGGACTCTCTCTATTCCAGGTGATAAATCCATCTCTCACCGTAGTATTATGTTTGGTAGTATCGCTAAAGGTACTACTAAAATTCATAACTTTCTTATGGGGGATGACTGCTTATCCACTATTGAGTGTTTCCGTAAACTAGGTATAGATATTGAAATGCATAACAACCATATCCTCGTTCATGGCAAAGGCCTACATGGACTTAAGCCTGCTTCTGAAATCCTAGACTGCGGTAATAGTGGCACAACAACACGTCTTATTTCTGGTATATTAGCAGGTCAGCCTTTTACCTCTACTTTGACTGGGGATGCTTCTATTCAAAAACGTCCTATGAAACGTATTATAGAACCACTTCGTCAGATGCATGCTGCTATAGAAGGTAAAGATGATAACTTCTGTCCTCTTACTATTTCCCCAAGCACTTTAGAGGGTATTTGTTATACCTCTCCTGTAGCTAGCGCTCAGGTTAAATCCTGTGTACTTCTTGCTGGCCTCTATGCAAACACTCCAACTACTGTATGTGAGCCTGCTCTATCGCGCGATCATACAGAACGTATGCTAAGCGCTTTTGGTGCTATTATAGAACGTAAAGATAAATGTGTAACGATTTATCCTAATCCTGAGCTTGAGGCAATGGAAGTCATTGTCCCTGGTGATATTTCTTCAGCTGCTTTCTTTATGGTAGCCGGACTTATTGTCCCAAATAGTAAACTTATACTTCAAAATGTAGGCATCAATCCTACAAGACGTGGTATTTTAGATGCCCTTCTGGCTATGGGTGGACACATTACCTGCTTTAATGAAAGAGAGCTTTGTGGGGAACCTGTATGTGATATGATAATTGAAAGCTCAGACCTTCACGGTATTACCATAGAAGGAGATATTATTCCAACTATGATTGATGAAATTCCTGCTTTTGCTGTAGCAGCACTCTTTGCACACGGAACCACTATTATTAAAGATGCAAAAGAACTTCGTGTTAAAGAATCTAATCGTATTGATACGATGTGCCATGAATTAGGTAAAATGGGTGCTGTTATTAGACCACTAGAAGATGGCATGATTATAGAAGGTAATGCAACGCTTCATGGGGCTATACTTGAAAGTTATGATGATCACCGTATTGCCATGAGCTTAGCTGTGGCTGCTCTTAAAGCAACTACACCATCCCAAATTCTTAATAGCGAATGTATTCGTATTTCTTATCCACATTTCTTTGAGCATTTAAAAGCTGTAAGTACTAAGGCTTAAGCCTTAGTACTTACAGCTTTTTACTTTTATTTTCTGTAACAAATGCAATACTTCGTATATATTTGATTAACAGTTTATTTATATGTTATAATCTACCAAGGAGGTGGATTATGAAAAATTTAGTTAAAATGCTTGTTTTCTTCTTTATATTTTTATCCACAACAACACTTCAAGCATCTACAACTTATTCACTTAAAGTCAACAATATCTTATACAACTTAGAATCTCCACTTATTCAAAAAAATGATATGCTGTACATAACAGCTGATGAACTTGCTGAAATTACTTTTGGTACCCTTACAGAACACAAAGGTACTTATACCCTCTCTGTCCAAGGTAAAGATGTCCTATTTGCTCCAAATAAGCTGTCCTTTAACCTAGAAGGTAAAAGCTATACTTTTTCAGTTAGTCCATTTATTTTAGACGATAAACTTTATATACCTATTGAATTATTAAGTTCCTTAGGCTATTCTCTTAAAACAAACTCTAATACTCAGGAAATTTTTCTAAATATCCCTACCCCTTATTCTCGTAATATGGATGATCCACAAGAACACCGCTTTATTGATTCTTTTTATAACTTAGAGAGGCTGCCAGCACATTTACTTAATCTAAGTAGTGAAGAAGTTCTTCAGTCCGCTATTACATCTGCAGTATCTTCTAAACAGTATATAAGCTTTTTAGATAATACCAATAAAGCAAAGCTTGCTGACTTTATTAGAACACGTGTTACGTATTCTCCTTATAATAATATGAAAGTAAGCTTTAGGGTTATTAATACACATACTTACCCTAATACCTTTGCAGATACAATAACGCTTCCCCTTAAGGTAAGTTTCTCGGGCGATAATCTTATTCTATACATAGGGGATACACGTATTGACTCTCCTATGTACTGGGCTACATTTTATCCTTCTAAAACTCTAACGCAAATGGATCTTCATAAAAGCTTTGATGCAACCCTTATGAGAGCCTTATATGAATATTATCGTAACACATATGGACTAAAAGATGATAAGTACTTTCAGCCGTTTACACTTATTAGTTCAGATCGTACTAACGAGATGGTTCATGATGCCTATAGCCTTTCATTTAAGTCAGATGATTCTTTAACGGAATATGAATCCACTTACACAGTTCGTGTAAACCGTATACATCCTTCAGGTTCTATACACTATATTATAGACCTTCTAGCGGAATAAGCATAAGAAATGAGGCAGCCCTCTTTATGGACTGCCTCATTTCTTATAAAAAAAAGGTAACTGCAATATATTATCGCTGCTACCTATCCATCTTTTTATATTATCCCCTATTTACTTATCTAATAGCATCTTATTTACGCTTTGCACAATATATTCTCTATCTGTAATAACGTCATAAAATCCTTTTCCACAATATAAACGTTGTATATCTACTGTGCGCATATCACTAAGCTGAAGTCTTGTAAGCATGCCATTCTTAAAGTTATTTACTGCAATATCTAATTGAAATTCTGGGTCAGGTGGTAATGAATCTGCTTTCACAGATGTCGTTGGAATTACTACAAACTTACTCTTAAAATACTTAAACACATAGCACCAATGCCCACCATAAAGTTCCTTTGGAAATCCCCTTGTTAAGTTAAAATATGCAATCTGGTGTACTTTTGGTATATGCTTAGGCCTATAAAAAGTAGTTGATGGATCACCCGTCTGCTTTGGTGTGAGCTCATCATAAAAATAGGATAATTGACCTACATGATATTCCAAGTCTGTTACAAAACCTTCAATATCTGTATAGTTTTTCAGCTCTTTTAGAGCATTTGAAATATCATTCATTCTAGCATCAATGTCCATGGTCTCCCCCCTTACAAAATAAACAACTTTAAGATTATTCTATCATGAATCAAATAAAAATTAAAGTATATTTTTATAATTTTCCCATTTTTAACCAATTATCTTCCAAAAAGAACTCCTTAAAGTTTCTCTCTTTAAGGAGTTCTTTTTCTTAATGTTTAAAATGTCTCATTCCCGTAAAGACCATAGCAATACCTGCTTCATTACATGCTTTAATGGAATCTTCATCACGGATTGAACCACCTGGTTGAATAATAGCTGTAATACCAGCAGCAGCTGCTGCTTTTACACAATCATCAAATGGGAAGAAAGCATCTGATGCAAGAACACTACCTTTTACACCTTCTTCTCCTAAGAATTCAATTCCATGTTCAATAGCTTGGTTTGTCGCCCATATACGGTTAGTTTGACCACCGCCAAGACCTACTGACATTCCATTTTTAGCTAATGCAATGCCATTTGATTTAACATGTTTTACAAGCTTCCACGCAAAACGTAAATCTTCCATCTCTTTTTCTGATGGCTCACGATCTGTTACTACCTTAAGATCTTCTTCTACTAAAAGTTCTAAATCTTTTTGTTGTACGATAAGTCCACCATCTACTTTTTTCATTGTAAGTGCATGTGGGTCGAAGTAAGTAATATTGTCTAGTTTAAGGACACGAAGGTTCTTCTTAGTTTTAAATATTTCTAATGCTTCATCAGTATAATCTGGCGCAATAACAATCTCGAAGAAAATCTTAGTCATTTCAAGTGCTGTTTCTTTGTCAATAATTTGGTTTGTTACAATAATACCACCAAAGATTGATACTGGATCTGCTTCATAAGCTTTTTGGTAAGCTTCAAGTACATTAGCCCCTACACCTACACCACATGGGTTAGCATGTTTTACAGCTACTACTGCTGGTTCACTGAACTCACGAAGTAATTCCAATGCCCCATTTGCATCATTAATATTATTATATGAAAGCTCTTTCCCATTAAGCTGAATAGCATCTGCAAGTGTACCTTTTGTTTTACCTACTTCTTTATAGAAAGCTGCTACTTGGTGAGGATTTTCACCATAACGCATATCTTGTACTTTTTCATAAGACATTGTAAGCGTATTTGGTAAGCTATAATCGCCTCTTTGTACTCTTAAGTAATTAGCAATCATTGTGTCATAGTTTGCAGTATGTTCAAATACTTTTGTTGCTAAGTAGAAGTTAGTATCTGTACTTACTTTGCCACTTGCTTTAAGCTCATCAAGAACAACAGTATAGTCTGCTGGGTCTACAATAACGCTTACATCATGATTGTTTTTAGCTGCTGAACGAAGCATTGTTGGTCCACCGATATCGATATTTTCAATAGCTTCTTCTAATTTAACGTCTTCTTTAAGTATTGTTTGTTTAAATGGATAAAGATTTACTACAACAAGGTCAATATTAGACAGGCCAAGTTCCTGCATTTGTTTTTGATGTTCTTCATTCTCACGAATGTTAAGAATACCTGCATGAATAGCTGGATGAAGCGTTTTTACTCTGCCATCTAAGCATTCTGGAAAACCTGTTACTTCTGAAATTCCGATTATATTAAGTCCTTCATTTTTAAGTGTATTATATGTTCCCCCTGTAGAAATAATTTGTACACCTAAGCTTATGAGTTCTTTCGCAAATTCTACAATCCCCGTTTTGTCTGAAACACTAATTAATGCTCTCATTTTTCTCTCTCCTTTTAGGTTTTATAATAAAATAATCTATTTTATGGAATAAAAAAGACCGTCCAGGCTTCTACCGTAATAGTAGAGTGCCCAGACGGTCGGCTTACATTCTTATACTCCTTGCAGTTAATTCTGCTTATCCGTCAGTCATATAAGAACCTTATAGTAAATGTTTAAAACAATAGAATCTGTATTAGGCAATAAGTTTAAGTACAAAAAGTAGTGCCATAATGTACATTACAATACTTACATCTTTAGCTTTACCTGTTAACACTTTTACTGCTACATAAGAGATACCACCAAATACGATACCTTCTGAAATACTTGCTGTAAATGGCATCATAGCAAGTGTTAAGAATGCTGGTAATGCTTCAGTAATATCTTCAAAGTTTACTTTTACAATACTTTCAAGCATTAAAATCCCTACTACAATAAGTGCTGGCGCTGTTGCAAAAGATGGAATAGCAATGAAGATTGGTGCTGCAAAAAGTGCTAATCCAAAGCAAACTGCTGTTGAAAGTGATGTAAGACCTGTACGTCCGCCTGCGATAACTCCTGCGCTACTTTCAACAAAAGTCGTAACTGTTGAAGTTCCAAGAAGTGCCCCTGCTGTTGTCCCTACTGCATCAGCAAAAAGGGCTTCTTTAACTCGTGGAAGTTGACCATTTTCATCTAAGTAGTCAGCTTTTGTTGCTACACCAATAAGTGTACCTAATGTATCAAATAAATCTACAAATAAGAATGAGAATACTACAGTAGCAAAAGTAAGAATGCTTTCCACACTTCCAAATACCTCGCTCATTGCTGGGAATTTGAATGCTACTTCACTAAGTCCACCAAATAATCCTTCTGCCCCCGCAAAGTTTGGAATAAGTGAGTAAACACCTGCATCAGGATTTACTACATACCATCCTGTAAGCTCTGCTACAATGCCTAAAAGATATGTTGCTACGATACCAATTAATACTGCACCTGTCACATTACGCTTCATAAGTACTACGATAAGAATTACACCTACCATACAAAGCACAGCTTGTGGTGATGTCATATCCCCAAGTGCTAAAAATGTGTCAGGATTTGTTACAATTACTCCTGCCCCTTTGAACCCAAGGAAAGCAATGAATAAACCAATCCCAGCACTTACTGAGTATTTCATACATTGTGGAATAGCATTGAATAACGCTTCACGCACATTGAATGCTGTAAGGATTAAAAAGATAATACCTTCTATAAATACTGCAAATAATGCAAACTGCCATGAATATCCCATTACACCGCATACTGTAAAAGCAAAGAATGCATTAAGTCCCATACCTGGCGCTAATGCAAATGGATAGTTAGCCACAAAAGCCATTACTACTGTTGCTATGACAGAAGCAAGTACTGTCGCTACAAACACACCGTGTTTATTCATACCCGCTGCACTTAATATATCTGGGTTAACAGCTAATATATAAGCCATTGTCATAAAGGTTGTAATACCAGCTAGAATTTCTGTTTTAACTGTGGTCTTGTTTTCTTTAAGTTTAAAAAATTTCTCCACAATAAATCCCCCTCTTATTTTTGTAATATAGAGCACGTTGTAAGTTTCTTATATCTGTATCATACATTAGAACTAAGAGGAGGTCAATAGTTTTTTCGAACATTTCACTATCCAGTCATAAATATTGTTCGAAATACCTCCTTTTATTTTCTATTTAATCTCTATATGCAATTTATTCTTTTTATGTTCAACCTTATGAATTTCAATACCTTTTAATGTACCGTATTCTATACGTTTCTTAATTCGACCTGGTTCGATAATATACATACTTGAAACAAATACTCTATATTGTTCATCTATTTTGAGTGCAACTAGTAAAGGATCTTTGTACCATTTCACAAGTTCAAATCGTCCCGTTGCAAGCCCATCTATTCCTATATAATCTGGTTCCCTAAGCACCTCCACTAACTTATCAAAGTAAAGTTTATACGTATAAGGATGGCGTCTTCTAATATGCTTTTTCGTTCTTTCATCAATAAAAATCCCCCTAATCTCACGCTCTGGGCATATGACTTCTCTTAGCTCATCATGTAACCTTCTTAAACATTGTCTAGACGCTCTCATAAGAATCCCCTCCTGCTAAACTTCTTCCCTTCTACTAATACTATACGTGCTATTTTCCCCCCTTGTGCATAGTATAAATTTCATTTAATTAAAAGACATATATTTGTCCCTTATTCCATATATATGTAATAGGACATCTTATATATTAAAAAGGAGGGTAATAATGTCTCATCCTAAATTTTTGGTCTTCAAATTAAAAGACCTCAAGATTCCATTTATTATGCTAGTTGTTGCAGTTGTAGCCTTCTCAGTATTTATGCTGTCAAGTGATGATACTACTGCGACCTTTGCACCAGATGACAGCTATGAAGACGGTATGTACATAGCGAATATTGCTTTTACAGATGCAGACATGGATTTAGTTGTTGAAGTTAAGGACAAACAGATCAAATCTATTTCATTAGATGGATTTGATGAAACAGAAAGAACTCTTTACAAAGACCTTAATGAGAGTATTCCTTTTGTAAACGACTACGTTACTTCAACACAATCTCTTGATTTGCCTGAAACAAGCACTATTTCCGCATCTACCAGTATACTTATGGACGCTATAAAAATCGCTTTATCAGATAATAAAGATGCTGTTCTTACAACGTCCTACGAAGTACCTCTTCTTGAAGCTATTACTGAAGAAACTGCTGATGGTGAATCTCTTAAAGAAGAAACACCTAACGAAGAAGCTCTTCAAGAAGAAGAGGCTACTGAAGATGTCATATCAGAAAATGTTACTTCTGATGATGCTACTGGTACGGAAGATACAACTATTGAAGAATAAAAATAAGAGAAGCAGGCTACTTGAAATAAGCAGTCTGCTTCTTTTATTTTTCTATTAATAAACGACTTTCTCATTTTCTGTAATGATAATATCTGACTCACTATCATCACCGTAGATATCCTCTCTACTTAAAAGATAATCTATTACTTCTTGCTTTTCATTAAATTTAGAAACCTGGAAAGGGTTGCTTGCTGAATATTTTTCAATGAATATAAAACTTTCCTCTAAACTAACTAATATACCACTATGCCCTACAAATCTTTTTTGCTCATAAGGATCATGCATCCATAAGTTCAGCAGAGAAATTCCTTCTACTTCTTCAAAGGAAATTCCTCTATTTTGCCATTCTTCACTAATACTTTTTATATGTTTATCTTTATCTGTAGTATCTTCTACAACTACAGGATTAAATAAAGTTATGAATTTACTTTCATCCCCTTTATCAAATGCCATTAATGGATATTGCTCCATGGCCTCTACATCAAACATTAGATAATTATCTGCTGCTTCTATAGGATGAGTAATACTTACAAAGTCTTTAAAGAGTAAAAAAGCAGTTAATCTACAGTTTATTTCAGAATATGGTATGCCTTCTTCATTCTCACGTAGTTCAAAATCTATTTCTTTGTAGTCTGCCTGTGCTGTGGAAATAGTCTGAAATCCTTTTTTTAAGTTTTCTTTTGCATCAATATGTTCATTGTAATCATTAACCCAATCCCTAAATACCTTCATAGATTGTGCTGGTACTCCTCTCTCAAGCAAATACTCTTCTACTTCTTGCTTGCCTTCCTCATCCACTAAATTTGAATAAGTAAGTACCTCTTCATTTTTTTCTTCAGACTTACTGCTACATCCTGACATAACCATCATAGTGCTACCTAGAAGCATAAGCACTCCTATAAATATTTTTTTGTATTTCATTTAATATTCCTCCCATATTTTAATCATATTTTTATGTCTAATGTGTTATCTATCTATTAGAGTTATTTTTCCTCGAAAAAGTTTCATATTTATTTATGTTTTATGAGTTAATTTTTCCCACAAAAAAAGAAGGCTATAAAAGCCTTCTTCTTATTTACTATATTCGCCTGTCAAATTATAAATAAGCCATTCTGCAATATTAGTAGTATGGTCAGCAATACGCTCAAGATATTTAATAATCATAAGGTATGCTGCTCCACTTGGTGCAAACTCTTGTTTGTTACTCATTTCAAGTACAATTTCTTTAAAGATTTTTGTAAACTCTTCATCAATTTGGTCATCGTAGGAACAAATCTCACGAATTTGGTCTGCATCTTTTTGTACGTAACTATCTAATGTTTTAATGAGCATTTTTCTTACGTTTTGTGCCATTCTTTCAATATGTCGTTTATATGCTACTTCCTTATCCCATGTGCCATCTTCTAATTTTAAGCTATATGTACAAATATCTTCACAGTGGTCTCCTATACGCTCCATATCTGTTACACTTTTTAGAATACACATAATAAGGCGTAAGTCTCTAGCTATAGGTTGCTGATGTGCAATAAGGCTAATGCATTTCTTTTCAATCTCAATTTCCATAGCATCGATTTTATCATCATTGTCAATAATCTTTTGAGCAAGTTCTTTGTTTTGTGTCGTAACAGCTTCAATCGCTTCACCTACAAGTCTTTCAACTTCACTGCCCATTTTAATAACATCGAGTCTTAATTCTTCTAATTCTTTTTCAAATACTCTTCTTGGTGACATCTCCCTAATCCTCCTTAGCCGAATCTTCCAGTAATGTAGTCTTCTGTACGTTTATCTTCCGGTTGGTCAAATAATTTATCTGTTGGGCCTACTTCTACTAATTCTCCTAATAAGAAGAATGCTGTACGGTCAGAAATACGTGCTGCCTGCTGCATATTATGGGTAACAATAACGATTGTATATTGCTTTTTAAGTTCATTAATAAGGTCTTCTATTTTTAGTGTTGAAATAGGATCAAGTGCAGAAGTTGGTTCATCCATCAGTAAAATTTCTGGATTCATAGCAATACTTCTTGCAATGCAAATACGTTGCTGTTGTCCACCAGAAAGGCTAATAGCATTCTTTTTAAGCTTATCTTTAACTTCATCCCAAATCGCAGCCTTTTTTAAACTGTCTTCTACAATAGCATCAAGGTCTGCTTTCTTTTTAATACCTTGCATACGTGGTCCGTAAGCAATATTATCATAAATACTCATTGGGAAAGGATTTGGTTTTTGGAATACCATCCCTACTCCTTTTCTAAGTTCAATAGGATCCATACTGAAAATATCTCGCTCATTATAAGTAATGCTACCTTCTACTTTTGTGCCTTCCACTAAGTCACTCATACGATTTAAAATACGTAAAAAAGTAGATTTTCCACATCCTGATGGTCCAATAAATGCTAAAACTTCATTTTTAACTACATCTATATTTATGTTTTTTAAAGCTTTAAAATCACCATAGTAAAAGGATAAGTCACGTGCTTTAATGATTTTATTTGCCATTTTTCATCTTCCTTCCGATCACATAAGTTAATAGGTTAAGTCCAAGTACTACCATTAATAAAACTATGGCTGTACCATAAGCCTGCTCTAATGAAATACCTTCTTTAGCTAACATATAAAGGTGAACTGATAAAGTTCTACCTGATTCCATTACATTTCCTGGTACTCTAAATACCATACCTGCTGTTAAGTAAATTGCAGCCGTTTCACCAATAATACGCCCTGTACTAAATACAATTCCTGTTAAAATACCAGGTACTGCACTTGGTAAAACAACTTTCATAATAGTTGAAAATTTAGAGGCCCCTAATGCAAGAGACCCTTCTCTATAACTAAGTGGCACTGTCTTTAAAGCTTCCTCTGTTGTTTTTACAACTGTTGGAAGTATCATAAGAGCTACTGTAAGTCCACCTGCTAAGATGGAATAACCAAGTTTAAGTTGTGTAACGAAGAACATCATGCCGAATAATCCGAATAGAATTGAAGGGACCGCCGCTAAACATTCTGTTGAAAATCTAATACCTTTTACAAACTTAGATGGTTTGGCATACTCATTAAGGTAAATGGCTGTTCCCATCCCGATTGGTACAGCTATAACTAAACCAATTACAACCATATATATTGTTGTAATGATAGCTGGCATAAGGCCTATTAAATCCACATTTCCAATGCCTTTAATAAAGATATAAGATAAAATCCAAATCAGCATGCCAAAAGTTGAAAAGGCAATAATTCCTAAGAGACTATAGAGTATTTTTTCCTTTGCTTTCACGGCGTTCTCTCCTTTCTGTACGAGTATTAAGCATGTGCATTGCTAAGTTAATAGCAATAATGAGAACAAATAAAACCATACCTGTTGCAAAAAGTGCCTGTTGATGGACACCTGATGCATAGCCCATTTCTATAGCAATATTAGCTGTAAGCGTTCTAACTGGGTCAGTAATACTTTGTGGGAGTAATGCTGTATTACCTGCTACTAAAATAACTGCCATTGTTTCCCCAAGAGCACGCCCAATGGCTAAAATAATTCCAGCAAGTGTTCCTGAACTTGCCGCTTTAAGCTGTACTTTGAAAATATATTGAAGTCTACTTGATCCCAATGCAAGGGCACCTTCTTTATATTCATTTGGTACAGCTCTTAAACTTACTTCTGTCATACGAATAACAGTTGGTAGTACCATAAGGGCTAAAATAAAGATTACAGCAAGCAAACTACTTCCTGCTCCTTTACCACCCCAAAGATCATTGATAAGTGGTACAACTACCATCAGTCCCCAGAAACCATAAATAACTGAAGGAATACCAGCCAGCAAATCTACTGCTGCTGATAATAATGCTGCAAGTTTAGCTGGTAGGAGCTCCACTAGAACGATGGCTGTACTCACACCTACAATGATTGCAATAACCATAGCGCCTATTGTACCGTATAAACTTGCTACAAGCATTGGGAATATCCCAAAAATCTCACCTGATGGCATCCAGTTCTTGCCTGTTAAAAATGCCCATAAGCTTGTATGTTTAAAAAAAGGGAGCCCGTTAGCTATAATATAGACTCCCATAAATGCAACCACTGTCATAGTCAGTGCTGCAAAACACCAGAATACTTTCTTCATTACTTTATCCATATTTGATCACCTTATCTCTCTCTTTGCAAGGTCTATTACTACAAAGGTCTTATTTTACTGAGATATATTTTTCACTTACAATTTCTTGACCTTCATCACCTAAGATGAACTCTAAGAAGTCTTTTGTTGTTTGTGTACCATCTTTATGTGTAATAACAAGAAGTGGTCTAGAAACACTGTACTCACCATTTTTAACTGTTTCAACTGTTGGCATAACATCATTTACACTGATTGCTTTAACTGTGTCATCAATGAAACCTAATGATACGAAACCTATTGAACCTTCTTTAGAAGCTACTGTTGCTTTGATTGTACCATTACCTTCTGCTACAAGTGCACCTTGAGAGATTGAAGATACTTTTTTACCATCGATTTCTTGTTGAAGACCGAGAATTTCTTCAAATGCACTACGTGTACCTGAACCATCTTCACGTGTTACAACGATGATATCTGCATCAGCACCACCAACTTCACTCCAGTTAGTAATTGTACCTTCAAAGATACCTTTAACTTGTTCACTTGTTAAGTTTTCTACGCCATTTGCTGGGTTAACTACTATAGCAATACCATCGTATGCAATTGTTGTTACTTCAAGGTCATCACTTTGCTCTGAATCTTTAAGTTCACGTGAAACCATACCTATATCTGCAGTCCCATCTGCTGCCGCTTTAACACCTGCTGATGAACCTACACCTTGTACTTCAACAACTACATTCGGCTCAATTTCTTTATATTTATTTGCTAACTCTTCCATTGGCACTGCTACTGTCGTAGAACCAACTGCTACAATTTTGCTGCTTTCTGTTTTTGCAGGAGCTGATCCGTCTGCTACGTTGCCCGCATTTGCAGCTGCATTACCTGCACCTGATGCACATCCTGTTAACATTGCCATTCCGAGTACTGTTATACCTAATATTCTAAATAATTTATTTTTCATTTTTTATTGCCCCCTTATTTAATTTACAAGCATAGGATAGAACCCTAATGTTCAAAACATATTTGGCTTATGTTAAATCTATGTTAAATCTGCTATTTACACACACCAAAAAAGGCGCCTTAGGGAGGCGCCTTGATTTCTTCTGTTTATATTTTATACAATTCTTATATACTTCTTCTTATATTTGTGTCATTAACTAGATTATCAAAATTTTACTAGATCAGACTTTTATCTTTGCCTTGTTCAGCTGTACCACCTGTTCTTATTTCTCCTGCTCCTGTTTCACACTCGTTTCGGATACTTGAACCGGTATCCCTACTTGCACAGGAGTTACATCGGTATCAGGATCTGCATTAGATTTTGAACCACCAACATTAATACGAATTACAAAGTTATTATCTACTTTGCTAGTACTTGGGGTGCTTATACTAGTTCTTTCTGTATCATTTTGTGAAGTTGCTTGCCCCTGAAGCTGAGCTTGAGCCTGAGCAGTAAGCTGTGCCTGAAGTTGAGCCTGGGCATTAAGTTGAGCTTGGAGTTGAGCTTGATTCTGCTCAACTGCTTGTAATTGGTTCTGAAGCTGGGCTTGAAGTTGGGCCTGAGCATTGAGTTGAGCTTGGAGCTGAGCTTGATTCTGCTCAACTGCTTGTAATTGTGCCTGAAGTTGAGCTTGAAGTTGGGCTTGGGCCTGAAGTTGAGCTTGAACTTGAGCCTGGAATTGTTCTTGCCTTTGTTCCATTTCTTGTAACTGAGCTTGAATTTGAGCTTGGAATTGTTCTTGTCGCTGTTCTAATCTAGTAAGTCGGATATCAACATCTTTCACTTGAGAGCAACAATTTCTACTTTCGTAATCATAATCATAGTCATCATAATAACAATCTTTTCTCATTAATAAACCCCTCTCTTATTATATACTAACACTATATACTATTCCTTTTTAACCTATAAGTTTACAATATTCCGATTTTTATTTCAAAACACACTAATATTTTTCAATAAGTTACTTTAAGATCTTTCTCACAAAAATAAAGAATATAGTATGTATTTAATAGACTTACTTATCCCCCATTTAAAAACCAAAAAAGGCGCCTTGGGGAGGGCGCCTTTCTTGCTTCCGTTTATATTTTTATACAAACTGAAAAAGGGATAATAATATGGGGAGATTTTAATTTAGAGTGAGTATGTAGCGTCGATTGTTAGGGAAGATTTCTGCTACATATCTTCTCTTCACGTATTATTATGCCTTGGATATTTTAACAAACTATGACGCACTGTCTAATAAATTAAGAACTTTTTATAAAGAAATCTTTATCTATTATGTTTACTTAATTGTCTTACTAACACCAGACTAGCAAGGATAAAAAATAAAGTAGTAAGTAGGCTCCCTTCAAGTCCAAAGGCTCCTCCTGACCAAATTGTATCCGTTTGTATAACTGTCTTAAAGAGACTTACGTCCATCGTATTACCGCTTATAGAAATCCCAAATACATTCCCTTGTAATAAATTCCATGCCGTATGGAACCCAAAGGCTCCCCATAGATTACCATCTTTTAATACTAACAACATAAGGGCTAAACCACATAAAAGAATGTTAATTAAACTAATGGCATTAATACCATTATTGCCTAAGTGTAGAAGTGCAAAAACAATAGCTGGTATAATAATCCCTTTATAAACGTCATAGCGTACTGTAATAGCCTGAAACATAAAGCCCCTTAGAAACAGTTCTTCTGCCGCCCCTTGAATAATCCAAGCTATTAAAATGATTAAAATAATACCAAATAAGTGAACGCCTCTATTAATTGGAATAGCACTAATCGTAAGTTCTCCTTTAAATTGTAAAAAGCTAATAATCGCTACTATTCCTAAAAAGGCTATACCTGCTCCTTTAAAATAACTTACTACCGCTTTCTCTTTAAATAAGCCTATACTTCTCCAGTTTTTCCCTTGTACCTTGCACATGAATAGTGCTACAACGGCTCCTGCTAATGCAAAAGATGCTGCATATTGAAAATACTGCATATATATCCTAAATAAGCTCTCTTCTAGATTATTAAACAATAATGAGCCTATGAGTTCGCTTACTACATTACCTATAGACAAAGTTAGCGTAAATAAAAAAGGCATCATAATGATAGAAGCTAAGCTGGGCTTATTCCCTTCATAAGATGCTTGTACCATCCTATTGTTCTCTAACATCTCTATCCTCCTTAAGAAAAAGACGAGGATGATTATTCCTCATCCTCGTCTTCGTATTCACCGTCTTCATATTCGTCATCTTCGTATTCATCTTCATCATCTACTGGTTCAGATGCTTTTGCAATAGTAAGGTTTGGCGCTGCTACTGCCGCTACCGCTACTTGTTTAACTGGAATACGAACACTTTTGTTAAGACCAAGTTCAATGATAAATAAGTCGTTGATAATGTCTACAACTTTACCATAAATTCCTGTGTTTAATAAAACTTCATCGCCTACTTTAATAGAGCTTTGCATGTCTGCAACTTGTTTGTCTCTTTTCTTTTGTGGACGAATGATTAAGAAGTACATAATTACGAAGAAAAATCCAAGATAAAGTACTGTTGACATAAGCATTCCGCCTGTTGAAGCTGTTGGTGCCATAATAGTCTCCTCCATTAATTGTTATTTTGTTTATATCCTTCTAGACGCATTTTCTTGTATTTAGCAAATTCACCTTTGTCTAATGCATCTCGAATTTCAGTCATTAAGTTGTTGAAATAGTAAAGGTTGTGAATAACACAAAGTCTCATACCAAGCATCTCTTTGGCTTTAAGAAGGTGTCTGATATATGCTCTACTATATTTCTGACAGGTTGGACATCCACACTCCTCACTAATTGGACTCATATCTTTTTCGAATTTTTGATTGAAAAGATTCATCTTACCGTGGTTTGTATAAACATGCCCATGACGTCCGTTACGTGCTGGAAGCACGCAGTCAAAGAAATCAATCCCGCGATCAACAGCTTCTAAAATATTTTCTGGTGTACCAACACCCATTAAATAAGTTGGTTTATTTTGTGGTAAGTAGGGTACAACTGCCTCTAATACATTGTACATATCTTCATGGCTCTCACCTACTGCAAGTCCACCTACAGCATAACCTGGAAGGTCAAACTCACGAATAACTTTAGCATGTTCAATACGTATATCTGGTAAAATACCACCTTGGTTAATACCAAAGAGCATTTGTTTTTTATTAATTGTATCCTCTAGGCTGTTTAAACGATTCATTTCTGCCATACAACGTTTAAGCCATCTTGTAGTACGTTCTACGGAAGGAATAATATATTCCCTATCAGCAAGTGCTGGTGGACATTCATCAAAGGCCATAGCAATGGTTGAAGCAATGTTTGACTGAATTTGCATACTCTCTTCTGGTCCCATAAAAATTTTGCGTCCATCAATATGAGATGAGAAGTACACGCCTTCTTCTTTAATCTTACGCATAGCCGCTAAAGAAAATACTTGGAACCCACCTGAATCTGTAAGAATCGGCTTGTCCCAAACCATGAATTTATGAAGACCACCAAGCTCTTTAATCACCTTGTCACCAGGTCTTAAATGCAAGTGGTACGTATTGGATAAAGCTACTTGTGTATTAATATTATGAAGGTCATCCGCGCTTAATGCCCCTTTAATGGCAGCTACTGTTGCTACATTCATGAATACAGGTGTTTCAATTGTTCCATGCACAGTATGGAATCTACCACGTTTCGCGCGTCCTTCTACTTTTAGTAATTCGTACATTTTAATTAGGTCTCCTATCTGTCATATACTATCATACAGTTTACAAGAAAAAGACGATGATTACAAGAATTCTATCCTGTATTTTTGTCATTTTTCTATACTTTTAAACGGTCTTATTGAATATAATTACATCATTTGATACAATTAAGAAAAATCTAATAAGGAGGCTTAATTTATGTCTGGTTCAATATTTGGCAAACATTTTACAATTTCCACTTTTGGTGAATCCCACGGCCCTGCTATAGGTGTCATTATAGATGGCTGCCCTTCTAATATACCTCTTTCAAAGGAAGATATTATGAAGAATATGGTAAGAAGAAAACCAGGTAACGCTAAAATCGCTACCTCTCGCAAAGAAGATGATGACGTAGAAATTTTATCTGGCCTCTTTGAGGGTAAAACAACAGGTACCCCTATTTGCCTTATGATTCGCAATACTGATCACCGCTCTCACAACTACGATGCAATTAAAGACATCTATCGTCCTTCTCATGCCGATTACCCTTATAGTATGAAATACGGCAACCGTGATTATCGTGGTGGTGGACGTTCCTCAGCTCGCGAAACAGCAGCTAGAGTAGCTGCCGGTAGCATTGCTATGCGCTTTTTAGAGGAAATGGGAATTCATTTTAAAGCGTACACTAAGGCTTTAGGCCCTATCTCTGTATCTGATGAAGAAATGAATCTTAATGAAATTTCTAATAACCTTCTCTCTATGCCTCATGCGGTAAAAGCTGAGGAGGCTATAAATTATATCGGGCAAATGAAAACTGAAAAAGACTCTATTGGTGGCGTTATTGAATGCCAAATTACAGGTATGCCTGTAGGTATCGGAGAACCTGTTTTTGATAGACTTGATGCCATTTTAGGACAAGCCATTATGAGTATTAATGCCGTTAAAGCTTTTGAAGTAGGTTCTGGCATCGCCTCTGCTCAGATGAAGGGTTCAGAGTACAACGATGCATTCTATACTCACACAGCTCCTCAATATGGCGAAAATGGTCATGAATCGCACGGTTTTGTTGGCACACATTATAAGACTACTCCATCTATACATAAACGTACTAATCATTCAGGTGGTATACTAGGTGGTCTTTCTGACGGTAGTCCTATTGTACTACGTGCTCACTTCAAACCAACACCATCTATTGCACAAACTCAACATACGATCAATACACATTTAGAAAACGTAGATATTGCTATTGAAGGGCGCCATGACCCTACAGTAGTAGCACGTGCAGTTGTGGTCGTAGAAGCAATGGCTGCTCTTGCCATTGCTGACTTATTACTTCAAGGCGCAACCTCTAAACTCGAACAGGTTAAAGCCGCTTATTGCAAATAAAAGGTGAGGACAGTTGTCCTCACCTTTTATTTATATCCTAATCATTACTACACTTATAATAATTAGTAATACGGTAACAATATATTCTCCTGTATCTCCTGTGTGCATCTTTCCTATTTTATATTTTTCCTTAGTAAAAGGATAAAGTAAGGGAACTCCTGTTGGATTAAGCATATCTAATATTAAATGTGATAGGTATCCTAACAAACTCCCTAATGCCACGAAGTTTATACCAAAAGGTAGTGTGAGTACTGCCCATAAAAGTATGGCAGCAAATAAACTATGTGTAGCTTTCCTATGCCCTAGTTTCCGAAAAGGATAATGCAATATAACGGTCTTGCTACTAATCCAGCTTTTAGGATGATCTAAATCTGGTAAAAGCGAACCCACTATAGCACTTCCATAATAATAAACTAATTCTATTCCTTCTATAGGAATAAGATATTCATTAATGGCTATGGCCAGGGCCACTCCACCTATAATGTGCGTCTTGTAAGTCATGTGGATCACTCCTTTTTGGAGTATTATATGCGGCCGCAAACTTGTCCCATACTACTTCTAATGATTACATATTCTTCTTAAAATTTCATAAGCACCTCTCTTTAATAACTTTAAGTACACTCCCCTCATCTAAACTATATTTGCCATAAGCTTTCATTTCCTCTGGTGCATGCTCCATAACATAACTCTCCTCTACTTCAGCAAGCATAGATACATCATTGAAGTAATCTCCGAAGGCCATGCAGTTTTCTTTTTCAATTATTAACTGCTCTTTTAGCATTTTAACAGCCATGCCCTTGCTTGTATATAGGCTTCCAATATCTACCCAATTACGCCCTGATACAGTAATGGAGAAATCTTCTCCCCACTTTTTCCTAAGCCAAGTTTCAAACTCCTTTGTAATACCATCTTTATTATAAAGTGCTAGCTTAATAATGGATGCCTCAATAAGACTTTGGTCCTGTACATAACTTAAGCTATAATAATATTTAGAAACCTCTTCATGAAAAGCCTTATCTTTTGTTATTTTATAAGCAGTATCTTCACATGAAATAATCATCTCTATATTTTCTAGCCTTTTAACTTCTTCTATAACCTCTCTAGCTTTCTCCTGCTCTAAGTAAGTCACACCGACACATTTACCTTTATGTTTAATAAGTGCTCCATTATCTGCAATAACATAAATTTTATCTAAAACAGATTTAAAGTCATTCTCTACTGTAGCACATTGTCTTCCCGTAGCTACAGCAAAATGAATATTCTTCTTCTCTAAATCCTCTATAACAGTAAAGGCTTCTTCTGGTATTTGCCCCTTGTTATCCGCTAGTGTTCCATCTAAGTCAGAAATAATTAGCTTAATCATCTGCTCACCTCGTTTGCATCATTATCTTTTTTTTATTCTATATGCTTCACTTGTATTTTTCTAGTTTTTTATTAAATAGGGAAGTCCTACTTTCTTGTACAATAATCCTTTGCTATAATGTGGATAATGTAATAAGGAGGCTCCTTTATGAAAAAATTAAAACGATCATTTATAATAGTTGGCAGTATTTTAGGTATTGCTATACTTATTTATATCTTATTAGGCTTTCATGCAAGAAGTAATATGTTTTTTGTGCCTGAAGTAGCGTATGTAGACCTTATGCCTATTCTTAAACAAACGAGCTTCTCGGAAGAAGATTATAATACTTTGTATCATCAAACCGGCCTTGCTGCTCCTATGATTGATATACTAAAAAAAGAACCAGATTTTGAAGAGACTATTCTCCGCTTCCAAACCAAGTATCTTAACTCTCCTCGTATTGTCAAGACAGCCATGACTCCTGTAACTAATATCGATGTTGTCCAAGATGAAACAGGCAAACAAGTTGCAGCCTTTGAACTAGCACCTTATGATAACGGCTATATCTTCCTCACTAAATCTACTTATACTTATAACTGGCGCCACGGCCATGCTGGTATCGTTATTGACAAAGTACGTGGTAAAGTGCTGGAATCCTTAGAACCATTTACCGTAAGCATGGAACAAAATGCTTCTAAGTGGACTTTATATCCAACTTTTAAGATGATGCGTCTTAAAGATACTGACCAAGATCAATTAGATGAAATTGCACGCTATGCTGCTGAAAATATGCAAGGTATTCCTTATAATATTTTAGCTATGAAAAATAATAAGCCTGTTCCATCTAGCACACATTGTTCACATATTGTATGGCATACCTTCAATCAGTTTGGTATTGACCTTGATAGTTCTGGTGGTATTTTTGTTTCCCCTGGAGATATAGGACGTAGCCCATATCTTGAAACTTTACAAATTTACGGCTTTAATCCAGATAAGGATTGGTAATATGAAAAAGAAAATTTTTATTTTTTTTCTGGTTTTGGCTGGAGTTATCCTCAACCTTTTTTCTTTTAAGGATGACTTATACACAGAATTAATCGTAAATACACATAATAATGTGGATTTTACTGATATTTATATTATTTACTCAAATATTAACTACAGTAAAATTAAGAGCTATACCTTGACTTCCTCAAAGCCAAAAGTTTCTAATAAAACCTTTGTACCCTATAGCAAAGGCTTTATACCTAATGCTGCTTATAGGCAGTATAAAAAGGCTTTTCTCCAAAACAATGAGGACTTCTCCATGATGTTCCAAGACTATTATGAGTCAGGAGACTTTGTGTATTTTGCCTTTCCTGGTGACTTAAGCTCATTTCGTGTATTAAACCGTACAACGGATGAAATTAAACAGCTGATTATAGATGAGTCTACCCACCTCAGTCCTATGTACGTGTCTCATATGCAGCAAGTAGGTGACCAACTTATTATTCTTGCTGGTCAGGCCCATGCTTATAATGCACTTATTTATACTGTGGATTTACCTACACTAAAAGTGACAAGTTCTAAACAATTAGGAACTCACCCCTCTGCTTTAGGTGGCACCCATTTTACACTTACATCAGATGGCATAGCTCTTTTTATAGCTGGAGACAAACTTCAAGTTTATAATCCTTTTACTGATGTAGAGTCTTTTATTCCTCTACCTTTTACAACAACAGGAGTCATAAGTCAAGCACATACTACTTTAGTATATGGTGAGCAAGATGGCGTATTATATACGAGTGTATTAGATGAATCTTTTAATCTCTCACCTATGCATACCACTCGTTTCCCCTCCTCTTCTTGTAAGTTGATTGACCTAAGTATTAAAGGGGATACACTTTTTATTGCTACTGTAGATCCTTTAGGCCTACGCTTTAGAAATTATATTTCTGGCTATAACTTATCAACTGGTCAGCTTACCTACTGCTTAGGCATTGAAGATGCTTCTCCTTTAATACTTATGGCAATAGAATAGCATTTCTAATGCATCAAAAAAGGCCGCTATGCGGCCCTTTTTTATTATCTCATTAAGAAATAAGCAAGTACAATAATACCTAATACAATACGATAGTATCCGAAAGCTTTAAAGTCATGTTTCTTAATATAACCCATTAAGAATTTAATAGCTAAAACAGAAACAATAAAGGCTACAAACATCCCTACAAGTAGAATGGTTAATTCACTTGCTGTAAATGCTAAACCAAATTTTAATAGTTTTAATAAACTTGCTCCAACCATTACAGGTATAGCTAAGAAGAATGTAAATTCAGCTGCTACAAAACGTGATGTACCAATTAAAATGGCTCCAATAATGGTTGCACCTGAACGTGATGTACCTGGAATTAAGGCAAGTACTTGGAATAAACCAATCATCAAGGCTGTTTTATAAGTTAAGGCTTCAAGTGTCTCAACTTTAGGTACTCTATTCTTATTACGATTTTCGACAATAATGAAGAGTATTCCATAAATAATAAGCATTAAAGCAACTGTTTGATAATTGTAGAAAATAGCATTTAACATATCATCAAATAATAAACCAATCACTGCTGCTGGAAGTGCTGCTACAATTACTTTAAACCATAAATCAAAAATATCCTTTTTAATTTCTAGTTTCTTATCTTTCAAAGAAAATGGGAAAAGCTTATTCCAGAACAGAACAACTACTGCCATAATGGCACCAAGCTGAACTACTACAAAAAACATTTCTTTAAAAGCATCAGATGTATTTAACTGAATAAATTCATCTGCTAAAATCATATGACCTGTACTACTAATTGGAAGCCACTCTGTAATCCCCTCAATAATTCCAAGAATAATGGCTTTTAAAATTTCTATAAATTCCATTTTGTTTTCCTTCCTTACTTCAATCTCTGTTTTATTAAAATAAAACACATACAAGTAGTATAATATATAAGTTGCTTTATGAAAATATTATCTTATGTCTATTTAAATACAATCTTACTTGTCCAATAAGTAATGGCACCATCAGGACTTACTCCTTGTATAATGGTATTACCTTCTTCATCTAGACCCCTTACTACTTTTGCAATGTCCCCTTCTACAAGAGATGTTGTGTAGTTAGTCTGGATACTTTCAATAATCTTTTCATCATACTCACTGCAATCTAACATATCTGTTGCCCATCTTACATAATGTGCATTGTTCATATGTCTATTAATATCAATTTCGCCGCTACGTACTTTTCTTGTATCCTCTTTTATTACTTCTACAGGCGCTTTCAATTTAGGAAGTGATTCACCTTTATAAAGCCAATTTAAAAGACTTGCAACCTCTGGCATATTCTTCACTCTTAATGGTCTATGTGTTTTAAAATCCATTAAGATATAATAGCCTATAATATAGCCAATCTGTCTATCTTCTGTATCAAAAATATCAAAGCGTCTCACTGCAAAAGGCCCTTCAAGTCCTACTGGATAAGTTTCAAGACGAATATAGTCTTGCCATTTTGGATAAGTATCTAAATGCATCTTTGCTCTTGATACAATCCAGTAAGCTTTCTGGTCTTCATCTGTTGTAAAATCTATCCCAAGTGATAAAGCATGTTCTCCACTTACTTCCTGCATGAAATCTACCAGAGCATTCATGCGCAGGTTATAGTTAAAATCCGTATCTCTAAAATTAATTTTAAAGTTCTTACTGTATTTAGTTATCATCTAGCTCCCTCCTCTTTTATTTCTTTTGCGTACTACGTACAAGCTTTGTAGTAATGCTAAGTGGTAAAATAGACATAGCTAAGCATGCCAGCTTATTCGTCCAGCCAGGTATAATAACTGCCTTATGCTTTTTCATCCCTTTATAAGCGACTTTTGCCACAGCTTCTGGTGTCATAGCTGTAAATTTAGCTAGACCAGACTTTTGCATATGAGCCTTCTCTATAAAGGCTGTCTTAGTCGGTCCAGGGCATAAGGTACTTATATAAATTCCTTCAGCTTTCCACTCATCTCTAAGAGCCATAGATAAAGATAATACATAAGCCTTTGATGCATAATAGACTGCCATATAAGGACCTGGTGCAAAGGCAGCCGTTGAAGCTACCTGAAGTACACAGGCTTCTGCTTTCAAATAAGGCTTAATCCGTTTAATCAAATATGTAAAGCCTTTTATGTTCGTATCAATCACACTTAAATCATACTCTGCTTCTACATGACTAAAGAGCCCATATACCCCTATTCCTGCATTGTTTATAAATACATCTATTTTTAAGGCTTGTCCATCTAAAGCCTCTACTAAACACTCTATTTCACCTATCTGCGTTAAATCTACACTAAAAACATGTATTTTTTTATTATACGCCTGTATAAGTATATTTTGCAATTCTACAAGTTTATTTTTATTACGTGCTACCAAGATTAAATGGTAACCCTCCTCGGCTAATAAATAGGTCATTGCCTTACCAATTCCACTTGTTGCACCTGTAATAAGTGCATATTTTTCTTGTTGATTCATCACGTTCTCCCTACTTTATTAGGTGAAATGATTTCATGCCACCCATTCTTTAATCTTGAACTTCTAGCTCAAACATTTTATTTTCAGCCACCCTCTGCTTTCTTATAGCTTTATAGTACGCCTTCATATCTATGTATAACGTGTCGAACTAATTGATGCAAGCCCTTATAACTTCTTTCTCTCTTTTCTTATAGGCTTAATATCGGGTCCAATACCTCTCCACCCTCATGCTCCACTAACAAAAATCGCAGGATTGAGAAGCTTTTTATGATGGCTACACTTAAAGAAGAGGATGTTAGCTCTAAACACTAAGGGTATAACATTTTTTATCTTTTTCAAAAAATATCATAGGCTATTTTTTAAAAAATTTGACATAATCAATAATACATAATAATATATTTTTAGACAATATATTAATAATGTGAGGTAGTATAATTATGTATGTCATTTATTTTCTCATTTGTTTAGGGGCATCTATACTAGGTGCTATCAGTGGTATCGGTGGTGGTGTTATTATCAAACCTGTACTAGATTCTCTAGGAACACTTAATGTTTCAACCATTAGTTTTCTATCAGGATGTACAGTTCTTTCAATGACAACCATGACACTTTACCGTAACAGGCATTCTGAAGTAAAAATTGATAAAAAGAAAGGAACAATACTAGCTATTGGTGCTGCTATCGGTGGATTACTTGGTAAACAAATCTTTGATATAGTTAAAACACTTAGTGGAAATCCGGAAATGGCTGGTGCTGTACAATCTTTCTTATTAGCTATCATTACTTTTGGAATTTTAATCTTTACACTTAAAAAAGCTAAAATTCGTCCACTTCAAGTAGAAGGTATGGTAATGCCTCTTATAATCGGATTTAGTTTAGGTACTATTTCTTCTTTCTTAGGTATAGGTGGCGGGCCAATTAACCTTGCTGTACTTTACCTATTTTTTGCAATGGATAGTAAAACTGCTGCACTTAACTCAATTTACATCATCTTCTTCTCACAAGCAGCAAGTATTCTTCAAACACTCTTTAAAGGTGCTGTACCTGAATTTGAATGGTCTGTATTCTTTATGATGATTGCAGGTGGTATTATTGGTGGAACAGTAGGCCCTGTTATTTCTAAAAAACTTTCTCTCAAAGGTGTAGATAAAATTTATCTTGCTATGGTTGTAGGTATCATTTTAATTAGTATTTACAATGGCATAAACTATTTAGGAATTATTTAATTTAAAAATTGTTTAATTTAAACTTTATTTCATTATAGAAAGGGATACACTATGAGTATTTGCGCAAAATGTCCTTCAAGAGGATGCTTAGAAAAAAATGAAGAAAAAATGCCAAAAAAATTATGTCCTAGTAGAAATATTGAACTTCAAACTAAGGCTAAAGAATTACATACTGGCGATAATTTAACAATCGCTCTTCAATCTGCTTTAGTAGAGTCTGAAGGAAATACAAACTGGACTAGAGTAGAAGAAACAATTCAATTTGCTAAAAAATGTGGTTTTAAACGTATTGGTCTTGCTTTTTGTACAGGTTTACATGAGGAAGCTAAAACCTTTGTTAAAATTTTAGAACACCATGGTTTAGAAGTTGTATCTGTTGTATGTAAAAATGGAGCCATTCTTAAAGGCTTCTTAGGGATTGACCAACCTGAGAAAGAAACTTATGTAAAAAATGATATTATGTGTAATCCAATTGGACAAGCTCTTTTATTAAACGAAGCTAAGACAGATTTAAATATTTTATTTGGTCTTTGTGTTGGTCACGATACACTCTTTATTAAACACTCAGAAGCACCTATTACTGTATTTGCAGTTAAAGATAGAGTTCTTTGCCATAATCCTCTCGGAGCTATCTACCAAGCAGATGGCTACTATAAGAAAAAACTCTTTAAATAAAAAGTCAAATATACTTATTAAATGAAAAAGTAGTGACTAGACATTCTATAAAGTGTCTTCAATCACTACTTTTTTATTGCTTTTATTATTTGATGAACATAGCATCCCCAAAGCTGAAGAAACGATATCTTTCTTTAACAGCTTCATTATATGCATGTAATACATTTTCCTTACCTGCTAAGGCACTTACTAACATAATTAAAGTAGATTCTGGAAGGTGGAAGTTTGTAAAAAGTCTGTCTACGCATTTAAATGTATAGCCTGGATAAATGAAGATATTGGTCCATCCACTGCCTGCTGTTACAAAACCGTTTTCATCTGCATTAGATTCAAGTGTTCTTGTACTTGTTGTTCCTACAGAAATAACTTTACCTCCATTTGCTTTTACCTCATTAATGATTTTAGCGTTCTCTTCATCAATCATATAGAATTCTGAATGCATTTCATGTTCTAATACATTCTCTACTTTTACAGGTCTAAAAGTACCAAGTCCTACATGAAGTGTCACATAGGCAATATGAATACCTTTTGCTTTAATCTCTTCTAAAAGCTCTTTTGTAAAGTGAAGTCCCGCTGTAGGCGCTGCTGCGCTTCCCTCATGTTTAGAATAAACTGTCTGATAGCGCTCTCTATCTTCTAACTTCTCATGGATATAAGGTGGAAGTGGCATTTCACCTAATTGATCAAGTACTTCTTCAAAAATACCTTCATATTCAAAAGTTACAATACGCTTACCATCTTCTATGATTTCTTTAATAGTTGCTGTAAGAATCCCTTCACCAAATACAATACGATCACCAATACGTGCTTTTTTCCCTGGTTTTACAAGGACTTCCCAATCTTTTTCACTCTTTCTTGTGAGAAGTAGGAACTCTACCTTCCCACCTGAGCCTTCTCTTGCACCAAAAAGCCTTGCAGGAATAACACGTGTATCATTAAGCACCAGGCAATCTCCTGGATTTAAATAATGAATCATGTCATAGAAATGTTTATGTTCAATTGCGCCTGTTTCACGATCAAGTACCATTAATTTCGAAGCAGTACGGTTCTTAAGAGGTACCTGCGCAATCAGTTCTTCAGGTAAATCAAAGTAAAAGTCTGATGTATTCATAATATCTCCAATCTATCTCAGCCCATTTAGGTTATTCGAATTTCTACCTATAATACTAAAGTTTATGCCTAAATTCGTCAAGTCATATAAAAGATACAGATATTTAATAAAAAGAGTAGCAGATTAAAACGTATAATGCGTTTAAATCTGCTACTCTTTATTTATTTTATTCTATGATAACGCCATCATAGTAATACATAATAATATCTTCATAATCAAAGCCGGCTTCTGCCATGCCTTTTGCACCATACTGTGACATACCTACACCATGACCATACCCCATTCCATATAAGGTAATATCACCATATACAGTCGTAGCATCTTCTGATGTTATGGCATCCTCTTTAAAATCTAAATCTCTATCCGTATTATCTGCTGCATCACCTATACCAAGTTCTATGCTACTTGTTACACTATCTTGATCCTGTATGTATACTTCTCCTTCTACTTTAGAAAAAGTAGCGTCACTTTCAATCCATAGCCCTTCTAAGTCTAATGTAACCGCCCCATCCGAAGTTAAGATATTCACCTTATTAGAACTTTCTGGCTGAGATGGTTTTTGGATAACAGGTGGCGTAACTTGGTTCCCCTCGTCATAAGGTGTAAACTTATACATACGACTTTTAAGTGAACCCTCATTACTTCCACTAAAGAAAGTTCTTGTAGCTTCATTCTTTACAGTATATTCACCATTTGTTCCTAGTATAGTTAAAGCTTTTACTCTACCACTTGTTGTATAGCCTTCTATTCTAACTCCTTTTACTGTACCTATATTTTGTCCTTGATTAGCTACGCATTTTTCAAGTTCTTTTGTTGTAATTGTACGTGTCCAAGGTACATGATTTGCTGCTGATTCATATGGGTCTGGCTTAGCTTTTAAATAAGGTACTGCATTTCCCCACACATACTGAGAGTCTGCTGTATAACCACCACTACTTGCACTATAAACAGTCTCTGCAACTTTTCCATTATAAGTGGCTATTTCACCACTTGTAGCGTCTACTGCTGCATTTGACCTTGAATCTTCTGCAGTAATCCCTCTATATACCTGGCTAGTTGTTGTATCTACTAAGTTATAACCTCTTGATAAAAATCTATTGTATTGGAATGTAGCCATAGACCTAGCTGCAACAGCCTGAGCCTTTAAGGCCTCTCCATGCCAAGAAGCAGACATCTCACAAGGTACAACTCCATATAAATAATCTTCCATATCTACCTGATTAACTGCTGTAAGACCTTTATACTGTCCTTTTACCACTTCTATTACACCTCTATAGATACGGCTATTCCCTACTCCTGTTGCAGGAAAATCATAGGTATTATAACTTCCTCTAAAACCTAATGGACTATTATTATTCTCACTAATTAAAAGAATTTCACCATAAGAATCTGCAATCTGAATGCGATTATTATTCGTATGTACTTTTGTTTGTGCCTCAAAGTCATCTGTTGTATAAATTTTATACTCACCTGGTTCTACATATGCTACAACTGCTTCACTGTCATAAGCATCTAATACAGCATAGGCTTCCTCTAAGTCACTATAAACTTCATCATAACTATAGTATGTCTGATTTGCTAAAGTAACATTTATTTCTTCGCTCTCTAGATAACCTTCCTGAATCCATCTCTCCTCATCAAAATAACCCACAGCAAGTGGGCTTTCACTTTTAATCTGTATGGTATAAGCATCCTTATATACTGACTCAAGTCCAATTCTAATGGAATCTGGAGATTTAGCATATATGACTGTTGGTAAAACAAGCACCCCTATACCCACTATGCCCTTTATACAATGTAGTTTATTGCTCAAGATGTTCCTCCTTCTTGTACACTTATATCTTTTTATACTTTTCTACATTATATAATGGATAGCTACCAAAAATCTACAATTTATAATAATCTACGCAAGTTTTAAAATCTGTTAACCAAAGTTTAATATTTTTGTCATCAAAGGTAGTATGATACATCTCTACTAAATAATCTTGAAGCTCCTGTTCACTAATAGTCTCTCTCTGCTCAGGGATACATTGTTGTCTAAAGTAAAGTTTAGCATACTGTGTTGGCTTTTCTGGATTTGTATAAAGTACCACGGCCTTATAATTCTCATAGAACTGCCTCCACATTATATGATCTGGACTATCCCAATAACGTCTCCAGCTGTCCATACATTCCTTCCACTTTTCTTGGTCCAACGTCACATAATATCCCGGAAAATACTTATAAAGGACTTCTAAATAATTCTTCTGCTCTAAATAAGTACGCTGTATCCAACATGCAACAGGAAAAATATGCAGGGGTGTCTGCCTTTCATACATAAATAAACTTTTAATATAAGGGTTCTTAGCCAGTACATGAGGTACTTCTATTCCATGCCATATCGGTATATCCATAATCACATCAAACTTTATATGATTACGCTTTCCCAATTTATAAAGGACTTCATCTAATGCTTTATAGGTCAGTTTAGAAGGACGTTCCTCTGTGAAATCCCAAAAAAGCCCCGTTTCATTGCTCTCTCCTATGAGTACTAATGTTATGACTTCTGCCCTCATCCTTTTAATCCCTATTTGCACACATTCTTCAAGAGCCTCCTTATGTGCACTACTTTCCATCCTGAGCTCCTGCCGTTCTACTTTTTCCGCTCCATCATAAAAATACTCATATAATCCCCCTTTTTTGACTTGGCCGAGCTGTTCTTTTAAGGGAGTGAAGCGCTTATACAATGCTAAGCAACTATTTTCTAGGATGTAGCCTCTTGCAAAAATCTTCACTTCTTCAGATTCAACCTGTAAAAGTCTACTTACTTCTGCTTCAATTACAGCTGCTAATTCACAATTTCCACTGCCATAAACTAATAAATTGCATGCTGCCATAACTCCTACTCCTATTCCTATCATTTCTATTAGTATATGTACGAGCTTTCTAAAATAAAACAAAAAAGTGGCTAATGCCATATTCCTTTCTTAAGCGAACGCCTAATTTCCTATATAATAAAAAACAGAGTGGATTAATTCCACTCCGTTCCATAACCTTCAATAATCTCTTGGATTTTAGCATTACATCTAAATCCTTTACAACCACCTAATGTAGCACCTGTATCAGCCGCAATGTCTTCTACTGTTTTTTTCCCATTACGTACACTTGCTTTAATGGCTGCTTTTGTAATGCCACGGCAAATACATACTTTTTCTAATTTATCTTTTATTTCTTGATTTAACTGTTCCATATTAAGCCTCCATTATACTATATAGAATTCATTAAGATACCCATCTATCATCGATTAAAACACTATCTATTTATTTTAGGATAATTATTATCAACTAATATTATAATAAGTCTTCTGTTATTTGTCTACCACCCAAATAAAAAAGTGTAGATTTTCATCTACACTGTTCCTATTCATTATTCAGCTGTTTCTTCTGTAGTTAAGAATTCTTTCAGAGCAGCTACTGCTTCTTTCTCATCTTCTCCATCTACAACAAGTTCAATTTCTGCCCCTTTAATTGTTCCAAGAGACATCATTCCCATAATACTTTTTGCATTAACATTTTTTTCATCTACTACCACTGCAATATGACTTTCAAACTTACTTGCAATTTGTACAAATAATGCTGCTGGTCTTGCTTCTAAGCCGTTTTTAAGACCTACACATACTCTTTCTTTAATCATTTTTACTTAATCCTCCTCTTTGTTCCCTTATTTGACATGCGATTTCACTTAATTTCTTGAGTCTATGGTTAACCCCTGATTTCCCTACTGGAGGAACCATGAGCTCCCCTAACTCTTTAAGTGTTGCACTGGAATACTCTAGTCTATATCTAGCAATTTGCTCAAGGTTTTCTGGAAGTGCTGCTAAGCCAATAGTATCTCTTAGATATTCAATATCTTGAACTTGTCTAACTGCAGCTGAAACAGTTTTCTTAAGGTTAGCTGTCTCACAGTTTACAAGCCTATTAACATTATTGCGTACTTCTTTTACAATTCTTATGTTCTCCAATTGCATAAGTGCAATATGGGCCCCAATAACATTGAGCAAATCTACAATTTGTGAACCTTCCTTTAAGTATACCACATAACTTCCTTTTCGCGTTACTATTTTTGCATCCATTTCTAAATTTTTCATCGTATTTTGTAAATACTCTGCATTCTCATAATAAATCGTTACAAATTCAAAATGGTAACCTTTTTCAGGGTCGCTGACTGAACCTCCCCCTAAAAAAGAGCCTCTTAAATATGCTCGTTTACAACAAATACTTTGTACCATTGTGTAATCCATATGATTACGTAAAATAGGTACATTATGCTCATACTTTAATAGTGTTGTTGCTAATAAAATTTTCTTTGCATCTTCTGGATTATTTATTTTAAGAAGATATGTTTTCCTATTTTTATTCTTATGAGCTATTAATAGGACTTCTGTATTAATATTAAAAGCTTTTTTTATCATTGTAAAGTATTTTCTAGCAATGGCTTCATTTTCTATTTGAATCTGAATACTAAATTTTCCTTTTTCACATTCTATTTTACCTGCAATGAGTAAGAAGCCTCCAATTTCTGCAATCATACAGTGCCTTGCATCACCCGTAAGTTCTGTAAGTTCCTTACGCACCTCTGAAGAAAAAGACATTTTGCCACCTCTTTAGATACTCTTTATTATTTAAATATCTTTAAAAATATATTCAGCTAATTTATTTGGATTATGTCTAATAAACTGCTTTTCATGGTTCACCTGTACAAGAGGTGCTTCAATACGCTTAAGTGTCTGCCAAATAGGATGGGCATCATTTAGCATGAGCATGTGAGCCCCATCTTCTATATATTTTTTAAGATATTCTTCTGGTACATCTTCATTATTTACAATTACTTTATCTAGCGTGTTTTTGCCAATAAATTTTTCAAGTTCCTCTATATGATCTTCTATAGTAAAGCCTGTTGTTTCACCTGGCTGACTCATCATATTTGCAATATAAACTTTCTCAGCCTTAGACTTTCTAGTAGCTTCTGATACTTCTTTAATAAGTAGATTTGGAATAATGCTTGTGTATAAACTTCCTGGCCCTAATAAAATTATATCTGCATCTTCAATTGCTTCTATAACTTCTTCTGCCGGCTTTGGATTATCTGGCTCTAATCTAATATCTTCAATCATAATATGATTAGCTTTACTATAATCTACAATCTGGGTCTCACCTTTTACACATATACCATTTTCAAATGTAGCATAAAGTTGTACATCTTCAAGGGTTACAGGCAATACCTTCCCTGTTATAGCAAGAACATTGCTTGTTACCTGTACCGCCTTTTCAAAATTCCCACTTACATCTGCAAGTGCTGCTAAAAGGAGATTTCCAAAGTTCTGTCCCTTTAAAGAGCCTTCTTTAAATCTATACTGCAACAATTGTTTCATAACCGGTTCTGTATTGGCTAATGCTACAATACAGTTTCTAATATCTCCTGGAGGAATAATATTCATCTCTTCTCTTAATATGCCAGATCCCCCACCATTATCAGACACTGTTACAATAGCTGTAATATTAGGTGTATATTTTTTAATACCTCTAAGCATAGTTGAAAGGCCTGTGCCGCCACCAATTGCTACGACCTTTAAGGAACTTGTATTCATGTTATTTACCTCTCTTACTATCTTTATCTATATCTCTATACTGAATTGTTACTGCATTACCACATTTTTTTAGATAATTATAGAGGGCATTACCAATAACGACCGAACGGTGTTTCCCTCCTGTGCAACCAATCCCTATAACGAGTTGATTTTTGCCTTCTTTAGTATAGTGAGGAATAAGGAAGTCTATCATGTCTTTAAGTTTTTCTGTAAATTGACGTGTTACTTCAAAACTCATAACATAGTCTTCCACTTTCTTATTATTTCCTGTAAGTGGTCTAAGTTCTGATATATAGTATGGATTTGGTGCAAAACGTACATCAAAGACTAAATCTGCATCTATAGGTACACCATACTTAAATCCAAATACAAGGATAGTAATCATGAGATTTTGAAAATCTGCTTTCTGAGTGAAAATATTATAAATCACATCTTTTACATCTTTCGGTAAAAGATGTGTACTATCAATAATATAATCTGCTTTATTCTTAACTTCTGTCAAGATAAGGCGCTCTTTTTCTATTCCTTCCTGAATACGCTCATTACGTGCAAGAGGATGAAGCCTTCTTGTTTCTTTATAGCGTTTAATGAGCACCTCATCTAAACAGTCAAAAAAGATAATTTTGTATTCATATCCTGCTACTTTTAATGCATCTAAACTTGTAAATAAGTCATCAAATAAGATGCCACCTCTTATGTCTATCCCTAATACTACCTTATCATAATGTTGTCTTTTGTCTACGATAAGACTTGCAAAGTTTGGAATAAGTGTTGGTGGTAAATTATCTACACAATAATATCCCATGTCTTCTAAACAGTTAATTGCTGTACTCTTACCTGCTCCAGACATACCCGTAACAATAATAAATTCCATCCTTTATCTTTCTCCTATCATTTTAACCTCTGGCTCTATTTGTACATCAAACTTACTTTTTACTTCTTCTTGAATATAGTGAATAAGATCTAATATATCTTGGCAAGTTGCATGATCTTTATTAATAACAAAACCACAGTGTTTTTCTGAAACTTGTGCGCCACCTAACTGATAGCCACGTAGTCCTGCATCCATAATAAGTTTTCCTGCAAAGTGTCCTACTGGGCGTTTAAAAGTACTTCCTGCACTTGGATACTCTAAAGGCTGTTTATCACGTCTTCTTTGCATAAGGTCCTTCATCTTAGCTGAAATGGCTTCTTTATCACTACCCTCAAGACACATTGTAGCCTTAATAACTGTATAACCTAGTCTGCTTATAATACTCTTACGATATTCAAGTTCTAGTTCTTCTACTGATAAGGTTCTAACCTGCCCCTTATCATCGATTACTGTAGCAGATTCTAAAACTTGTTTCATCTCTCCATCATAAGCTCCTGCATTCATTGTTACTGCCCCACCAAGGGTCCCTGGAATACCATGTGCAAACTCAAGACCTGTTAATCCATGCTCTAAAGCTGTATTTGCAATTTTTGAAAGTAATGCACCTGCATAGGCTGTAATGCAATTCCCTTCTACTGTAATATCTGACATTTGCCTATAAACTTCAATAATGACACCTCTAAAACCTTTATCTGTAACAAGTAAGTTACTTCCATTCCCAATAACATAATAAGGTACATTTTGACTTTTACATACCTCTATAGCATACACAAGCTCTTCTTCCGACCTAGGAATTACATAAAGATCAGCTGGTCCGCCAACTTTAAAAGTTGTATGCTTATTCATCATTTCATCTTCTATAATATACTCACGATTGATTTTTTTCTCTAGTAAATGAATAATATTAGTTCTATTCATTAATTCCACTCCTTGATTTTACCTCTAGTCGGTTATTATTTATAATATACCTTATTTTATAGGGTAATGATAGTATTTTTTATAACTTGAACTGCGCTGAGCTACCTTTACTAGTTCTTGTAATTTCAAGGCGTGCTGGAATTTGTTCCCTAAGTTCTTTTACGTGTGAAATAATCCCTACTAACCTACCTGTGTCTTGTAAACTGAGTAAAGTTTTAATAGCAAGTTCTAGAGATTGCTCATCTAGTGTTCCAAATCCCTCATCAATAAACATAGTATCTAAGCTAGATGCTCCCGCCAGCCTTGAGATAACATCTGCAAGACCTAGTGCAAGTGCAAGTGCTGCCATAAAGCTTTCTCCCCCAGATAGAGTACTGACAGGTCTAGTCTGACCTACATAATGGTCAATAACAGCAATATCTAAACCAGACTGAGCATTTTTACGCTTCATGTCACCTGTACGATATAGCTCATATCTTGAAGTTGTCATAGGACGTAGCTTCTGATTAGCACTTTCTAATACTTCATCAAAGATACTACTTTGAATATAGCGCTCAAAAGATAAACCTTTACTATTTTTCCCTTTTGCCATTTGTGCCATGGTTCCTATAATGTGCTGCTTCTTAGCAACTGCTTTACTTTCCTCATAAAGAGCTTCTATACCTTGCTCAACTTCTTCATAAAGCATAATATGACGCTCTAAATCTGCTCCTTCAAGTTGCAATTTCTCTTTTTCTTTATCAAGTACTTCAAAATGCTCCTTAGCTTCTATAAGCATTTCAATACGAAAATCAGCTACCTTTATTTCTAGTACTTTCTTGTTCTCTTCTAAAATAGCTTTTTGAGTATAATATGCCTTAATCTTCTCTTGTAGCGATTCTAATTCATTAACTTTTAATTTAAGTACCTCATAAGTTTGTAAATCTTCAATTTGTCCTTCATTTAAAGCCTTATTAAAACTGTCTTCAGCTTTTATCACCTTTGCCTTTAAATCACTTAAGACTTTTTCCTTTTCTTCAAGCATACCAATGATTTTAGAAAGCTGTACTTTAACCTTCTCTAATTCATCTTGAAGACGCTGCATACGCGCCTCAAAGGCTTTTCGCTCCTCCTCTAAAGCCTTCATTTGCGCAAGAAGCTGATCTCGAGTTGCCATACCTTCTGGCAACTCACTCCTAATTGCTTCTACTCTACTCTTATGCAGTTCAAGCTGAGTTTGACACGTATAAATGGCTTCTTTTATTTTCTCAAGTGTATTCATTTCAAGTGTCACTTTACTTCTATCTTGTTCAATCATCCCAGTAAGCTTTTCAATTTCTTGAAGTTTTCTTTCATTAGCTCCTAATCTTTCTTCTACTTGCCCTTTATAAGTCGATGTAATCTCTTCTGCTGACTGATTTATTTTCTCTACATAACTATTTATTCTTTTATCTAGATGTGTAATATCTTCATTTAAGCTCTTTCCACGTATGAGAATGCTATTTTGCTCTTCTTCTTTTTTGCTGATTTCTGCAATGTAAGTACTTCTCTTAGTCTCTAACTTTTTCATAATCTCTGGATTTACAAGTGTCTGGCCTGACTTTGCCTTATGTGGATGCTCTGTACTGCCACATACAGGACATGGCTTACCTTCTTCGAGATGTTCTGCCATAATACTTGCTTGTCCATTCATCCATGCTAGTGTAACTTCATCATACTGTACTTTTAACTGCATCTCTTCTTTTTTAAGCTTTTCTAGGTTTTGTGCAATAACTTTATATTGATTACGTAAGGTTATAAGCTCTGCTGATTTTCGCGCTTTTTCACCTTGGCATTCTAATATATATTCTATAGCTTGAAGGGTAACCTTTCCTTCCTGAATGCTTTTTGCTAAAGTGTCTTTATCTTTCAGCTTTATTTCTGCTTCATTGATACGTATTTCATAAGCTTTTATAATCTTTTCTATACGTTCCTTCTCTATTTCTAGCTTCTGCTTATCCTGTTCATATTTTTGCTGAGCACTCATAAGTTCCCCTAGACTATCTATCTTAGGTAAATAACTTTCTAATGCAAGATATCTACCTTTGTCCGCTTCTATTTTAGCGGCTTCTTCTTTACTATCTTCCTGTATTTTTAATAGCTGACTAAGGCTCCCTTCCTCTTTTTCCTTTTCTCTATGCAAGAGTGTAATAGCCTGTATATTTTGCTTTTCTTCTTCCTGTGCCTTATGCCACTGCTCTTCTACAACTAAAATAGGTTGAAGCTTTTGTAAGCTTTTAACTTCTTGTTCAAGCTGTCTATAGCTTGTCTCTTCTAAAACAAATCTGTTTAATTTTTCTTTTACCTCTTGAAGTTGCATGTAAGCTGAATGTTTTTCATTTTGCTGTATTAAAACATTTTGTGCTTTCTCTAGCTCTGTCTTAAGTTCTATTGTTCTAGCTTTATTAGCTTCTTCATAGATTCTATATTCTTTAATAAGGTCGTGTAAAATTTCACTTACCTCTGGTGTATTATTAAGTAGTTTAGTTTGTAAGTAACTGATAAGCCTTTCATCCTTTTCTTCCTTTAATCTACTTAACAGCATCTCATAAGCCATGTTTTTTTCTTTCATGGCTTCAGTAAGTGCATTATTTTTTTCTTCTAGCTGCTTTTCTACACTTTGGTAAATGCCTGTCTCGAAAATATCTTGTAAAATTTTTTGTCGTTCTTTACTATCAGCAGTCAGTAGCTCTCTAAACTTGTTTTGTGCAATCATAATCACCTGTCTAAACTGATCTACATTAAAGACAAGCAATTCTTCTATCTTTCTATCTACTTCTTGAAGTCTTGCCGCTACAAGCTTAAACTCGTCCTCTTCTAGCTTATATAAAAGTGCTTTACCTTCTTCTACAGTAAACCCTTCACCCCTTTTTTTAGGGCGCTCAAATTTAGGGGTACGAATAACCTTATATTCATCCCCTTTTAAGTAGAAAGTCAAGGTAACTTCTGCTGGCTCATCTGTGGTTGCAAACTTACTTCGCATACTTTCTGCTGTACGCTCACCACCATTAGTCTGCCCATAAAGTGCATAACAAATGGCATCTAATATGGTTGTCTTACCTGAACCCGTTGGTCCATGTATAAGAAACATATTAATATCTTCTAATAAAGTAAAATCAATGACCTGGCTCCCACCGTAAGGCCCGAATGCACGCATGGTTAATACTTTAGGCCTCATTTTCTTTCCTCCTCAATCTGCTTAATAACCTCTCCCATATAAGCAGTTTCTTCTTCATCAAAAGTAGTCTCTCCTACATAATCCATGAAATCTATAAAAAGTTCCGAAAGAGACTTCTTCTTTCTTGCCTCAAACTCACTCTGTTTACTTTCTCTGCCTTTAGAAGTCGTTTTATTCATTACAAATTCAGCACCTAGTGTATAAGGATAAATTTGTTTCAAAAGGCCTACTACATCTTCCGTTCCTTTACTTTCTATCTTAGCATACACGTAGTCCTGTCTCTCTTCTTCTCCCAGCTGTGCACCTGCTTTTACAATAGCCTCAATAGGTCCTTGTACAATTTTCAGGTCACGTTTTGGTTTAAGGGATACTTCTTCTAATGTAGTAAGTTTCCCATCTACAATCTCTAGTTTCACAAAACACTTTGGCTGGTTTGCTTCAGATATAGAGTATTTTAAAAGTGAACCACTGTATCTAATATGCTCACTCCCTATAGCTTGTGGCTTATGTAAATGCCCTAGTGCAGTATAAGTAAAAGGCTTAAAACAATCTGCTCCTACCATTTCAGCGGTTCCAACAGCACATAATCTACGCTCAGAATCAGATAAGTCTCCTCCTGCTACAAAAGCATGTACCACTAATAAAGTGGCCCTATCATTTTTTTCTTTTTCTATTTGCCTTGTTAAATAACGCATGGCATCATCATGGCGTTTAATGGTTTCATCTCCTGCTATTTCACGTACATAGGCTGGCTCCATATAAGGAATGAGGTAGACATCTATAGTCTCACTTCCTTCAATAGTTACCTGTTGGTAGCCCTTTTCGCATTCTCCTACTATATAGAGATGCTTACTTGCAAAAAGCTCACTTCCAAAGTGAATACGCGTATTACTATCATGATTTCCAGCAATAATAACTGTAGGTATCTCTAGTCTACCGATGACCTGGCTAATAAAGTGATTAAAAAGAGCTACAGCCTCCTCATTAGGAAGTGATTTATCATATACATCTCCTGCTATAATAAGAAGTTCTATCTTCTCTTGTATCATATATTCTATAAGCTGATCTAAAATATATGCTTGATCTTCAATTAAACTATATCCATGTAATGTACGTCCTAAATGCCAATCTGAAGTATGTAAGATTTTCATTATTTCCACCTCTTTCATTCTCATTTTTGTCCAGTTTTCTTTTATCTATACAAATGAAAAGCAGTAAACCTATATTTAGGTTACTGCCTATAGTCTCTCATAGTGTAATAACAGTCTCTGCATCCAATAGAATATCTGTAATTTCACTCATATTTGTAATTCGACCTGCTAGTAAAGCTTTTTGATTACATACTTTATAAACACAGGTTCCACATGCTAATAGCTCTACACCCTGCTCTTCTAATGCCACTAATACCTCTAAATAACGTGAGCCTTGTACAAGAAGTTTTACTCCAGAGTTATAAAAAATAATAGCATCTGGCTTTTTAAGACTAGCCAGCACTTTTCTTAGGAAAACAGCAAGTAGCGTCTGACCTACTCCCTCATCTCCTTTTCCTAGTGCTTCGCTATTTACGATAATAACCTTCGCATACATATAGACTTCCTCCTATACGCTACTCTATCTATATAGTATGCAAAAAGTTACTATTTGTTCTTTTTAGCTTTTTTTACAAAGTAAATAATTTCAAGTACACCTGCTGCAATTGTTGCTGCTAAAAATACTAAGTTAGTCACAAAGCCTGCAATTGCAATTCCTTTACTACGTTTGTTACGCATACCTGTTGCACCAAGTACTGTGCCTACAATTGTAATTGGAAGACCTATAAGAGGAATAATCCATGCAACTGAGCTAATAATACCTAGAATGAAAGAGGTCCATGCATTCGGATTTGGACGTTGTACTGGTACAATATTAGGCACCATTTCTACACAACTATCTGTATCATTTTCACCTGCTACATACTCTTTAGTATAGAATTCTATTTCTTCATTTTTTGCATGCTTTTTTTTCATTTCTTACTTCCTCCTTTTATTAAGAACTACTTTTTACTTTATTATATAGGAATATTATAAATTTTAAAAGAGCAAAAGAACCTATCTAGATTATAGCCTAAATAGGTTCTTTTATTCTTATTGAGATGCGCTTGATTTCGCTTCCATCCAAATACTACTATATAATTTAATAACATCTGATGGGTCTGTAAACATTTCCATTTTATCTGTCTCTTCTTCTGATGGATAAGCAACTTCACTATTTCTTATCTCTTCTGGAAGAAGTGCACGTGCCTCACTGATTGGTGTTGAGTAACCAATATATTCTGCATTTTTTGCTGCAATGTCAGGACGGCATAAGAAATCAATATATTTATAAGCATTTTCTAAGTTTTCTGCACCTTTTGGTACTACAATTGCATCTACAAAGAAATTAGTTCCTTCTTTTGGAAGTGCAAAAGCTAAGTCTGGATTTTCTTCTGTCATAACCATAGCATCTCCTGCCCATGCCATCATAAGGGCAGCTTCACCGCTAATCATCTTACCTTTACCTTCATCCCCAACATAGCTTAGTACAAGTGGTGCTTGTTTAATAAGTTCTTGTTTTGCTTCTTCAAGTTCTTTAGGATCTCTTGTATTCATAGAATAGCCTAACTTTTTAAGAGCTGCCATAATACCTTCACGTTCACTATCATATACAAAGATTTTACCTGCATATCTTTCATCCCAAAGAGCATTCCAACTATCTACTGGTTCTTCTACCATTGTTGTATTATAGATAATTCCTACCGTTCCCCACATATATGGTATAGAATACTGGTTATTTGGGTCGTATGGAAGGTTTTTAAAACGCTCATCTATTTTAGGATAATTCGTAAGCTTTGTCACATCAATAGGCTCTAACATATCATTATTGATCATTTTTTCTATCATATAATCTGAAGGTATTGCAATATCATAACTTACATTACCTGGCTCAAGTTTTTGGAACATCTCTTCATTTGTCCCAAATTCAGAATAAATAACACGAATACCTGTTTCTTCTTCAAATATTTTATTGACTTCTGGATCAATATAATCTCCCCAGTTAAATACTTTAACTACTGGCTTATCATCATTATTACCGCATCCTGTTAAAGTAATTGCCATAGTTCCTGCTAAAGCCATTCCTAAAAATAGCCTTGATAATTTTCTCATTTTATTTGATCATCCTTCCCTTTGGTTTATAAACTCTTATTAGACTTATTTATTTTTTTTTGTTTTTTACTTGCCATTATATTAGTTGTAATCAGAATAATAATGATAGTCCCAAACATAATAGTTGAAATAGCATTAATCGTCGGAGCTACCCCTTTACGTGTCATAGAGAATACCTTTATTGACAAAGTATCTACTCCCGGACCTGTATTAAAGAAACTAATGATAAAATCATCAATAGACAATGTAAAAGCTATAAATAGCCCTGCAAGTACACCTGGTAAAATTTCAGGTAAAATAACTTTTCTAAATGCATAACTTGGTTTAGCTCCTAAATCTAAAGCTGCTTCATATATGTTATAGTTAAGCTGTTTAAGTTTAGGCATAATAGATAGAATCACATAAGGTATACTAAATGTAATATGTGACAAAATGAGAGTTGAAATACCTGGTGTCATCCCAAGCGCCCCAAAAAGTAACATTAATGATACCCCTGTTACAATCTCTGAACTTAATAATGGAATATAAGTAACGTTCATTACAAGACTTTTTTTCCAGCCTGTCATACGTTCAATCCCAATAGCTGCAAAAGTTCCAATTATGGTCGCTATAATCGAAGATACTACTGCAACTAATATAGTATTTGAAAAAGCTTGCTGAATACTATAATCTTTAAATATTTCTTCATACCATCTAAGGGTAAACCCCTTCCAAATTGGTAGTTTAGAATCGTTAAAGGAGTACACCATTAAAATGGCTACAGGCGCATACATAATAAGCAAAATAAATGCTACATATGACTTTTTTATAAATTTCATCAAAATAGGCCGCCTCCTTTATCAAATGAATCTTTCTTAGACATAAAGACAAGCGTAATCAATATAATAATCATTAAAATAACAGATAAGGCTGAACCAAATGCCCAATCGCCTGTCTTGTTAAATTGTTGCTCAATAAGGTCACCTAAAAGCGTTGTTTTACCACCACCTAATAATCTAGATACTAAGAATGTTGTAAGTGCTGGCATAAATACCATTACAATACCTGTTATAACACCAGGCATACTTAATGGTAAAATAATACGCTTAAAGGTTGTAAATTTATCTGCTCCTAAATCATAGGAAGCTTCAATAACATTTTTATCAATTTTACAAAGTACATTATAAATTGGTAACACCATAAATGGGAAGAAATTATACACATTCCCAAATACAATAGCACTTTTTTTATATAAAAATTGCATTGTTGGCAGTCCCATACTACTTAATAGGCTATTTACTACACCTGTATCCTGTAATAAATATCCCCATGCATAAGTACGAAGTAAAGAATTCATCCACATTGGCAAAATAACAAGAAGTAAAATAATCCCTTTTGCTGACATTTCTTTACTACTTAAAATCATTGCTAATGGATAAGCTAATACAAGACAAATTACTGTACTAATAAAAGCAATGCCTATAGAATCCATAATATTTCCTAAATATCTTGGATTAAGCACTTGCTTATATCCTTGTAAAGTGAAAATACCTTTATCAAAAAAACTATAATATACAATGATAAGTACAGGTACGACAACGAAAATACTCGCCCATATTACATAGGGTAGTGCTAATCTTTTTTTATCCAATTTTCTTACCCCCTCTTCATGATATGAATATCTTCTGGTGTCAATACCATTCCTACTTTTGCTCCTACTGGTGCCATAGCTGTAGAATGTACAGCCCATGTGTAATTATTACTCTTAACCATCATCTCATAATGTACCCCCTTAAAAGTAACAGATTCTACTGTACCCTTCAGCATACCTTCTTCTTCTTTTACAATACGAATATCTTCTGGTCTAATTACAACATCTACTGCTACATTTTCTCCGAATCCTGTATCGACACATACAAAATCTACACCATGGAAAGATACAAGATAATCTTTAATCATTGTAGCTTGAAGGATATTACTTTCCCCAATGAAATCTGCAACAAATGCATTTTTAGGTTCATTATAAATATCTACTGGTGTACCAATTTGTTGTACACGTCCTTCATTCATAACAGCAATTGTATCAGACATAGTAAGTGCTTCTTCTTGATCATGTGTTACATAAATAAATGTAATCCCAAGTTTTTGCTGAATCTTTTTAAGTTCCATTTGCATACCTTTACGAAGCTTTAAATCAAGTGCTCCAAGTGGCTCATCTAGTAAAAGTACTTCTGGCTCATTAACAACTGCCCTTGCAATAGCGATACGTTGTTGCTGACCACCGCTTAAAGATTCTATACGTCTATCTTGAAATCCTTTAAGATTAACAAGTTCAAGCATCTGTGCTACTTTCTCATCAATTGTTTTTTGGTCTACTTTTTTGATTTGAAGTCCAAAAGCAATATTTTCTCCAACTGTCATATGAGGGAATAAAGCATACTTTTGGAATACTGTATTGATACGTCTTTTATACGGTGGTAACTTTGCAATGTTACTGCCCTCAAATAATACTTCGCCACTACTGGCTTCTTCAAATCCACCAATAATTCTAAGTAAAGTTGTTTTACCACATCCACTAGGGCCTAGTAATGTAAGAAACTCATTGCGTCTAATATACATATTAATATCTTTTAAAATTTGAGCGCCATCATCAAAGGTCTTAGATATATTTACAAGATTTATAATAGGTTCTGTCTGTTGTTTGGTTTCTTTCATTAATCCCATCTCCTTTAAAAACTTGGTGGTGTGGCAACCCAAAGTACAGTAGCTTTAGTCTTGCCTGCATTCTCTAAATAATGATCTCCTGTTGGTCTAAAGTAAAAGCTATCACCTTTTTTAGCTTTAAACTTTTTATTACCCAGGTGTATATAGATAGTTCCCGATAGCACATAGCCAAATTCTTCACCTTCATGAGGCGCTTGTTCCATTGCCTTGCAACCTGGATCAATATTAATTAAAATAGGCTCCATGTCATTTTTTTGAGCATTTGGAATAAGCCATGTAATCATATTTCCGAGTTCTTTATCTTCTTTTTCAAAAACATCTTGCTTCGTAAATACAATCTTCTCTTGACTTGTTTCATTGAAAAAGTCCTTAAGATTAGTACCTAAACACTCCAATATATCTATTAAAGTAGCAATAGAAGGTGATGTTAACCCTCTTTCTACCTGAGAAATAAACCCTTTTGATAGTTCACATCGGTCAGCCAGTTCTTCTTGAGTCAAGCCATTCTTCTTCCTAAGCTGATTGATCTTGCTCCCAATATCCATTGTTCTGCCTCCCTCTTGATTGTTTCTATGTATCTAATAATAAACTTTTTGTTTACACAAATTAAACTTCACCATACGAATTATACTTACTTTTTTAGCAATCGTCAATCATTTTTAGTAAAAAATTTATTTTTATGAAACCATAAGTTTAGTATATATGTGTCTATTTTTTTATTTTTTTATAATACCAATCCCTTGTAATTGTTGATTTTATTATTTTTTATTAAATATAAAGTATACCTAGAGTCTCTTTAATAATTGTATTTCTCATAGATTGCTAATATTAATAAAAAAGTTTAGTAAAAAGTGACTGAAAAATATGCTTATCTTTTTATCCTTTACTTTTGCAAACACATTTATTCCTAAACCATCTAATAGTTGTAAATATCCCTTCATATTAGAAGTTTGTAACATAACTACAATCTCAGTGAAACACTCTTTCGAAGCTTCCATAAGATTTATATCTCTATTACAATACAATTTATAATGCTCTCTATTTTAGTTTAAATAATTGTTCTGTAGCCTTTGTTAACCTGCCTTTTGGAATATATGAATCTAATAACTCATTTTGTTAATTAGTCAAAAGTCTATTCTAAAATATTTTTTTCTATATAACCATTTTTATATGAGTATTGCTAAAAATAAAAAAAGAGAGTAACTATAAGTTATTATAGTTACTCTCTTTTTTGTTATGCCGGAGACCGGAATCGAACCGGTACGGGAGGTAAGTCCCGCAGGATTTTAAGTCCTGTGCGTCTGCCAGTTCCGCCACTCCGGCATGAAGCGGGTGATGGGAATCGAACCCACGTGGCCAGCTTGGAAGGCTGGTGTTCTACCATTGAACTACACCCGCATAAATTTGGCAACCACCTACTCTCCCAGGCCGTCTCCAGCCAAGTACCATCGG
>NZ_JBKVCH010000014.1:0-95291 GCF_046966505.1 Zhenhengia sp.
CCGGACCCACGCCTTAGAAGGGCGTTGCTCTATCCAGCTGAGCTATGGATACACAGAGCGGGTGATGGGAATCGAACCCACGTGGCCAGCTTGGAAGGCTGGTGTTCTACCATTGAACTACACCCGCATAACTTTTGGATTTTAATGCGTCGGCCTCAACCGACAAAATGTATTATATATAAATTCCTTCCATACGTCAACACCTTTTTTACATTTTTTTATAATTTCCTATGAATCTCTCCATTCCCAAGGGTTTGCATCAATCCTATATCTACAATTTCACCCTTTTTAATCTCGATAATTGCAAAGGATGGAAGGTTTTCATCCTTAGGTAGTGTCATACTTCCAGGGTTTAACAAAATAATGTCATCTTTACGCTCTAAGTAAGCAATGTGCGTATGCCCAAACACAGCAAGCTTAGCTTCATGTGCTATAGCATCAATCCACATCTCTTCATAGCTTTCTTTTACATGTTGCCTATGTCCATGAGTAATCATAATAGGTACATCATCTATATATTCTAAGATAGTACCTCCTGCCCCATAACCATCGCAATTACCAGCTACTTTATACATAACAAGTTCTGGATACAGATGCTCTATATATTTAGCATCTTCTATACAGTCACCACAATGAATAATATGAGTAAGACCATGCATTTTAAGACGTTCAATAAGTTGACACACATGGCTTGTACGGCCATGTGTATCACTGATAACAAGTACTTTCATCTCATTCACCTATTATTTCTTTTAACTTTTCTTTCATAGCATTTAAAGCTTTAGCACGGTGACTGATAGCATTTTTCTCATCTGGTGTAAGTTCTGCTGTAGATGTACTAGTCCCTTCCACATAGAAAATAGGATCGTAACCAAAGCCATTTGCACCTCTTGCCTCATGACCAATATAGCCTTCTATAGTCCCAAGTGTAGTCATAGTTTCCATATCTTTGCCTGCTGCTGCAATAGCACATACGAATCTAGCCGTACGATTCTCTTGCTCTACGTCTTTTAACCTATCTAAGATAATTTGATTCTTTACTTCATATGGTGTATCTTTCCCTAAATATCTAGCAGAATATACGCCTGGTTCTTTATTTAAACAGTCAATTTCAAGTCCTGAATCATCAGCTAAAATAATAGCATCTGTATAAACTTTTAACGCCTCTGCCTTAATGACTGCATTTTCTTCAAAAGTTTTTCCGTTCTCTTCAATCTCTATATCAATTCCAGCCTCATCCATTGTAAGAACTTCTACTGGCATACCTTCTAATATTTTTTTAATTTCTTTTACTTTACCTTGATTCTGTGTTGCAAATATTATTTTTTTCATCAATAGTACCCTCATCTTGTTCTGATAGTTTTGGTAAAATAAATGTCTCATAGTCCTCTCTCATATAAAGTGTATACACTCCTCCTTCTGGGAACCGATTCATCTCTCCTTCAATTAGAAGTGTTATATAATCTGCATTTGTTCTTTGAAATCCCCAGTCAAGTAGTGTATAAGCTACATAAGCTTCTGCAGCATTGCCACCCTTATACGCTGTAAGTTCTTGTGATAAATCTATTGTTAAGACATTCTCTTCATATTTTAAGTCTAAAATTTTAATTTGTGAAGAGTAGTTTAATGCTTCTTCTATCTCTCTAAGTTTTTCTTCTAGCCCCTGCTCTAAAATCTTATCAAAAACTTCTTCCTTATTCTCTAACTCAACATTGACTGTATAACTAGGTACATTTAAACCGCCTATAGCTACGCATAACATTACAAAAGACACACTTAGAGCTTTTAACATTTTTTACCAATCCCCCTTTCTTTTATTGTATTTTCATTTAGGAGGCTTGGCAAGAAAATCTGTTCAACAAAAAAAGTAGTAAGTCTCCACACTTACTACTTTTTATTTATAATTTTTATCTAAATGACATAGTTTCAAACATTTCGATAATAGCATCACCTACTGCTCTTGCATAATTCTGCGTAAATACAGATGATTTTAATAAAGCTGCTTCTGTAGGATTTGAAATAAAAGCCCCTTCAAGTAAAATAGCTGGCATCTTACTTGTATTGAGAACAACTAGTTCTGGTCTTGCCTTAATCCCTCTATTATAGGTGCCGCATTCTTTAACAATATAATCTTGGGCAATTTGAGCCATTTGTTTACTTCTTATATCTGTTGTACTTGGGTAGTAAAGTACTTCTGTTCCCTTACTTACTGCATTATGTGAATTGTTATGTACGCTTACAAATATATCTGCCTCAATTTCATTAGCTAAATCTGTTCTGCCAGTAAGACTTGGATAAGTATCTTCTTCTCTTGTTAGATAGATTTTAATATCTGAATGGGTATTTAAATAATCTGCTATAGCAAGTGTTTGTCTTAAGTTTACTTCTTTTTCTACAACACCATTTCCACTTGATCCACTATCATGGGCACCATGACCTGCATCCAGCACAAGAATCTTATCATATTTTTCTCTTGGCTTTACAAGCTCAATAATAAGACTTCCATTACGTTCATTTACATTTACAGCACGCACAATTTGCTCTTTAATTTTAAGATGTGTCGTCACACCATTTTCTACGGTAATCGATTCTACAATACCATCACCAATTGTCATGGTTCCATTACTAAAGACATCTGAGTAATCATCTCCAAGGTCCACAAGAATGGTCTTATCTCTATATACATCTGTTACAGTAATATCTGCTAATGAGAAATCTGATGGCATTTCCAGTTTAATAGTATTGCCAAACGTCCCATTATACTCCATAAATTCAAAGAGTGGCTTGCCAAAACGCACAAGTGTATTCCCATTTACATTCTCTGTCGTATGCATAAATTTCATATCTTCTTGTACTCTAATCACAATCTCGCTATCATTACCTGACTCTCTTGTAGTGACTGCATCAATATAAGTACCTCTTATACGGTTCCACTCTACCATTTCAGAAATAGTTGTATTGAAGAGCGTAATAATAATTTCATTATTATCTTTATCTTCTTCTACATACATTTGGTCCGGTGTAATTCCTTCAATAGCCACATATTCACCCTTGTAATCTTCTCCTAAAGCTAAAGCAGATAATTCTTCTTGTGTAAACTGAACAACTATTTCACGTCTATCTTCACCTAATGATACAAAGGCCTCTGCTCCTGACTTTAGGTCAAATACAACACGAGTTGTATCTGATGCAAATTGACTTGTACGAATTTGTTTGATAAAAGTATTATTTGGTACTGTAATGGTAGAACTTAATCTATTTTTACTGTTTTTAATATCAATAACGAGCTTGCCATTATACTTACTTACCTCAATATCTGTAATAGGTGTACTTGCTTCAATAAGAGCTGTTGCATCTATACGTCCTGGCAATACTGTAACACCATCTACTGTTGTCATATTGAAATTTTGCATAGAGCTATCTACCATTAAACTTATGCTATCCCCTTGATAGAATTTTAAAATACCATTTAACACATTTTCTAACTTATTTTCTTCACTTGGTAAAACTGGTATTGGATTAGATTCTGGCACATCTTCAATATCTGGTTTTTCTTCTGGTTTTTCTTCTGGTTTTTCTTCTACATCTGGTAGCTCTTCTGTTTTCTCTTCCGGAAGTGGCTCTGGAGTTGGCACGTCAGGTGTTGATTCCCCTTCTGTAATATGTACGGAACGATCTTCGCCCTTCCATTCTACCCCTAATCCTATATTTTCCCCTATAAAACGTAGTGGCACCATAATTTTGTCATTAATAATCTTAGCTGGTACATCTAATGTTACAGTATTTCCATCTAACCAGACTTCTTGCTTATCTGGCTCTAAAATCATAAGTGAGTCTTTATAGCTCACATAAATTTTCTTTTCATAACTTTTCCATTCTACAGCTGCCCCCAATGGTTCAAAGACTTCTCTTGCAGGTACAAGTACACGGCTATCAATTTGTACAGGTGGCATAATTTTTGTTTCTACTACTTCTTCATTTACATATAAAGTAATAGGCGCTAGTGTATAGTCATGCTTTTTCCCATCATAGACAAGTTCCATAGAGTACGCATATATTGGATTCACGCTCATTAAAGCTATGCATGTACTTACTAATAACTTCTTTGTAGTTTTGCGCATAAATTCCTCCTAAATGTCATATTTTGCTTAATGTATATCCATATTATAACAAAATATTTAAGAGGCATTTTAATTCCTTATGTTTCTTAACAAACTTGTAATATTTGCTAATATATTTAATTTTCTTTAGGGATAATAAGAAGACGTATAAAAACCAGAAAAATTTACAACAGACATGGTTACCCATTTCTCTTTGATCCCCTCTATTAACCCTAATAGTAGAGCTATACCACTCATTCTCATAAAGGCACATCGCCATCCCACTAGGTCATTTAAAAGTACCAAAGGTGACATTGCTAAAATAGTACCTAGATTTCCTATAAAAGGCGCAAGCCCTAATATCGTACTAAACTTCTCTTCTTTTATCTACCTTACAGGCCTGCTCTAATAAGCATTCTTCTAAATCAAACTGAATATAGGCATTAATAACTTTATTCATACGCTTTGCTTTTTCTAAGTAATGCCTCGTAAGATCCACACTCTTTAAACTACCTTCATCTAGTCTACTACTTAATTTACTAATGGTCATATTTGATAGTATCATAATGCATCTCCCATCTTTCTAGTGGTTTAAACATTTCAAGTGTTTGATTAATCTCATTCTCAAAATAACTTAATTCTCTTTCAGTCAAATGCATTTTAGCCTGTTTTGAAATATCTATAAGCTGCTTTCTATCCAGTCTCATATTAAGTCTCCTATCAAAAAAGAGGGCTATACGCCCCCTATACTTCGTTAATTATATTTAAAAATTCATCTTCTGTAAGAATAGGTATACCTAATTCTTTTGCTTTCTTATTCTTACTAGAACCTGATGTATTATCGTTATTAATGAGGTAATCTGTCTTCTTACTTACAGACCCAGTCACCTTACCACCGAGTTCCTCAATTTTAGCACTTAACGCCTTACGATTATCAAAATGATGAACATCACCTGTAATAACAAAAGTTTTTCCTTCTAAGATAAGGCCTTCTTTATCTTTCTTCTCTGCTTTAACAAAGTTGACCTCACGAGTAAGACGTCCCAGCATCTCTCTATTTGCTGGTAGATGGAAATAGTTACTAAGTTCTCTTGCAATAACTGGTCCTACACCTTCTATAGTCACAAAATCTTCTACCTTAGCTTCCATAATACGTTCCAAGTCATCCTCAAAGTGTTTGCATATGAGTTTAGCATTCATAGGTCCTACTTGTAAAATACCTAAAGCATAAATAAATTGATGTAATGCCACTTGACGTGTGTTTTCAATAGCTTTAATCAATTTATCATAGGACTTCTGACCAAAGCCTTCCATAGCTTTAATTTCTTCTTCATAATCTTGTAAGTGATACAAAGAAACAAAGTCTACTAAAAAGCCTTTATTTAGAAATTTTTCTACTGTAGCCTCTGATAAACCTTCAATATTCATAGCATCACGGCTTGCATAATGCACAAATGCCTGGCTTCTCTGCGCTGGGCAGTTACCATTTGGACAGTAAAGTGTTTTAGCTGTTTTATCCTGCTTTACAACAGTCTCTGCCCCGCATACCTGACAAGTACAAGGTGTATCTATAGGCCCTGATTGGGTTAGATTTTCGGCTACTTGTGGAATAATCATATTAGCTTTAAATACTTTTACTGTGTCACCTATACCAATTTTAAGTTCTTCTACAATACTTAAGTTGTGAAGACTTGCACGTTCTACTGTAGTACCTTCTAACTCTACAGGCTCAAAAATGGCTACTGGATTAATAAGCCCTGTTCTTGAAGTATTCCACTCTACTCTTAAAATATGCGTCTCTCTTATTTCATCTTGCCATTTAAAAGCAATACCATCTTTTGGGAACTTAGCTGTAGTTCCTAAGCTTTTTGAATAAGGAATATCATCATATACAAGTACTAAGCCATCTGATGCAAAGTCGCGTTTAGTGATTTCTTCACTAAAGTACTGAACTGCTTCTTCTAGGTTATCTTTTGTAACAGCCTTATACTCTACTGTTTCAAACCCAAGTGTTTTAAGCCACTGCATTTTTTCCATTTTACTTGTTAGTTCATCATTCCCCTCTACTACTGCAAATGCATACAATCTTACATGTCTTTTAGATGTAATCTCTGAATTAAGTTGTCTTACACTGCCACTACATAAGTTACGTGGATTTTTATACTTTTCTTCTGCTGGTAACTTTTCATTAATACGCTCAAAATCGCTATAGTGAATAACAGCCTCTCCTCTTATAACAAGGCGCTCTTTATAAGGAATTGTAAGAGGTAAATTGATAAAGGTTTTAGCATTATTTGTAACATCTTCACCAATTTCACCATTGCCTCTTGTAACAGCTTGTGTAAGTCTACCATCTTCATAAGTACATACAATAGTAAGTCCATCCAATTTCCAAGAAAGCATACCAAACTGACTGCCTAGGAAGCTCTTGAGCTTTTCTACTTCTTTTGTCTTATCTAATGAAAGCATACGGGATGGATGTGTCACCTTTTTTAGGTTACTAGCTACTTCATAACCTACTTTTTGTGTTACACTTCCTGCTAGAACTGTACCTGTTTCTACCTCTAAGCCTAATAATTCATCATATAATTTATCATATTCAAAGTTACTCATAATTTCTCTGTCTTCCTGCTCATAGGCATAGGCAGCTTTTTTAAGTAGGTTTACGAGTTCCTGCATACGTCTCATTTTATCTTCGTAATTCATAATTTCTCCTTTGCAACCTTCTTTTCTTTCTATTGTAATAGTTTTTCCATCTTTGGTCAAAATCCATGCAAAAAAGAAGACTAAATACTGTATCCCCATACGTATTTAGTCTTCTTTTTTAGAAATAATTTATTTGTTCTTGTTGTTGCATTTTTGCCTTTTTTAGAAAGTCTTTTTTCATAAAGGTAAGTTCATCATATTCTTCTCTAGTAATCTTACCCGTGTTATATAGCTTGTCTGCCAATTTAATAAAATCTTCTGTAATGGTTACAAGCTCTGCTAAACTTAAATCATCCTGTATTTTTTCCACAATGCTACCCCCTCATTGCCCTAAACCTTTCTAATCACATTGTACCATTTCCATTAAATACCATCAAGTGCTTTTTAAAATTTTTTACATTTTTTGCAATTTAGCAAATCTAGCACTTAGTTTTTTTGTCATACCTTTATCAAAATCAATTGTTACAAATACATCATCCTCTGTATGTTCTACAGCTGTAATCATACCTGTGCCAAACATCTTATGTTTAATTTTATCACCTTGTTCATAAGTATCTTCAACTTTTGGAAGGTTCTCGATTTTTTTACCTGCTAGACCCGTATTAGGTTTGTAGGCCTCCGCCTTATTACTTCCTATCTTTTGACGATTAAACGGCGAAAGAGGATTAGTATAAGCTGTATTAAGTCGCATCGTACCATCTTTCTGAGTTTTAGCGGCTGGTGTAGGAATGCTCAGTCTACCAGCAAAATAATCTGCTGCTGATCCTCTCATCTGCCCACTTGTACCACGTGTCATTCCACTTGTAGATGTACCTTTTGATACTGGTTGCATAGTTGGTCTAAATGGCTGCTGTCTCTTCCTCTCAAGTGCTTCTAAGTTAGTTACTTCAATAGGAATCTCTTTAATAAACCTAGAGCATACAGCACCTTGTGTACGACCGAACACAGTTCTTTGCTGTGCATAAAGCATATAGAGCTTTTCTCTTGCACGGGTAATCCCTACATAACAAAGACGTCTTTCTTCTTCTACTTTATCGTCCCCTTCTGTCATACTCATATAGCTAGGGAATAAGCCTTCTTCTACCCCCGGGATAAATACCACTGGGAACTCTAAGCCTTTGGCACTATGAAGTGTCATAAGAACAATAGAGTTACTATTAGCATCATAGTTATCCACATCTGCCACTAAAGCAATATCTTCAAGGAAAGCTGCTAAGGATGGCTCTTCACTCGTTTCCATATAAGAAGCTGCTTTCGATACAAGCTCTTCGATATTGGCAATACGCTCTAAGTAGTCTTCCCCTTCTGTCTGACGAAGGTACTCTCTATAGCTTGTCTTCTCAATAATATTTTCAAGTAGTACTTTCACATCATCTTCCCTTGCAATCTCTTTAAGCTCTTCAACAAGATTTACAAATCCAAGTACTTTTGTAGCAGGTCCATTTCCTAAAATACTCATTTCTTTAGACAACTTAGCTGCTTCATAGAAATCCATGCCTTGTACATTGGCATAACGTGTAATAGTTTCTAAGCTTGATGCACCAATACCACGTCTTGGTACATTAATAATACGTTTCATAGAAATATCATCTTTTGTATTGGCTACTGTTCTAAGATATGCAAGCATGTCTTTAACTTCTTTACGTTCGTAGAAGCGTGTACCTCCAAGTAAACGATAAGGAATATCATGCTGCATCATTTTTTCCTCTAGTACACGAGACTGTGCGTTGGTACGATAAAGAATAGCATAGTCCTTATAGTCATAGTCGCCATTTTCAATACCATTTACAATAATTTCTGAAATAGCGTCAGCTTCACGGTATTCATTATCCATTTGAAGAATACTAATACGTTCACCTTTTTCATTTTCTGTCCAAAGTTTTTTCACTTTACGACCTTGGTTATGCGCTACGACTTTATTTGCTGCGTCCAAGATATTTTGTGTAGAGCGGTAATTCTGCTCAAGTCTGATAACTGCTGCATTGTCAAAATCGCGCTCGAAGTCTAAGATATTACTAATATCTGCACCACGCCATCCATAGATAGACTGGTCATCATCCCCTACTACACAAAGGTTTTTATACTTTTTAGCAAGAAGCTGTACAAGCTGATACTGTACACCATTTGTATCCTGATACTCATCTACTAAAATATATCTGAATTTATCTTGATAAAATTCTAAAACATCTTTATGGTCTCTAAAAAGAATACATGTGTTAAGAAGTAAATCATCAAAGTCCATCGCATCATTTTCTCTTAGTTTCTTTTGATACTGTGCATAGATTTTGGCAATCATTTTATTCTTATAATCATCCCCAGCAGAAGCTGCAAATTCTTCAGATGTAATGTACTGGTTTTTCTGACTGCTGATTGTCCCCAGTACAGATGATACAGGATAATTCTTTTCATTAAGATTAAGCATTTTCATAACTTCCTTAATAACAGCTTTCTGGTCTGCTGTATCATAAATCGTAAAGTATCTGCCATACCCTAACTTCTCACTATTACGTCGTAAAATACGTACACACATAGCATGAAATGTACTAATCCACATATCACGCACTGTATTTTCTCCAACTAAGTTTCCTACACGCTCACGCATCTCTGCAGCTGCTTTGTTCGTAAAGGTAATAGCTAAAATTGACCAAGGTGTTACCCTTTTATTTTCTATTAAGTGGGCAATACGGTGTGTTAGTACACGCGTCTTCCCAGAACCTGCCCCTGCTAAAACAAGAAGTGGACCTTCTGTATGCAGAACAGCTTCTTTTTGTCTATCATTCAATCCTGATGTAAAGTCCATTCACACTCTCTCCTTTTTCCTATGAGTATTCAAAAAATAAAACAGCTCCCTCAAGCTGTTTTATTTTTTAACTCTCTCTAAAATTAATTTATAACCATCCGAACCATAACTTAAACATCTATTCACACGACTAATAGTAGCTGTAGATGCACCTGTAATCTGCTGAATTTCTGTATATGTTCTTTTCTCCTCCAGCATTTTAGCTACTTCTAACCTTTGAGCCAGTGATTTGATTTCATTAATGGTACATATATCTTCAAAAAATGCATAACACTCTTCTATATTTCCAAGCTTTAAAATAGCTTCAAACAAACGATCTGTCATATCGTCTTTTAGTTTACTATTCATCTTGCAACTTCCCCCTCTCCTATATTCTTCACCATTTTATCCTATTCCATCTTCCATTTCAATTCTTTAGAGTAATAAAGTCCAGCAATCTTTCAGGATATAGGTTTAGAATAAGTTCTTTAGGAAAGTCTACTTCTTCAAAAAGTCTAATACTTTCTTCAAACTCACCTACAGCATACGCAGTATGCGCATCTGTATTTGCTATAACAGGTACACCATGTATTTTACAATATTTAAGAAGTTCTACAAGGTTCTCTCTCACACCTGGTCTAAAACCTCCTGGTCTTAAAGAAGCATTATTCACCTCAAGTAAAGTACCTGTACGCTTAGAAGCTAATACAACAGCTTCATGGTCAAACGGATAACGGTTATCCCCTGGGTGCCCTAAAATCTTCACATAAGGATTTTCCATAGCACCAATCATAGCACGAGTTACTTCTTCTTTATCACCAAAACGAATGCATGGTGGATGAAGACTTGCAATAGCAAAATCTAAAACATTAATATAGTCTTCGTTAATATCTACTTTACCATCAAAATCAACAATATTAGCCTCTATACCACGTACTACTGTCACACCATATAATACTCTTGGAATAGCACGCATATTATGGAAGTGGAAGTCATGAGGGCCACCTGGCATACCACTACTATGATCTGTCATCGCAATAACTTTCAATCCTTTTTCAGCTGCAAATCTTGCAATTTCATCTATTGTACTATAAGCATGCCCACTTGCTACTGTATGAATATGCATGTCTGTTAAAAATTTCATGTTCTATCACCTGCTTTTCTTATCTCTTCTTATCTTACACCCTAAGACTCATTTTGACAAAATGAATTTTAACTTTTTAGTTATAAAAGCTTTTCAATCCTCTCAAACTACCTTTATAATATAATTAAACTAAAAATTATAAAATATTTAGTTTATTTTAGAAAGGAGCTGTCCATGCCCAAATTAAAATTAGATATTCAACGTACTCTTTTTATTATTATAGGAACTTTCTTAATAGCTTTATCTACAAATGCTATTCTTATTCCTAATCATCTTTTAAGTGGAGGTATTAATGGCATAGCTACTTTCTTACACCTAACCTTAGACTGGAATGTAGGTCTAATGGTCATTGTTCTTAATATTCCTTTATTCATCATCGCTATATTTTTCCTAAAAAAGCACTTTATCATATTTAGTTTCTTCGGCATGCTCATGCTTTCTTTCTGGCTTGAGGTGACTCCTTCTATTACTATTTCTACAGAAAGCCCTCTTACTGTTATTGTTCTAGGTGGACTTTTAAACGGACTTGGAAGTGGTATTATTTTTAGAGGCGATGGCTCTACGGGTGGTTCTGATATTATCGCTAAAATCGTCAACAAACACTTCTCCATTAGTATGGCTAATGTCAACATGATGGTTAATACTGTCATCATTGTTCTTTCTATTTGTTTTTTTAGTATCGACCTTGCTACTTTGACTCTTGCTACTATGTTTGTTGCTAGCCGTGTCACACACTTTGTCGTAGATGGTGTCAACTATAAACGTACACTCTTTATTATTACAGACGAAACACATTATGAGCCCATGGCTAATCATATTATGTCTGAATTGCTTCGGGGGGTCACAATTATCCCTGCGCAAGGCGCCTATACCCAAGCTAACCGCTATATTCTCTATACCACTGTTAGTATTAGAGAACTCGCTAAAATCAAATCTATTGTTGCACATCATGATCTAGCAGCTTTTGTAACTGTAACTCCAACTGCACAAGTGTTTGGAAATGGACGAGGTTTTATGCATAATATTAGTGAGTAACTTCCTTATAAATGTTATTTTTTCACAAAAAAGATGTGAAAATGCTTGTAAATGCATCGTCACATCTTTTTATTTTTAAATTCTTAGCGCACAACCGGTGGGAATCCCACTTTTTTCTGTACCTTGCGAAGTGTTTTTGTTGCAAGATAGTTAGCTGTTTCAGCATTTTTCTTAATAATACTATCAATATATGTTTTATCGCTACTTAATTCTTTAAAGCGTGCTTGAAGCGGACGAAGCTCTTCTACTACAGCTTCTCCTACTCGCATTTTAAAATCACCATAGCCTTTACCTTCAAACTCAGATTGAATTTGCTCCATAGTTTGACCTGTAATAGCTCCATAAATACTCATTAAATTGCTAATACCTGGCTTCGTTTCTTGGTCGAAACGTACACAAGCATCTGAGTCTGTTACTGCACGTTTGAATTTACGCATAATTGCATCTGGATCATCCATAAGATAAATACTTGCATTAGTATCTTCATCTGATTTAGACATTTTACTTGTTGGCTCTTGAAGGCTCATAACTCTAGCACCTACTTTGCCAATATAAGGCTCTGGCACTTTGAATGTCTCTCCATATAAACCATTAAAACGCATAGCAATATCACGCGCAAGTTCTAAATGTTGTTTTTGGTCTGCACCAACCGGTACAAGGTCTGTTTGGAAAAGAAGAATATCTGCTGCCATAAGGGCTGGATAAGTAAATAATCCTGCATTGATATTTTCTCCATGCTTACTTGATTTTTCTTTAAACTGAGTCATACGACTTAATTCACCCATATAAGTATAACAATTTAAAATCCAAGCAAGTTCAGCATGTGCAGATACATGTGATTGATAGTAAATCACGTTTTTTTCTGGATCAAGACCGGCTGCTATATATTGCATAAGAAGGTTTCTTGCATTTTTTCTAAGTGTAGCTGGATCTTGTCTTACTGTAATGGCATGCATATCTACGATACAATATAAACAATTATATTCATCTTGTAAATTAGTCCAGTTTTTGAGTGCACCTAAATAATTTCCAAGTGTGATAACCCCTGAAGGCTGCATCCCACTAAAGATGACTTTTTTTTCATTTTCCATGATTGCACCTCTTTTTTCAATCGTTTTAGTGAATTAGATTTATCATATCATATTTTCATAGAAAGCAAAACGTCTTTCAGTGTATAATAAGATTAAACGTTTAAGAAAGGATTTTGATTATGAAAAAAATTGCAAGTTTTACAGTTAATCATTTAGACCTGTTAGCAGGTATTTATGTATCTAGAGTAGATTATGTAGGTGAGCATGCTGTGACAACTTATGATCTTCGCATGAAAATGCCTAATAAAGAACCTGTACTTCAAAATGCTGAAATGCATACAATTGAACATTTAGGTGCTACTTTCCTTCGTAACCATTCAAAATGGGAAAATGACGTTGTATACTTTGGACCAATGGGCTGTCGTACAGGCTTTTACCTCATTTTAAAAGGGGACCGTTCTTCAGCAGATATTGCAACTCTTATTACTGAACTCTTTGAGTTTGTTGCAACTTTTGAAGGCGAAGTACCTGGGGCATCAGCACGTGACTGCGGTAACTATTTAGATATGAACTTACCTATGGCACGCTTTGAAGCTAAGAAATATTTAGAGGTTCTTCACAATCTTACACCAGCTCACTTAACTTATCCAGAATAAACGAAAAGGTAGAGTCCTTCTGATTCTTCAGAAAGGCTCTACCTTTTTATATAGGCATCTTTTACTTTTATATAAGTAGCTCTTCTAAAATAGCTATACCTTCATCAACTTGCTTGGCTGTCATGATAAGTGGTGGTAATAGCCTTATCACTTTCTCACCTGCTCCAATAGCAAGAAGACCCTTAGCCATACATTTTTCTAGTAAAGGTTTGACAGGTTCATTTATTTCAATACCAATCATAAGCCCCATTCCCCTTACCTCTACTATTTTCTCACTTTTTGCTTGCATTTTTAAAAGCTTATCTTTCAAATACTTACTTACGCTCTGTACATGTTCCATAAGGCCATTTTCACATAATTCCTTAAGCACTACGCTAGCCGCTGTTGTAGCTAATAAATTCCCACCAAAAGTAGTACCATGATTACCTGGTGTAAAAACATTGGCTTTGTCTGTACATAAAATAGCACCAATAGGTAATCCTGCCCCTAAGCCCTTTGCAGTCGTTACAATATCAGGTTGAAGTCCAAATTGCGAGTAGGCAAATAAACTTCCTGTTCTCCCAATTCCTGTCTGAACTTCGTCTATAATAAGCAGTGCATCATACTGTACGCATAATTTTTCTACTGCTTTAAGGTAAACTTCATCTGCTAGAATGATACCACCTTCGCCTTGAATGACTTCTAATATAACTGCACAGGTATTTTCATTGATGCAGGCTTTTATATCTTCTATATCATTGAACTGGGCATAGTAGAAGTCTGACATTAAAGGCTTAAAATCCTTTTGGTACTGCTCTTTCGGTGTAGCACTTAAAGCTCCCAAAGTACGCCCATGAAATCCCCCTTTTAAACTAATAATCTGTGTCTTTGTAGGAGATTTTTGCTTACCATATTTTCTAGCAAGTTTAATAGCACCTTCATTAGCTTCTGTTCCACTGTTGCAGAAGAAAACTTTATCTAACGAACTATAGGTGACAAGTAACTGAGCTGCTTCTATCTGCGGCTTAGTATAATAATAATTTGATATATGAATAAGTTTATCCACCTGATTTTTAAGTGCTTCTGTCAGTACAGGGTGATGGTGCCCTAAACTGTTTACAGCAATCCCACTGCCCATATCCAGATACTTATGACCTTCTTCATCATAGACATAACATCCTTCTCCATTTTCTAGCACCAAGTTAAAGCGTCCATATGTAGGCATCATATATTGTTTTTCTAACTGGCTAAACATCTTTCTCCTCCTCACCTTTATAAAGCATAGTTCCTATTCCTTTATGAGTATAAATTTCAAGAATCAGTGCATGCTGTACTCTACCATCTAGGATATGAACCATTTCAACCCCTTTATCTATAGCTTCTAAACAACAAGTCACTTTCGGAATCATACCACCTTTTATAGTACCATCTTCTAGATACTCTACTGCTTCACGCTTACTTAAATAAGAAATAAGTGAAGAAGGGTCCTCCTTATCTTTTAACACACCTTCTACGTCTGTTAAGAAAACTAACTTCTGCGCATTTAATGCCCCAGCAACGGCTACTGCTACATAATCTGCATTAATGTTATACGTATGCCCTTCTTTATCTGTACCGATAGGTGCAATAACAGGTATAAAGTCACCTTCTATTAAAGTGTTAATGAGCTTAGTATGCACCTTTGTAATCTCGCCTACAAATCCTAAATCTATCCCCTCTTTTTCTAGCTTCTTAGCTTCTATCATCTGTCCATCTTTTCCAGTAAGTCCTACAGCACTTCCTCCTTGCTCATGAATCATAGAAACAATTTTCTTATTCACCTTGCCCGCAAGTACCATCTCTACTACTTCTACTGTTTCCTTAGTAGTTACTCGAAGTCCATCTATAAAGCTAGACTCTATAGCCATCTTATTTAACACCTGATTAATCTCAGGCCCTCCACCATGAACAATAACAGGCCTTAATCCTACTGATTTAAGCAAGACCATATCTTGAATAATGGTCTCGTTGATCTTAGGATCAAGCATAGCACTCCCGCCATACTTAATAACTACCACCTGATCTTTGAATGCCTGTATATAAGGGAGTGCTTCACTTAACACCTTCGCCTTTTCGATAATTTGATAATTCATTTCCCCTCCCCCTAACTTCTATATTCTCCATTTATTTTTACATAATCATAGCTTAGGTCACATCCCCATGCGGTTACTGTTTCACTACCTTCACTCATCTTTACAACAATTTTAATTTCAGCTTCCTCTAGAATATGCTTAGCTTTTATCTCATTAAATTTAAGTGGCGTACCTTGCTTAAATAGGTGAATAGAACCTGCTGCACTTTCTAAAGCAAGACTAACACCCTCCACATTAAAATCTACGCCTGCATACCCCATAGCGGCTAATATTCTCCCCCAGTTAGCATCTTCTCCAAAGAAAGCCGTTTTCACTAAACTAGATGTTAAAATACTTTTAGCAAGTGCTTTACCTGATGCAAAGTCTAAGGTATTTTGTATTTCTACTTCTAATAGCTTCGTTGCACCCTCTCCATCTTTTACAATAGAAATAGCTACATATTTAAGTGCCTCGAAAAGCATAGCCTTAAAGGCTTCATAATCTTCATTTTCCTCTGTGATACAAGAGTTCCCCCCTATCCCATTAGCTAATACGATAACACTATCATTGGTACTTGTATCTCCGTCTACTGTAATCATATTGAAGGAAGTCTCTACACACTCACTGAGTGCTTTCTGAAGCATGGTCTGTGAAATGTTAATATCTGTTGCAATAAAGGCAAGCATAGTAGCCATATTAGGATGAATCATGCCTGAGCCTTTTCCTATAGCTCCTAGCCTAATCTTGCACCCTCCAATAGTTTCTTCTAAGGCAATCTCCTTTGTAAAAGTATCTGTTGTTAAAATCGCTTCTGCTGCACTCTTTGCTGCTAAAGGTGTACGTTCCAACTTACCAGCTACCATATCTATTCCATCTAATATACAATCCATAGGAAGAGGCACCCCAATCACACCTGTAGAGCACACAAGTACTTCTTCTTTCTTAATACCTAATTGCTCTGCCGTACACTGGGCCATCTGCTCTGTATCCTGGTGTCCTTTTATACCTGTTACAGCATTAGCGTTACCGCTATTGATTACAATAGCATGAACTTTTTCCCCTGCCTTTAATACTTTTTGATCCCATATAACAGGTGCAGCTTTTACCTTGTTTTGAGTAAAAGCCCCTGCATACATACAAGGTGCTTTACTATATAACATAGCCATATCTTTTTTTTGTTTTTTTATTCCTATATGCTCTCCTACAGCTACAAAACCTTTTGCTGCTAGGATCCCTTGATTAATCAGTTTCATTTTATTCCCCCTTATTTTTATTAAGCTGGAAAAATAGGTGCATCCTCTAACCCTAAGTCTTCCTGCCATCCCATCATCAAATTCATATTCTGTACAGCCTGACCTGCTGCACCTTTTATCATATTGTCTAATGCACTCACGATAATGACTCTTCCTGTACGTTCATCTACTTTAAAACTTATATCACAGAAATTAGATCCTTTTACCCATCTTGTCTCTGCTACAGCTGTATCACCTAGCAACCTTATAAATTTTTCATCTTTATAGTATTTTTTATAAATATGCATAATGTGTTCATTTGTTACACCTGCTTTAAGCTTTCCATAAATAGTTGCTAAAATTCCTCTATTCATCGGAACTAGATGCGGTGTAAAGGTAAGTGTCACATTTTCTCCTCCAAAGCATAGAAGCTTCTCTTCTATTTCAGGTGTATGTCTATGAGTCGTGAGCCCATAAGCTTTGATACTCTCATTACATTCCGTATAATGACTTCCTATACTTAACCCTCTACCTGCACCAGTTACACCTGACTTAGCATCAATGATAATACTCTCTAAATCTATTACCTTTTCTTTAACTAATGGAATAAGACTTAGAAGACTACATGTTACATAACACCCTGGATTGGCAATAAGCTGTGCTGACTTAATCTTTTCTCTATTCCATTCACTTAATCCATAGATAGCTTCTTCTAGAAGCTCCTCACCAAAATGTTCTACCTGATACCAGTTATCATAAGCCTCCTTGCTAATACGAAAATCTGCACCCATATCAATGACCTTTGTTTTCTGCAGTAACGCCGGCGTTACAATCTTACTCGCAAAGCCATGTGGCAAAGCAATAAAGAGCACATCTGCATCTATTTTATTTAAATCATCTTCTATACATACTTCCTCTACTAATCCCTTAAAGTGCGGATAAACTTTGCTATATGATTCACTTTGATAACTATGTGAAGAAAGATGTGTAAGTTGTACTTTAGGATGTCTGTAAAGTAGCCGCACTAGCTCTGCCCCTACATATCCTGTTGCCCCTAATATTGCTACTTTCATCATTTTCATCCCCCTTAAACTATTTATCAACTTTTTAGAAAATTTATTTTATTAATTATTATACTTATATATAACTAATTATGCAACTTATTTTTAATATTTTTTTATTTTTTTGTATTTATATTCATATAACTTACAAAAAAACTGACCTCATTTTCTGTAAAACACAAAACTAAAGGTCAGTTTATTTATTATTCATTTTCCACTATATCCATAGAGGCATAGTAACTATATAACTCATCTAATTCCTCTAGAGTAAAATGCTCCTGTACCAATTGTTGTAACTTGGCACTATCTTCTTTGCTTACACCATCACTGATCATATTCCATATTTCGTTTATATTGATGTTTTGCACCTTTGACAGAATCATGTTCAGCAATTTAACTTGTTCCGCAAAAGATAAACTGCTAAACATCTCACTTATTACTGCTGCATAATCAACCTGCCCATTCTTTAAAGTATGTCCAATCTGGTCTAAAACATCTTCATCTAGCTGTAAAACATAGGAATCATACACAGTTACTTCTTCAAATTCTAAAGACTCTTCCCCTATTTCAGATGAAGGTTCTATACCACTTTCATCACTCGTATCAGCTGATACATCAGGTGCTATATCATCTTGTACTACTTCCATTGAATCTTCTAGTGGCTTTTCCTCTATTTTCTCTTCAGGTACTATAACAGAAGCTTCTATACTCTCATCTGTTATATCCGCTACCTCATTAGAAGAGCGCTTGGCCTCTTCTAGCCCTTCTCCCATACTACTTGCCTCTTGCTCTAAACTAAGAGGGGGATTCATCACTCTATCATCTTGTTCATATACACTAGGCTTTTCAGTTAGGAAGTATAAACCAAATGCTACGCATAAAAGTATAAATCCTGAACCAGCTAAAAGCCCTAATAAATGTAATAAGCAGCTATTAGTATGCTTCTTTCTCCTCATCATGCAAAGTCAAACTCCTCTCACTCATCTATCCTTTACATTTTTTAGAGTAATTGCCCTAATAGCTGCTTGTTATTCATCTATTTAAAACTTATTTCTCTACCCTAGAAAATAAGTTCTTTTAATACACGTCCATCTGCACCTGGCATTTCAAAACCTAAAAGTGCTGCACATGTTGGCGCAATATCTACATTGCTTGCTTTCTCAATAATACGACCTTTTGGAATACCAGGTCCACTTATTACAAGCGCTGGTTGAGAACCTCTTGTCGGAATATGTCCATGTGTTCCTACACTTGTACGGTAATCTTCATTAGCAACCTTTTTCTCAAATGGATCGCTTAAACGGAAGTTATAACCAACGCCTTCTTTTGCTTCTAATACATATACAAATTGACCATCTAAATTAAATTCATTTTTCACTTCATCCATTGTGAAGATACGATCGATTCTAAAACGTTCTTTATTTGCTTCTAAGTACTCACCTACTTCTTTGATAAGAGCAGGATCACTATCTTTTACATAAACTTGTGCTGAAGCTGCTGCTGAGTGTGCATAAACTTTCCAGTCTGTTACATTGAAGTCTTCATCTACTGTAATCCAGCCCTTTTTAATGAAATCTTGATTAATGTTGATGCTTTCATCGATGTTGACTTGACCGTGGTCTGAACAAATTACAAAGATTGTTTGATCATAAAGCCCTTTTTCTTTAAGTGCATCAAAAGTATAGCCAAGCATTTCATCAATAAATTTAATAGCATCTTTGATTTTTTCACTGTATACGCCATATACGTGTCTGTAATGATCAATAAGTGTCATATGCATAAAGATGACATCTGGAGTAGATTCTTCAATAAGGATTTTACTTGCAAGACCAGAGAATTTATCTGAATCATAATATTTATCTTCTTTCCATGCGTCACTGCAAAGTTCATACATTCTTTCCATAAGGCCCGGTGTAGAGTTGGCAATCATAGAAGCTTTTTTATCATCTGCAACTTGGTGAATACCTGCACGTTGAAGGTTCCAAGTTACATCAGCCCCTACCATTGTCGGCCAACTGTTAATAAGTACTTTAAGACCATGTTTTTCACATTCTTCTGGTAAGATATTCGCATGAATATCTGTACGATTTTCAAACCAATCACCAAATTTCATAAATGGATTAAAAATCTCATTATTTACAACACCATGTTTATCTGGATAAGTACCAGAAATCATAGAAGCATGTGCTGTATAAGTTAATGAAGGGTAGACTGTTTGAGAATTTTTTACAATAGATCCGTTATTTACGATAGGTCCTAAATTAGGGAGTGTTTTCATATATTCTAAGTCTTCAGAAATCATTGCATCAAGTGAAATAACTAGCATTCTTTTTTTCATAGCGTTTCTCCTTATTTTATATTTAATAGTTGATAAATGTATCAAACATTTAACTATACCATACTTATTTATAGCAACTCAAGTCTATTTATAGTTTTATCTTTTCTTAATTTTAATGTATAATAAGAATAGCTATTTAAAAGATATAAGTATCTCTATATATTATGATAAAGATACATATACTTTATTTATATTTTATTTGCATCAAGGAGACAATCTGATGAACCAAATGTATAAAAACTTAAAAGCAGAAAACAATGCTATTATTTTAGATGTTCGAGAAGATTACGAATACAAAGAAGGACACATTAAAGGCTGCCTTCATATTCCACTTCACATGCTTGAAGACCATGCATGTGAAGCATTAGAAGACTTACATCAACCTATTTACGTTTACTGTAGAGCAGGTGTAAGAAGCAAAGTAGGCTGCCATATTTTAGAAAGTCAAGGTTATGATAAAGTTTATAATCTAGGCGCTATTTCTGATTGGCCAGAAGAACTTGAAAAATAGAAAAAAATTTGCTATATAGACTTTCTCATGTTAAAATAACTTTAATTAAATACTAAAGGGAATGAAGTACTCCCTTGGTGAATGAGACCGAAACCGCTAATATTAAAGCTGATGACTTCTGCGCCTAGCAGAGTCACCAGCTTTTTTTTGCGCTTAGGCTCTTGAAGATAAAGGAGGATAAAATGTTACTTACAAGTTTAGCACTTATTTTCTTAGTAGGTTTACTACTAAGTAGTATGATGAAAAAATTAAAATTACCTGATTTACTTGGTATGCTTCTAACAGGTATGCTATTAGGTCCCTATGCACTTAATCTATTAGATCCTAATATTCTTTTAATTAGTCCTGATCTTAGAACGATAGCACTTGTGATTATTCTGCTTCGTGCAGGACTTTCACTAGACCTTGAATCCCTCAAAAAAGTAGGGCGTCCTGCACTTTTAATGTGTTTTATTCCTGCTACTTTGGAATTAATAGGTATCTTACTATTTGCCCCCCTCATCTTTCATATTTCATTTCTCGAGGCAGCTCTATTAGGGACTGTACTTGCTGCTGTATCTCCTGCAGTTATTGTCCCTCGTATGGTAAAGCTTATTGAAGAAGGCTATGGAATAAATAAAAGTATTCCCCAACTCATTATGGCAAGTGCCTCCGTTGATGATATTTTTGTTATTGTACTCTTTACTTCTTTTACAGCCTTAGCAGATGGCGGTCATTTTAATGGTTTAAGCTTTTTAAGTATTCCTATTTCTATTGTAACAGGTATTATAATCGGCATTATTCTTGGCATTGCGCTTACAGTTTACTTTAAGAGTCTCCATTTACGTGATTCTATAAAAGTCATTATTTTATTAAGCATTTCTTTTCTTTTGGTAGGTCTTGAAGACCATCTAGAAGCATTCATACCTTTTTCAGGTTTGATTGCTATTATGTCTCTAGGTGCTTTACTTTACCGTGGCCATGGCCCATTAGCACAAAGGCTCTCTTTGAAGTTGTCTAAACTCTGGATTGCTGCTCAGCTTCTACTCTTCGTATTAGTCGGTGCTACTGTTGATCTGAGTTATGCACTCAAAGCAATCTTACCGTCCCTTATACTTATTGTAATCGCTCTTATATTTAGGGCTTCTGGCGTATGGATTTCCTTATTAGGCACACCCCTGAATCCTAAAGAACGTCTTTTTTGTATACTTGCCTATATGCCTAAAGCAACAGTACAAGCTGCTATTGGTGGCATCCCGCTTAGCATGGGCCTCGCCTGTGGGCCCATTGTACTTACTGTCTCTGTTGTTGCCATTTTAGTAACAGCTCCCCTTGGTGCCTTTTGTATTGATTCTGCTTATAATAAATTACTCTCTTGCAATAACAAGGAGGCAAAACAATTTCATTAGTTTTGCCTCCTTGTTTTAACAGCCTTTTAGGTCGCCCATCACATACATCCCCTCTGGCCTAATGTGCCTTTTACTGATTTAACTGATTTAAAAGTTGATTGATTCTATCTGCCTCTTTCCTACCCATATATCTAAAATAAGAATAGATACCTATATAAATCAATGTAAATGAAATGGTTACACTAATAATATTACTTATAGTAAACTGAAACCAGCCAAACACTTTACCTAGTCCTAAATAAATAATAAGCATAATAGTGTATCCCGTTAACACATAACTTCTATAAGTCTTAAAATTTATCTTAGAAATAAAATAATCTAAGGTATAAAACAAAATAATCATTCCTAATATTTCTAGCATATACATATGATAATCACTAAAATCCCCATGCAAGGCATTAGTGATTGTCGCTGAAAGCATAGCTAGTGTAAAAACTATACAAGTTCCTGGAAAATAAAACTTCATAATTTTATGCATGCTTAAACCTCCCCATTTCTAACTTCTCTTTTAAACTACCGATATAATTACGTGTAATCACTAACTTTTCCCCACTTGCCAAAGTAGCTTCCATACGATGATTCCAAAGTGGACTGACACTTTTTAAATACATACAGTTTAAAATACAGTTCTTACTAATGCGCGTAAAAGAAGTGCTACCTAGCTTTTCTTCTAAAGTATTTAAGCGTTCTTTACTCTCATAAACTTGTTCCTGACTATATAGAAAGGTCTTTCCATCTACACAATCAATGTAATAGATATCTTCTAATGCAATACTATACACCTCATCTCCTATTCTCCCCTCTAGAGAAAAGGAGTATTGTCTAATGTAATCTATCAAATGCTGTAGCCTAGCATCTATTACATTGCAGTTAATAATAACTTCTGTCTCTCCCTGATTTAGACTTTGATTAATAGTCAGCTTCATCTCCCCATTCCTTTCATATTTTGTTTTGTAAGCTTACACTAAAATTATATGAAAAATAAGAAAATGGAACAATAGTTTTACACTTACCTGCCCTAAATAGCTCTTCAAATACCCTTACTCTATTTCTTCTATAAGCTCTAATAGAATCCCATCAGGATCTTTAAAATAAACAGCCTTACTCTTACCAAATCCTTGCATTTTTGATAAAAATCTATAGATCTTTCTAAATTAGATACAGTAACTCCTACATGTGCAATATGTTTAAGCATATTAGCCTTCCTCCTTACAAGAAGTCACTCCACATAACTTTCTTAGGTATTCAATAAACTCTAAGCTTTGAGCTAAGTAATCCTCATACTCATCTGGCTCAAGCATGACATAATCTTCACTTTCATAACGTCTATCATAGTAGCTGTCTGTTAAGAAACGAGCAATTCTTTTATATTCTATAAGCTCAGGAAACTTTTCCTCAAGCTGCGAAATCATAGCCGAAAGGCTATGACTTCTTATAATTTCATTTAAATACTCTCTTATAAGGTGCTTTAAATACTTTTCTGCACATTGCTGGCAATTGATAATTGTAGGGTCTTCCATCCCTTCTATATCTTTAATATGCTGTACAAGAGCATAGTCTGTTCCTGCAAAATCAATCATAGATCTATTCACAGCCTACCGCCTCCTTCAAAGGCATCATATATTTAGCAATCTCACTTTCAAATGAAAGCCTTGAAGCCAGCTCATAAAAACGTGCTTTGCCATATATTTTAACGTCTACCTCATAAGCATATTTAACATATTCTTCGTATTCCTCACATATATCCATACGCAAGTGCTTTGCCTTCTTAGGTGCTACAACCTCATCTATTAAAAATAATAAATCAATATCACTTGTATCTTTTATTTGTTTGCGTGCATAACCACCAAACAGATAAATCTCATAAATATCAAACTGCTTCTGGTTAAAATAGTTATACACTTCTTTTAATCTTTTCTGATAAATCTCTGGAATATCTAACATTCTCTTTCATCTCTTTTCTTATTAAAAATGCTCACCATTTTCATAATACGCCGTTTCCTGAAGCGGTATAAAATAAACCTCTAAACATTCTGCCTCATCCCCGAAGTGTTTCATCATACATTCTGCTACTTCATCTTGTACTTCTTGACCTCTATCAAACCATGCCACTTCTATAAGTGTAGGCGCTTCCACTTCTTTTCCTTCATAAATAAATGTACTATGCATACACTCTATAGTGAAATAATCTTTAGGACATCCAATAATGTGATGTAAATCTTCTACAAGTTTGCTACTTACTTGTTTTATTTTATTCATTTGAATTCCTCTTATACGAATCATTGGCATTTTGTTATGCTCCTTTACTCTTTTATCTATTACTATTTTACCTAGGGAGGTTGTATATGTCACCTTTTTATATCTTTATTTTATACTTTGCTATCTACAGCATTTTAGGATGGAGCTGCGAAGTGATTTATTGCTCTTTGCCTGCTAAGCATTTTATTAACCGTGGTTTTCTCAATGGACCTTACTGCCCTGTATATGGTATTGGTGCACTTATCGTCCTTTATCTACTGGAACCTTACAAGGCTTCTCCATTTCTTGTGCTTTTATTAGGTATTTTTCTTACAAGTTTACTCGAATATATAACAAGTTATATGTTAGAAAAGGCCTTTCATGCACATTGGTGGGATTATTCTAAGCGTAAATGTAATATTCATGGTCGCGTCTGCTTACTTAACTCTACTTTATTCGGTATACTTTCTCTTCTTATTATCTACTTAGTTCACCCAGCAGTTATGAAATTTATTCTACATATTCCAGAGAATGCTCTACCTCTTATAGTTATGGGCTTTGAATGTCTTTTCTGCATTGACCTAGTGGTAACACTTTATACCGTAAGCTCGCTAAAAGCACGAATCTATTCTATCTCAGAAATCAGCCAGCTCCTTAAAACCAAACATGATATTACCTTAAAGCCTAAAGCTCTTCGCACCGAGCTCACCCTATACTTAGAGCAAGAACTTAGCAAAAAATTATCTAAGAAAAATATTCTTCATCAACGTCTTTTAAATGCCTTCCCTCATATGCAATTTATCCATTTAGAAGAATATATGGATAAACTTCGTAAACGTCTTAAATAGTTCCTAATGTAAAAGGGACTCCCCATTTCTGGCTAGTCCCTTTTGTTTATGCTTTATCCTGCCTTAAATATTTCTTAAGTTCTTGAATATTTCCCTCTTCAAACTGTAATAACCGCTCTGCTAATGCACGAATTTCAGGGTTTACCTCTTTGTAGCTATTGAGCTGCTTACATAAATTGATTATTCCCATAGTACTCCCTTGTATCATCATTTCTGCAAAGTGAGAAGCTGAATGATTAGTTAATGTAGAAGCTTTAATCATAAGGTAAGTCCTTATTTGATCAAATTTACTAATTCCTTTTGGCTCTTCCTCACTTCCTTCCATAAGGCGTACTGCTTCTTGATTAATGACTTTATAGCCTCCTCTTTGTTTAAGTAATACCTGTTCAAAAGGTACATCTCCTGCAATTTCAATGAGTTCATCTAATGTATTTGTTCCCATCTCAGAATTTTGAAAAATAAAATTAAGTAGTTCTGTATTGGCGTCCATTTTGTCACCTCATTTTAAGCTATATTTTCTAGCTATTAGTATAGACAAAAATTTTCCTTTTACTCTTAAATACAAAAAGAGGAATACAATGAAGCGTTTATTTCTATAGGGTACCCCTTTAGAATAAACGCTTCATTGTATTCCTCTACATTTTTCTTTATAATATCTTCATATAGATAAATCTACTTTAAGGGGATGACGTATGAAAACAATTTATATTATGCTTAGTAAAACAGAAAGTATCTTTTGCTCTTTAATTACTTCCTATACCCATGAGCCTTATGCTCATGTTTCACTTCTCTTTGATGATAACTTTTCAAATGGGTATAGCTTTAGTAGAAAAAAAATTCGTAATCCCTTTATAGGTGGATTTATGAATGAGAATTATCCTAGATGGGTCGCTGCTTTTCCTAAAACAGAATGTCTCATGTACACACTTGATGTGACCGATGAATCCTATCACTTGCTTAAACAGCAAATTGAAAATTTTAAGTCTGAACAGAAAAAATATAAATATAATGCACTAGGTGTTATAAGTTATATGTTTAATGTAAAACTTCATCCTAAAAATAGCTATTTCTGCTCTCATTTCGTTTCTTACATACTTCGTGAAGCTAAAGCACTCTATTTTGACAAAGACCCTTTCTTTACAACAGCTGGAGACTTTAGAAGACATCCTGATTTACACCTTATTTATGAAGGCTATCTCAACAAGCTTGTAGATAACCCAGCTCTTGCTAGAGCCGCTTAAGTATGTGAAATCATAGGACTTAATATGCTTTCCTTATCCTTCCACGCGAAAAACTGTTTCTAAATTATTCTTTCTCTCTTTAAAATATAAAATTGTAAATAAAAAGAGCAGCCTTTTATGAATGGTTGCTCTTCTCATCATCATCTTCTGGTTGCACAGCTACAACTCGGCATCTAATCCCCGTCGCTTCTGGTTCTTCATGCCACATGGTTAAGACTTTGCATACTGTATCTGGATTGATCTGATCTAAATTCTTCATGTTTTCTACAACATAGATTCCTTTTGATTCACACATTTTATCCGCTTGTACATGTTCATGACCGCGTCTCATATCTGGTGCATCAAGTCCTATGAATCTTACTTTCGAATCAATCAGTTCCTCTATAAGTTCCCATGATAAAATCGGACTTTGTCTAAAGTATAGTCCACTACCATAAGGATGTCTCTCAATCGCTCCTGTACGAATCAGTACAAAGTCTCCTGGTTTTACATAGTCTAAATCAACATCATCACTTGTGATTTCCCCTTCAGTAACATGACTTGCATCTAAGAGAACACCTCTTGTTTGCATATAGTCTAAAGGAATATTAGGTTTATCATAAATATCAATATGTGTCCCAACATGTCCCATTACAATTTCCTTTTTAAGCTGTGTCTGTGCCCATTGATATGCTTTATTGGTCTTTCTCACGGTTAATGTTAAATCTATGTATTTCATTATAATCCATCTCTTGTTTTAATAAGATTTGTAAATTATTTACCGTCATATTATACCAATATTTTACTATTAAAGTCTACTCTAATCTTGTTTTTCTCTAAACTTTAATTTTTTTCTGCACTGTTTATAAAATTGTCTCATCATTTTTACTTCTTCTATAGAGAGTTCTACCGGGCTATACTGTGCCTTCAAATAAATTTCTGTACACATCATCATAGTAAGGAACTCTATCTCAAAAAGTTCATCCATACGACTAGCATACATTATTTCTGTTTCTCCTGGCTCTATAGCATACCCTTTACGGTAAAGTTCTTTTAAGCTTAGGTGATAGAAATAACATATAGCTCCATTGGGGGACATTTTTTTCATACGCCTATATTTATGTATATAAATACCTACTCTCAATAGGATTAAAATACCTATAATACCTCCTATGCCAGTAACATAAATTCTATAATCTAACTGAATATTTTGTCTTGGTATCGGATCTATCCTATCAACTCTAGTCCTTTCCTCTATCAGAGGCTGCACATAATATGTATCTTGCTGTGAATTCATATAACCTCTTAAATCACTTTGATAGCTAGCAGTAGGCTCAAACATAGCCCATCCCATACCTTCAAAATAGACTTCTACCCAGGCGTGTGCTTCTCTGCTTGTGACAGTATAATTATTTTCTCCGCCACTCGACTCTTCTGGTATAACGTAACCTTCTACATATCGGCTTGGTATACCTATACATCGCGTTAATACAGCCATAGCTGTTGCAAAATATGTGCAATATCCTTCTTTTATTTCGAATAAAAATTGGTCTACAAAGTCCTGTGTCCTACTTGTTTCCCCTGGCGTTAAAGTATATGTATAGTTTCCTGCTAGGTAAGCTTCAATAGCACGTACCTTTTCATAAGGCGTTTGATAATCCTTAGTAATCATTTCAGCCAGCTCCCTCACCCTATCCGTTACACTTTTAGGAAGCTGCGTATAGCGCTCTCTTATAAAATCTGCTCGCTCTATAAAAACATCCAATTCTCCTGCAAAAGGGTCTTTTCCCATTATCTTTGCTTCTTTATAAAGGCCTGGCTGACTTTTTTTCATAGCTTCCTCAAAATATGGACTTTTGTATCTCGGTATATAACTTTGTACTACATAAATAAAGCCTCTGCCATAAGGATAATCTAGAAAAAGTGTATCTTCGTTTTCACAGTAAACACTGTATCCATTACGCGATACTGCTAAATTATTCATTTTAGGCGGAACAAACAAAGACCTTGTTCTTATATCTTTATAAGTAATCCTATAGGCACTACCTTCAAAAAGTTTCTCAAAAGGCTCCTGTGATAGAAGCTTACTTCCTAAAAGCGCTTCCTGGGTATCTTTAAGCGCATGTGAACCTATGAAAAACCGATTAGCTTCTTCTTCATAATTAGTCCATCCATGACCTGTATAAACAGCCTTTGTCCCGCCTCTTAAATAAGTCTGACTTGGTGCTACTACATTTAGAATCTCCTTATCATCTAACGTTAGATCTCCACCTAATCTTCCTGTATAAGGATAATATTCGCTGTATCTGTACGTTCTACTTTCATGAGCTTCTTTATCAAATAGATTATGTAAAAAAGTAAACTTAATAGGCACTATATATGCACTAATATAGGTTAACCCCAGTACTATACTCATAAATATTCCAATGCTTTTTGCGTAACTCTTAGCCTTCGAGTGCATCTTTTCATAGTAATGATAAAAGTAATAACACAAACTCATGAAAATAAAACTTTCTATCCCCAAAGTAGGCATTGGAAACTTTTGTATAATATAAAGACCACAAAATATACTTCCTACTCCAACCGGTATGAACCATTTAATTTTTTTGATTGTAAAAAAGTATACTAACCAAGTTACTAAAAGGCTCATACCTAAAAGCATCTGATTTCTCCTTATAAAAAACACAATACGCCAATATACTGTAACCAAAAGGCCTTCACTATATAAATAAAAACCTAATACTACTCCCCCTATAACAAACACCAACAAACTTATTACAAAAGTCTTTATACTAGTTCCAAAAGCTATAGCTATCAACATACAGCCTGCTATTGTTATGAAAATAAAGCCAGGCTTTTGATCAGGCCTAATAGCATAAAGGAGGTTATAAACTAAGCTAAAGCTCATGCCTAACATAAGGCATACTAATAAACTATACTTCATTATTTTTTGTCTCATAGTTCCCCCCTACCTTATAACACTTTCTCCGGTTCATCTTCAAAACCCATATAGATGCAGACTACAGAAAGCTTATATAAAGCCTTTAATACACTCTGACACACCTCATCTTCCTCTAGTTTATCTTCATAAGGACTTACATATACCACAATGACATGGCACCCTTCTCTTACTAAGGCCTCTACTTGCTGATAAAGCCCATAAGTGACCTTAGCTGTTATAAGCACCTGATTACTTCTTATCGCCCTCTGACTAAGACTAAGGGCAATAACCTCCTCAAGAGCTATCTCTGAATCAAACTTAAGCTCGGAAAGTTCCTTATAAAGCATATGGAAGGCATTTTCTTCCCTAGCACTATATGTCATAAGCTTTTTTGTATGATAGATAAACTGTATAGGCATACTGTTTCTAAGGCAATAATAGCTCACTGCTACCATACACTCAATAAGTTTGTCCTCAATAACAGTATTCCTTTCTATATCATAAGGATGTTTAGTCAAATCAAGAAACAGATAAGTATGAGAAACAGATACACTTTGCCTTTCCTTCATCATCAGCTCCTGCTTTTTTGCAGTCATCTTCCAATGAACCTGTTTCATGCTATCGCCATAAACATAGGGACGAATACTGGAAAATAGACCTCCCCCTCCTATAGATGTCTCTCTTTCTATATCTAAATTTTGCCCATCTTGATCTAAAAGAGGAAAGTAACGAAGTGGAATAATACGGGGATAAACTGTTACAAACTTAGGATTCATCACCTTACAAGAAATTCTAAAAAGTCCTAGAAAATCTTTAACATAAATCTGTCTAATGCCTATCTCATAATAGCCCCTATATTTACATTGCACCTGGTAATCATAAGTTTTCTTCTCTCTTCCACCTATACTCATACACTTACTTTCAAAATACTGATTCAGAATACTATCTACTCCATAAAAAATTACTTCTATATCTGGATAGACCCATCTACTCTCATTATGAATACTGAATAAAAACCTAATCGATTCTCCTTTTGTAATAAATTTCTTATCCACCTCCTGTGTATAGGTAAGCGTAGCATATACCCATAACATATAAAGAAGTGAAGCAATAGGTAAGAAAATCAATGTGTAACCAAACAAGGATATAGCCGGACTCTTATAAACATAGCATAAAATCATACCTATTATGAAAACAATCCCATAGCAAATTCTATTTTTCAGCATAGGCTTTTACCTTCGGTAGTCTAATTTCCTCTAAAATATAATGAATAATATCCTCATTAGCCTTGTTTCTCAGCTTTGCTTCATGCTTAAGCTGAATACGATGAGACAATACGTATGGTGCCATTTTTATAATATCATCTGGAAGTATATAATCTCTTCCATTAAAAAAGGCAAGTCCCTGAGCCGCATGCAATAAACTTAGAGCTCCTCTTGGACTTACCCCTAGTAGGACATCTTTGTGCACCCTAGTCTGTCTTACAATCTCAACAATTAAACTATAAAGACTTTCTTCTACATATATTTTTGATACCTGCTCCTGAATTTGTAAAAGCTCTTCACTACTTATAACAGGCTGTAAAGTATGCAAAGGATTATCTGCCTTATACTTAGCTAGCATTCTCTCCTCATCTCTCACACTTGGATAACCAATACTTACCTTCATTAAAAATCGGTCCATCTGCGCTTCTGGCAAGGGGAAAGTCCCTAAGTAATCTACCGGATTTTGTGTTGCTAACACCATAAAGGTTTTAGGCATTTTATAAGTTACACCATCTACAGTAACTTGTCTTTCCTCCATCGCTTCTAATAGACTTGCCTGCGTTTTAGGCGATGTTCTATTAATTTCATCTGCTAAAATAAATTCTCCAGATAAGGTACCTGCTTTATATTCAAACTCTCCCGTCTTTTGATTATACATAGAAAAGCCTGTTAAATCTGATGGCAATACATCTGGTGTAAACTGAATACGTTTAAGTCTTCCCGATACAGATTTTGCTAAAGCTCCTGCTAAAGTTGTTTTACCTACTCCCGGCACATCTTCAATAAGCACATGCCCCCTACATATAAGCGCTATACTTAATAACTCAATAACCTCTCTCTTTCCCACTATAACTCTCTCAATATTCTCTACTATCTTTTGTACACTTCTCACGGTGCCACCCCCAAATGTAACTCTATTTTTATAATATTATATCATAATCCATATTTTCTTAAGAATCATCAAAGTAAACAAAAAGTAAGACAGTTTTATTGTAGCCTTTTCTTGTATTTGCATATTCCCATGCCTTCCATTTATTGATTCCATAGTGCGTGAGCATCCTCTATGTAGTTTTAACTTTCTTCCATTGTTTCCAATAGACCATTCTTATTCGTCGCCTCATCCATTCGTCTGTTCTAACTAGCAATTGTTTCATATCTGCTAATTGCCTTTGGATGTACCTGTAATCTCATACTCATCTTATGTTTATAGAATGAAAATCCTAGGAATTTTACCTTTCCTATGTAGGCAACCTCAGTTTTCTCTCTATAAATGGTATGATATTTCTTAAAGTACGTTCCGCACTTCTTCTACTTTTACACAGAATCATCATGTCGCCTGCGTATCTTACAAATTTATGTCCTCGACGTTCTCATTCTTGGTCTAGTTCATTAAGCATGATGTTACTCAGTATAGGACTTAGGGGGACCACCTTATGGTACACCTACTCCTATTTCTTTAAATATATGTTTCTCTACCATTCCAGCCCTCAGAATTCCATACTGTGAACTTTTCTAGTACATACCAGTCTATCTTGTTCAGTTGTTTACCTGCATGTTTTAAACCATAATAGTTCCTAAATCCTACTAGACGTCTATTCACTATCGCATTCACTCACTCTTACCTCCTCCATGGTCCTCGCCCTTATACGCAAGGCTCGACTTCCTCTTTATCTCTTTAACAAGAGTCCTTTTTAACGATACGGCAGAATTCACTTAATGTTACAACCTGCATTTTCACTAGCATTCTGATGAACACATTACCCTCACGCTTCAGACCCAACATTTCTGCTACGCCTGGTGATTAGTTACTAGGCTCCTTGGCGATTACCTAGTCAGGACTTTCACCTGCAAGCATAGTCCAGCTTTTCTGGACGCACCACATAAAAACAGGACTGCCCTTTAGGCAGTCCTTATAAAATATACGTTCCCGACTGGAATCGAACCAGCGTCCTACCGTTTAGGAGTAACCCCGATCAGGCATCAGCAAGTGATGTCTGGTATTAAAAAATCCTGTTATTTCAGGGCTTTTTCAGTGTTTCATATCCCACTGATACTACTGTGTGATAGCTCGTACAAGGGGATTTTAAGGCGGCTATCTGGCAAGTAATGAGCTGACTTCTCGAAAAACGGGTAAGGTTATGAGTGCAATTCCGAACTACACAATGCTGTGTAATGATTGCCTGTGAGTTATAATGATGCACAGTACAAATTCAAAGTGTAAATGACTTTATACCATGATTAACTCTATGTATTATAGCTTGAAATAATGGTGTTTTGTCTATACTTATAACTCCACAACACAATAAACAAGATATTTAAGGTTTTCTTATTTATTATTCCAATATCCTATATGTGGCTCGACAATTTCTTTCGCTAATTCATCATCTGCGATAGGACCGATAACTTCAATGGGTTTTTGTCCTCTTGCGATAATCTCTCTACATGGCATATCAAAAGTTGGATTTTCCGCATCACTTCCAGTTAACTCCAATAGTTTTTTCTCACTGATACCATAAACAATTCTCCCAACATTGCCCCAGTAGATTGCACCAGTACACATACAGCAAGGTTCTGCTGTAGAGTATAACGTACAGTTCCATAGAAAGTCTTTTGAATAGTGTTTAACGGCTTTTCTCATAGCTGTTGTTTCTGCGTGTCCTGTACATTCTTTATCAGTAACCTCGATGTTTCCAGATTCAATAATTATCCTACCTTCGTTATCTACAATCAATGCACCAAATGGATGATTCCCGTTTTTTAGGGATTCAATAGAAATTTCTATACATCTTTTTATGTACTTAGCATGTTCTAAATCTTTCACAATATTTCCTCCTAATACAAGTTACTAAATTCAACAAAAAAAGGTAGCCCTACCATCGGGCTACCTTTATCAATCCTTGGTTTTTATATAATAAGCCCTATGCAAGATGAGTAGCATATTCCATCTACCTAATGAGTCTCTTGCGGGCACCATTATTATGAACCATAATATTGATTTTCTGTTGTTGATTATTATAAAATATTTGAGATATAAAGTCAATAGACTGAAAACGTAATTAAGAACCTAGATCATACATTAGCAAATATGAAATCGAGTAGGAGGTAGATAATGAGTTTATCTACCGACCTCTCACACCACCGTACGTACGGTTCCATATAAAGCGGTTCTTTAGTTTACACTAACTTGTCTATAATACTCAGTGAGATATAAGTATCCTAGTTTCTTCAATGTTTGGTTGTCTATGCTACAACTTAAGATTGGGCTGTTGGAGGTTCTCCAGTACCGTCTGCCTGTATATATTCAAAAACTCTATTTTAATTTTATCTAAATTCTATTTTACTTGAAATTTCTTAGGATGATATCATCACGTTTTGGTCCGTTAGAAACAAGTGTTACAGGGTAACCTAATTTTTCTTCTACGAACTCTACGTATTTTTTAGCATTCTCAGGAAGATCATCATAGTTTTTAATACCACTGATGTCACATTTCCATCCATCTAAATAAGTAAGAACTGGCTTTGCTTTGTTAAGCTGTGGTGTCGTTGGAAATACATCTGTTACAACGCCATCAATTTCATATCCGATACATACTGGGATTTTATCAAGGTAACCAAGTACATCAAGAAGTGATAACGCTACATCTGTTGTTCCATGAAGCATACAACCATATTTTGTTGCTACAACGTCAAACCAACCCATACGACGTGGTCTACCTGTTGTTGCACCATATTCCCCACAGTCTCCGCCGCGTTTTCTAAGTTCTTCTGCTTCTTCCCCAAAGATTTCACTTACGAATGCGCCAGCACCTACTGCTGATGAGTATGCTTTAACAACTGTTACAATTTGTTTGATTTCATGTGGTGGAATACTTGCACCAACTGTTGCAAAACCTGCAAGTGGTGATGAAGATGTTACATATGGGTAAATACCATTGTCTGTATCTTTTAATGCACCAAGTTGGCCTTCAAGTAAAATGTGTTTACCTGCTTTAATAGCATCATTTAAGTAGTAAGCAATGTTTGCTACCATTGGTTCAAGGCGTTCACGATATTTAACCACTTCATCAAAAACTGCCTTTGGATCAAGAAGCTCAGTACCTTGGTAAAGAGATTTAATAGTTTGATTTTTAATTTCACAAACTTTTTCAAGTCTTTCCATTAAAATTTCATCATCAAACATTTCACCAACTTGAACACCAATTTTTAAGTATTTATCTGAATAAAATGGTGCAATACCTGATTTTGTAGAACCAAAGCTTTTATCTCCAAGTCTTGCTTCTTCTAATTGGTCAAATAATATATGGTAAGGCATAAGAATTTGCGCACGATCTGATACAAGAATATTTGGCATTGGCACCCCACGACTTGTAAGTCCATCAAGTTCTCCAAATAATTTGCTTAAATCAAGAGCTACACCTTGGCCAATAATATTTACAACATCTTTTCTAAATACACCTGATGGTAATAAGTGAAGTGCGAATTTACCATATTCGTTGATGATTGTATGACCAGCATTTGCACCACCTTGGAAACGAACGATAATGTCTGCATTTCCTGCTAATAAATCTGTAATTTTACCTTTTCCTTCGTCTCCCCAGTTGCCTCCAACAATTGCACTAACCATTTCAAGTTCCTCCTAAGATTTCAAGGTTTAATTTTCAATCACTTTACTTCTATCATAATATAAGTTTTAGTATAAGTAAAATTACTATTTATTATCCCATCTATAAGTATAATTTATAAGTATAATTTATAACTCTATTTCATTCCTGATAATGTAATCGATACAATCTCTGGTGGATTGAACACACGTGGTAAAGTTGGATAAATAGCAAGCCCTCTGCTTACTATAAAATGTGTATTGTCTTTCATCTTATAGTAACCTCCCGCATATTTAGGAAAGAATCCCTGCCCCGGAGCATACAACCCATTAAGCAAATAAGGAATCCTGACCTGTCCTCCATGTGCATGCCCAGACAGTACTAAATCATAGCCACCTTTCTCATAAAGAGGCGCATACTCTGGTCTATGAGAAAGTAAAATTTTCACACCTTTTTCTTTCTTTATAGCCTCTGCCAATTTATAAAAATGCTCTACAAAAGGGTAACGACTGTACGGATCACTTAACCCCCCTATGTTAATAGGTACCTCATTTACCATAACTTTTGCATATTCTCCCTCTAATACAGTAACACCATAACTTCTTAAAAAGGCTTTAACATTAGGTAAGCTCTTGATATTCTCTTCATGATTGCCAGTTACATAAAATATAGGCACAGTATCCTTTAAACCCTCTAGTAAAAGTTTTACTCCCTCTACTGGACGATAATCATCTACAATATCTCCCACTAACATAATAAGGTCTGGATTCTGCTTTTTTATTTGTTTAATTAGGCGCTCTTGGCGTCTACCATATTTGAAACTATGCAAATCTGTTAGTACAACTATTTTTACGCTCTCTCCACTTTTCATATTTGCCACTTGTATAGGATACTCTCTTACTACTAATCCATTGTAAAATATAATACCTATCGCACTTAAACTTACCAATAAAGTACTAATAAAATACTTTTTCTTCATGTCCTTATCACCTCTTTTTCTATTTTTATTTTAGCATCCTTCTATAAAGAGTTGGTAATATTTTCTTACCTTATAGCTTGTCCTTTTTCTTCACTTTCTACACAGACATAAAAAGTAATCCCCTCTCCATTCATTCACCAAAGTCTAAAAGACTATTTTATCATTTTATCTTAAACCAGTATTTAAATTTCTTAATATCTAAAAAGGACTGCATGTAGCAGTCCTTCTCTCTATTTATCCGTTTTTATTAGAATCTCACCTAAGCCAGCTTCAATTTCTATATTGTACTGGCTATTATTATTAACTTTCACATCACCTAAACCAAATTGGTTCATTTCATTAATAGTAATATGGCCACCACCTCTTGAGATAAAATAGTTATAGTCTTTCTCCTGCCCTACTAATTCAAGTCTTAATGATCCTAATCCTCCACCTATTTCTATATCTCCCTGAATGTCTCCTTGTATAGATACATCACCTACACCCATATTCGCCTCTAATCTATCACTTACAAGGCTTGTAACATTAAGATCACCTACCCCACTATCAAAAACAACACCTTTTACTTTAAAATCTTCTACCTTTATGTCTCCCACACCACCTGTAATATGTGCATTATTAGCGACTACATTATTAATATTCATACTGCCTACGCCATTGCTAATTTCTAACTCATTTACTGTAATTCCCTCTAAATGCCCTTCTCCTACACCTAAATTAAGTATAACCTCCTCAAGTTTTGCATCTTGGGGAATCATCACTGTTATGGTTCCATCATTTAAGTTACTTCTAAAGCCATTATTTCTTCTATACTGTTCTATATTTTTCTGCTTGATATAAAGCTTTTCTCCTCTAATATCATAGCTAAGATCTACATTAGTTTTTACATCTACCTCAATCTTATAGTCTTCCCCTATGACTACATTAAAATCAACTGTTCCAACTTCCACTTTCATTTCACTAAAACCATCTAGTTTCTCCCAACCTTTTTGCTTAACCTCACCTGTATCAAGTTTTTCTTCTCTATCCATTGTCATTCTTAATTCTGATTGTGCCTCTATTATCTTCTGGCTATATTCTTTTTCAAAAGTAGGTTCACTTAGTTCTAAAAATGAATCAAAATGTACTGAAGACTCCCCACCTAAGGCTAATCCTACTGTACTTAGGCCTATACCTCCTACAATTAAACTACCTGCTATAGCTACTATCGTTGATTTTTTTAACATGTGGCCGTTCCCCCTTTAAGGCGATTAAATAAACTAATAACTCCTTTTGCAATCATAGGTAATCCTTTGCCAATTACAATGTACATTAAAAGTCCTACTAATAGACCAACTCCAATTAAAGCTAAACACCCTCCTACCATCACAAGGCCCGTCGCTGGTTGAATAAATAACATCTTTATTCCTACAACTAAGACAATACTAGCAGCGCCAAGCAAAGCTACTGCTGTGATTACTCCCGCAAAAACAAGAGAGCCTATTGTTACAAATCCGGCAAATACTAAAATTGCTACTACAAAAGCTAGTGGCAGTGCGATTGGCCCCGCAAATAGTGCTGCAATAACAATCCATACTGCTTGAAAACTTTGCTTTGGCTTCATAGGTTTTACTTCTGCTTCCTTGACAACAAATTCTGCAAGAAGCTGCTTAGCAATATCAGATGGGCTCCCAAGTCCCCTAATCACCTCCTCTTCCCTATCTGGTCCTGCTTCATCAAAATATTCTTCATAGTATTGCATAGCTGCTAACCGTTCTTCTTCTGGCAACTTAGACAGTCTACCTGCTAGCTCTCTCATAAACAATTCCCTATTCATGTTCTACTCCTCCTACTAAAATATGGTCTACTTTTTTCTTGTAGACATCCCATTCCTTTAAAAACTCCTCATACTTCTGATGTCCTAATTCTGTAATCTGATAGTACCTTCTATTTCTTCCTTGATAAGGTTCATCATAAGCGTGTAAATACCCCTCTTTTTGTAATCTCCTTAATACGGGGTAAAGTGTGGACTCCGAAATGTCTAAGGCTTCCCTTACCTCTTGTGTAAGACGATAACCATAAACATCTTCATTACGCACAACAGCCAGTACACATGCTTCTAACAAATTACCTCCTAGTTGAATTGCCACAGCTTCTACTCCTTTGTCTGCATGATATTATTCATTCATCAATATTATACGTCGTATAATATTATAATTCAACTACCTAAACAAATTTTCTTTATATTCAAATTGTAATAACAACAAAGGGATTAAACATCTTATTTTAATGTCTAATCCCTTTACCATTATTTAAATTCAAATTTTTTGTGTAATTGCCATTTATAACCATCCCATCTATATAGGCTAATGTTATCAAACATACATTCAAAATCACAAGGATACTGATGTACATAATCCCATAGCTTGTTATACATAGGTGCTACTTTCTTAGAAGATACTGTCACATGAAAAATCTTATCTTTTCCATCTTTTTTATCAAAAATAATATAAGGTACCTCAGCCATTGCATCAATCAATCTGCTATGCATAGCTTGGCCTTCATCAGACATGTCTACATGCATGTAAACCACTCTATCATCAAAGTGATCATAGCCTTTAAGTCTAAAAGGTGCTGCATGTTCCTTATGACAAAATACTTCTAACACTTTCTCAAGGTCCTCTATAGAACCTTCATGTTCAAAAGGCGCCTTAATCGTAAAGTGGGCCGGCAATGAAGAAGATTTTACTCCTAGTTTTTCATAAACCTCTCTTCTAAGGTTATTATTAAACCGACCACCCTCACCTAGGACATCACAAACAACGACATATCTCATAAACTCCCTCCTAAAATAACCTTATTTCTTAACAGCATCCCCATAAATAGGTGATGGCATACCAAATCCACCTGCTACTTCTTGAAGTGTACCTGTAATATAAGAAGATTCATCACTTGCAAAGAAAAGTACTGCATTAGCAATATCTTGAGGATACCCTGTACGGTCAAGTGGTACATGTCTTAAGAAATGTTCTAAGAACTCCTCTGACATATTATTAAGGGCTGCATCCGTAGCAATAAGACCTGGAAGAACAGCATTACATCTTATCCCTTTTTTTGCATACTGAACTGCAATATTTTGTGTAAGCGCGTTGATAGCTGCTTTAGATACAACATAAGCAATACGTCCAAGGTCAGGGTTTACTGAACCAATTGTAGAAATGTTAATAATGCTTCCTCCACCATTTTTAATCATATAAGGTACCGCCACCTTACATGGTAAGTAAACACTTTCAAGATTTTGATTAACAATATTAAAGAAAGCTTCTGTATCTCCATGTACGAGATCTAAGTCCTTTTGAACGTCTGTTGAACCATAATTATTGACTAAAATATCTATACGTCCTTCAGCTTCAACTACTTCTTCAATCATACTCATGTGTGTCTCTACTTTAGAAGCATCAAAGTAAACAGGCTTAGCAAATCCACCTTCTGCAATAATTTCATTCGCTACCTCCTGACCTGCATCTAATCTTCTTACTGCAAGGTATACACGTGCACCTTCTTTAGCAAGTGTTTTAGCAATAGCAAGTCCAATCCCTCTTGTAGAAGATGTGACTAATGCTACTTTATTTTCTACTCTTTTCATGATTTAATCTCCTTTAACAACAATGTATATAAAAAAAGCTAGGCCTACCTAAATTAGGAAATGACCTAGCTTCTTATAGCTGAATGAACTAGTTATTTTCTACTAATTCTAAAACTTGTTTTTTGAAATTTTCTACTTTATTTGTAGCATCCTTTTCATCTTGTCCAATGATAGATACATAGATTTTCATTTTTGGTTCTGTACCTGAAGGTCTTACTACAAACCAACTACCATCTTCTAAAATAAATTTCATAACATTTGAAGTTGGAAGGAAGATTGCTTCTTCTGCCCCTTCTAATACATTGTAAGCTTTAGATAGTTTATAATCTTCAACTCTTACTACTCTTATACCACCTACTTCTTTAGGTGCATTTTCTCTTAAGTTAGAGATAATCGCTTGGATTTTCTCTTGACCATCTTTCCCTTCCATCTGGATAGATACTAAGTCTTCTCTATAGTAACCATATTGTTTGAACAGATCTTCAAGTGCTTCATAAAGGTTTTTACCTTGTGTACGGTAGTAAAGTGCCATCTCTGCAATAAGTACAGAAGCAATAACAGCATCTTTATCTCTTACGAAGTCTCCTGATAAATAACCATAGCTTTCTTCATAACCAAATACAAAGTTATTTGCACCTGTTTCTAAGAACTCTTTGATTTTCTCTCCAATGTATTTAAAACCTGTTAAAACATCCATTACTTGTGTGCCATAATGCGTCGCAATAGGTTTTACCATATCTGAAGTTACAATTGTTTTAACAATTGTATCTTGTCCACTTAAAGTACCCATTTCCTTACGTGCATTTAAGATATAGTCACTAAGTAGGATACCTACTTGGTTTCCTGTTAATACTTTATAGCTATCAGCACTTTCTTTAACTACTACACCAATACGGTCACAGTCTGGGTCTGTACCAAAGATAAGGTCTGGTGCTGTTTCTTTTGCCATTTCAATAGCAAGCTCAAATACACGTTTATCTTCTGGGTTTGGATATGGTGCTGTTGGGAAGTTTCCATCTGGGAGTTCTTGCTCCTTAACAACTGCTACATTTGTAAAACCTAATTTATTAAGCATTGTACGAACTGGAATATTACCACTACCATGGATTGGTGTGTAGATAATCTTAAGTTCTGACGCCTTTTCTTTAATAAGGTCTTTACGAATACATAAAGTTTCTACTTGATGATAGTAAGCTTTATCTACTTCTTCTGTAATGTATTCTAATTTACCTTCTTTTTCTGCTTTTTCTAATGTCATAACTTTAACATCTTCAAAGATGTCTGCTGCATCAATATAAGATAAAATCTCTTTTGCAGCTTCATCTGTAATTTGTCCACCATCATTACCATATACTTTATAACCATTGTATTCTTTAGGGTTATGAGATGCTGTGATAACAATACCTGCATCTGTTTCTAAATGTCTAACTGTAAAAGAAAGCATTGGTGTTGGTCTTAATGATGGGTAAAGGAATACTTTTACCCCATTTGCTGCAAGTACGCTTGCTGCTTGGTCTGCAAATTCTTTACTCATATTTCTTGAATCATATGCAATAGCGACACTTGGCTCAGCTTTGTGTTTTAAAAGGTATGTTGCAAGCCCTTGAGTAGCTTTACCTATTGTATAAACATTCATACGGTTGCTTCCTGCTGCAATTTTACCTCTTAAACCACCTGTTCCGAATTCAAGATTTTTATAAAATCTGTCCTCAATCTCTTTTTCATTTTCAATTGCTTGAAGTTCATTTTTTAAAGCTTCATCAACCTTTTCTTCATTTAACCAGCGGTTATACCCTTGTCTAAAATCCATCATAGTCCCTCCTCGTATATTGTCGATTATATTATGTCATTTTTTAGGAAAAAAAGCTAGTTACAATTTTATTTCATTGTTATAAGCGATACCTTATTTAAAGTATAAAAAGAGGCCTACACTTATAAAGTAGTCCTCTTTAATCTATCTCCAATATAATTAGTTCAAAAATCCTCCTTGACCAGGTCATCTATAAAGAAGATTGGGGAGTTTTATAGTCTTGACTTTTATATTCACAGGTCAAGGAGTGAGTGTATAGGTCTTCCGAAAACCTATAAAATAATTTTACTATAGTATAATTAACTTAGTCAATTGAATCCAATCATTTGATTTAATAACAGAAAAAACAGAAAAGACTTAGCAAACATTTGCTAAGTCTTTTTATATGACCCGTAGGGGAATCGAACCCCTGAGTCCACCGTGAGAGGGTGGCGTCTTGACCTCTTGACCAACGGGCCTTGTACTATATATTATAAAACTCCTATCAATTTAATTCAATACATTTTTTAAATAATTTTACACTTATTAAAATTATTTAAAACAACACATAATATATTTCCTGTTCAGACATTATGTTAAGCTATATATTTATTTTTTATACTATGATACACTATGTTTGACAATAATTTATCAAACATAAAGAGGGATATTATTATGAAGATGAAAAAACTTTTATCTACTATAGCTTGCTTAGGTTTATCAGTTTCCCTATTAACAGGTTGTGCTTCTACACCTACTCAAGTAGAAAAAGAAGTTACAACAGAAGTAACTGAATCAGCACAAGAAACTCTTACACTTGAAACAGATGTTATCGTTATCGGTGCTGGTGGTGGTGGCTTAAGTGCTGCTATTGAAGCACATGATGCTGGAGCTCATGTTATTTTAGTAGAAAAAATGCCTTTCGTTGGCGGAAATACTGCTCGTGCAACAGGTGGTCTAAACGCTGCTGGAACAACTTTTCAAAAAGAAGCTGGAATTGAAGATACTGTTGAAGTTCACTATACTGACACAATGAAGGGTGGAGAGGAACTCAACGATCCTGAACTTGTTAAATTTATGACTGAAAATGCTGCCGATGCTGTAGCTTGGCTTATAGATTTAGGTGCTGATCTTTCTGATGTAGGTTCCCTTGGTGGCGCATCTTTCAAGCGTGCTCATAGACCAACTGGTGGTGCTCCTGTAGGTGATCATTTAGTAAATGTTCTTTATCAAAATACAGAACAACGTGGTATTGATACAATGCTCAACACTGAAGCAACTGAAGTTATTTACGAAAATGATAAAGTAACAGGTATTAAAGCAATTGCTACAGAAAATGGTGAAAAAACTTCTTACATCATCAAAGCAGATGCTGTTGTTATTGCATCTGGTGGATTTGGAAATAATCCAGAACTTTACACAAAATATCAGCCACAACTTGATGGCTTTATTAGTACAAACCAACCAGGTGCAACAGGTGATGGAATTATCTTAGCTGAAGCTCTTGGTGCAGCTCTTGACGATATTGAGCAAATTCAGATTCACCCAACAGTTCATCCTGAAACAGCTGCTCTTATTACAGAAGCTGTTCGCGGTAATGGTGCAATTCTTGTAAATACTAAAGGCGAACGTTTTACAGATGAAATGTCCACTCGCGACAAAGTATCTGCTGCTGTCTTAGAGCAAGAAGATCAATATGCATACCTTGTGTTTGACCAAGGTGTACGCGAAAGCTTAAAAGCAATCGAAAAATATGTAGCGCAAGGCCTTACAACTGAAGGTGAAACACCTGAAGCTTTAGCAACTGCTCTTGGAATGGATGCGGATACTCTTAAAGCAACAATCGCTGCATGGAATGACTCTGTAAAATCAGGTATTGATGCTGCATTTGGACGTAGCGCTGGTATGGATATTGCCTTTGAAAAAGCACCTTACTATGCAATCAAAATTGCACCAGGTGTTCACCATACAATGGGTGGTATCAAAATCAATACAAATGCTGAAGTTGTAAATACAGATGGTAATATTATTCCTGGTTTATTTGCTGCTGGTGAAGTAACAGGTGGTGTACATGGCGCTGAGCGTCTTGGTGGTAATGCTTTAGCAGATATTATTGTATTTGGACGTCAAGCTGGTACTAAAGCTGCTACACTTGCTATGGCAGATGGTGGTATAGGTGCTACTACAGTTTCTGAAAAAGAAGAAGCTTCTACACCAAAAATAAATGAAACTGCTACTGCTAGCTTCAAAGATGGTGTTTACCAAGGTGAAGCAACTGGTAACAACGGTACCATTAAAGTTGAAGTAACTGTAAAAGATGGTTTCATTGATACTATCGAAGTTCTTGAACATCATGAAACATCTTCAATCTTTATGTCTATTCAAAATGATTTAATTCCAGATATTATTTATAACCAATCTACAGAAGGCATTGATGCTGTAACAGGTGCATCTAACTCAAGTACTGCTGTATTTGAAGCGGTAAACAGTGCTTTAACTACTGCTAAATAATATTATTATATAAAAAACAGCTAGAGCCTATATGCTCTAGCTGTTTTTTATATAACTTTCTATTTCTTCTAATGTTGCATAAGAACCAATAGCTCCTTTACCTTGTGTACTATAAGCTGCATAAGCATTAGCAAAGTTTAGATACTCTTTAAGTATTTCCCCAGATAAGCTAGATAATGCCTCTGCTTTTATATCTGCTGCTAAAAGTTTATAAAGGAATGCTCCAATAAAGGAATCCCCAGCCCCTGTCGTATCAATTACTTCTACTCTTCTCCCCCCTACACTTACCATACTTTCCTTAGTGTAAACTTCAGCACCATCCCCACCTTTTGTATAGATAACAAGTTGGGCATTACCTCTAAATAAAAGTGCCTTAGCTTCTTCTATTGTTTTATAGCCTGTAATAAATTCTAATTCTTCATCAGAAATTTTAATCACATGAGCATAAGGAAGAAACTCTAAAATAGCATCTCTACAAGCATCTGCTGTTGGCCATAAAGGTAAGCGTACATTTGGGTCAAAACTTACTACCCCACCATTTTTTATCATGTATTCAATAGCCTTTTTATGTGCCTTTTTCATAGGAAAATCTACTAAATCTACTGAACAAAAATGTAAACCATAGCAATCTTTGAACCAATCTTCTTCCACCTGTTCAGGCTGCATCAGTAAGTCTGCACTTGGATTTCTGTAAAAAGAGAAGTCTCTATTACCATCTGATTTTAAAGATACAAAGGCAAGCCCTGTACCTGCTTTGGTTGTACGAAGGATATACTGTGTATCTACACCAGCTTGTTGAAGCACTTCAATGATATAATCACCAAAAGCATCTTGTCCCAGCTGTGAAATAAAACCTGCCTTACCACCTAATTTAGCAATAGCTGCTCCTACGTTTGCAGGTGCTCCCCCTGCTACACGTTCAAAACTTACTACGTCTTTAAGTGAACATCCTTTTTCACTTGGTATAAAATCAATTAACGCCTCTCCAATTGCTAATATCTTTTTCATCTTCTTACTCCTTCTTAAATACGAATCACTCTAGTCCCTGCAATTAAATCATGTAAGGTCTTTCCATCTTCTCTTCTAGTCATTAAAAACTGTGAAATTAAAATCAAGATAATCCCTATAATAGGCAACGTATACATGATTTTACTTAATTCCCTTACTATAAAACGCCATACACTTGGCTGATCATAAGTATCTGTTACAATTTTCATGCCTAAAAGGTATTTCCCTAGTTGGTATCCCTTACAAAAGGTTGGGGTTAAAACACTATATAAGACAAAACCTATACTCGCTAAAATCAGGGTTCTTTCAGCTGGGTAGCCTAACTGAATAAGCGCACCTAGCCCTAATGCATATAGGACTATATTATCAAAAAGTAATGCTCCTATCCTACTTATCACCTTTGTTTTCAATAGTCATCGCCTTCATTTCCCATAGAGTTAACTTACCTTCTAACGAATGTCCTCTTAATTCAATGCTTCTTTCATCTGCCTCAGGGTAGAATCGGCTTGAGAATACTTCTTCTCCATCATTAAGAAAAACTTCTACTGAAGAAGTATCTACAAATAGACGTAGATTTCTTAATACATCTATTTTAACACTTCTCTTATCTCTTCCATAGCCACACCCATCAAATGCTAAAGTGAATAATCCCTCTGCTTTTTTATAAGTTAAGTACATACCTTTTTTAATGATAAGTTCAAAATCATCCTTTAAGAGATCTACTTTTAAATCAATTTCAAAAGTTTTTGGCGCTTCTACTTTTAATGTATCTTTTACAGCCCACTCCTGCTCATTTTGACGAAGTGCTTCGATTTCTATTACCGGCTTTTGAATAAGTTTCCCATCCTTAATCTGTAACTCCCTTGGGAGTGTTAAAGCATGCTGCCAGCCGTATGCTACTGTTGGATTGCTGTAAAGGTCATCAATATCCGGAAGTCCCATCCATCCAATTAAAATCCTTCTGCCTTTTTCATCTATAAAAGTCTGTGGTGCATAGAAGTCAAAACCTCTATCTAACTCTTCAAATTGTCCTAGTGTATAATTTGAAGTTTTAAAATCACCTTTTAAGAAGTAATAGCCACTTTGATAGATATTTTGATATTTAATCTCCTCTGCCTCTATGCCTTGTGGTGAAAGCATAAGAACTGTATATCCATCTAATTCAAATAAATCTGGGCATTCCCACATATAACCGAACTTTTCACTAGATCTTAAAGTATTAATCACTTTCCAGTTCACTTTATCAGAAGAAGCAAAAACTAAGATTTGTCCTACGTCTTCTTTATCTCTGGCACCTTGTACCATATAATAAGTATCATTTTCCTTCCATACTTTAGGGTCACGGATATGTGCTGTCATATTTGCTGGATAATCTGCATTAGTCATAAGAAGCTGTTTATGTTTAAATGTTCTACCGTCTTCACTTACGGCTAAAACAGTATTATGTTGTCTTCCTTTAATGATATAGTCATAGTCACCCATTTCCTTTACATTACCTGTGTAGTAAAGGTACATTTTTCCATCCTCAATGAGTGCTGAGCCGGAATAAACACCATGACAGTCAAAAGGTTGATCTGCATAAAGTGCTGTTCCCTCATCTTGCCAATTAATCATATCTATACTTGTATAATGTCCCCAGAATTTAGCCCCTCCCGTTGCATCGAATGGTGCGTACTGGAAGAATACATGATACTCTCCATTATAATGACAAAGTCCATTAGGATCATTAAGCCAGCCTACTTTAGGCATAAGATGAAAAGTCAAACAGTAAGGGTCTTCTTTCACGCATTGCCCTTTTAATTCTTCTAGCCATGTAGTTAGTTTTTTTAAATCTCTATTTAAAGCATTCATATTTTTTCTCCACCTCTATACCAAAAGGGACTGATAAGCAGTCCCTTATTTATTAGTTATTCTCTTCTTTCCAGCCAAGCACTAAAGTCATTACAAATGCTACGCCTAATGAGACAGCAAATAAAATAATATATTGAAGCGGTGCATGTAAGTGTAATAAGATACCAAAAACACCTGTTACACCTGTACCTGTTGCCCCTAGACCTACTACAGAAGCATAGAGTGCTCCACATGCAGCCCCGATAGATGCTGCAATAAATGGTCTAAAGTATCTTAAGTTAACCCCAAAGATGGCTGGTTCTGTAATCCCAAGCATTGAACTAACTGCTGCTGGGAAAGCAAGTGATTTAAGTTTTTTGTTTTTAGTTTTAACTGCTACAGCAAGTGCCGCGCCGCCTTGTGCTACGTTTGCTGCTGAGGCAATTGGAAGCCAATAGGTGTAGCCATACTGTGAAATTTGACCAAGGTCAATGATAGAGTACATATGGTGTACGCCCGTTACTACTGTAGAAGCATAAATACCACCCATTAAGAAACCACCGATACCAAATGGAAGCTGAATAAGTTGTTGTACACCTGTTAATACAGCATTCTCAATAAATACGAATACTGGTCCTACTAATGTTAAAGTTAAATAACCTGTTACAAAGATTGTTACAAGCGGTGTTACAAATAAGTCAAACATCTCTGGTACAATTTTATGAAGTTTAATTTCAAGCTTACTCATAATCCAAACAGAAATAACGATAGGGATAACATGACCTTGATAGCCTATTAATGGGATTTCGTATAAGCCTCCCCATACACTCTGCATAGCGTGGTAGCCTTCTGCTGATACAGTCCAAGCATTTTGAAGGTCTGGATGAATCATAATCATAGCCATAACCGCACCAAGATAGCGGTTTCCACCAAATACTTTAGCTGCACTAAAACCAATAAGGATTGGTAAAAATACATAAGCTGCATTACTAAATAGCTTTAAGAACACAAAAATTGAACCTTGTGTGTTAATATCCATAAAACCATTGTTAACACAGAAAGTAATAGCTTCTGTAAGTCCCATCATAAGTCCTCCTGCTACAATAGCAGGAATAATTGGTACGAAAATATCACCTAATGTTTTAATAAGCTTTTTAAATTTGTTTGTGTTAGCATCTGCTACTTTTTTAAGTTCATCCTTAGAAACCTCTTCGCCACCTGTTAAAGCTAATAACTCAGAATATACTTTATTCACTGTGCCTGTACCAATAATAAGTTGAAGTTGCCCTGATGCAAAGAATACCCCTTTTACACCTTCAATATTTTCAAGTGCAGCTTTATTGACTTTTTCATTAGATGCAATAACAAGTCTCAGTCTTGTTGCACAGTGCGCTGCTGATACAAGATTTTCTTGCCCACCTAGTTCTTGTAAAATAAGCTGAGCTACTTTTTTATGATCCATAATACCCTCCCTTTTTATGTTATCGATTTCACTTTTATCAAAAATTAAAATTATATACTTTTGTTTATTACTAATTTTATCTTAAAGCTGTGTATGTAATCGTTTTCACACCGTATCCATATTATAGAGGGATTCACCTTCCTTTGTAAATATTTATTTTTGCTTAAATTACTTTTTATTTATTGTGCATTTATTACAGTTTTACACATTCATTCATTTTCATTTTAAACATAAAAAAGGCAGTTACTCTGATACATTAGGTTTTAATACTTAATGTGGAGCAACTACCCGCATTTTATACTTTTTATTAGCTTAAACTTTCTCTTTGCTGAAGCTCAAATCCTAACTTCACTTTTCTTATAATAGGTTTCTCTTCCTGAAGATTTTCAAGAAGCATACGCCCCGCTGTAACACCACTTGTCTTGTAGTAATAATGCATAGAAGTAAGCTGCGGTGTGATTACCTTAGAAACTTTAGAATCTCCTATTCCTGCTATTGCAATCCCATGTAAATCCTTATATTTTTCTTTGATGGCTGTAATAGCCCCTACTGCAATATTATCTGTAGCACAAAATACACCATCTACATCGGGATGTGCATTGACTAACTCACTCATCGACTCATAACCTGATTCACTGGAGAATTCCCCTTCTCTTATAAGGCTCTCATCTATGCTCCTACCAGCTTCTTTAAGTGCATCCTCATACCCCTTTTTACGTTTAGCCCCAGCTGCTTCGTCTTGTGTAGTAACACCTATAAAAGCAATTTTACAGCAACCTTTTTCAATAAATAACTTTGTCAAACTCTTTGCTGCACCATAATCATCATGGTAAACACTAGAATAATTCTCTAACTCCTGCCCTAATAAAATAATAGGTACTTTAATCCGTCCCATTACTTCTAAGTGTTTAGGCGTTAAAATAGTAGCAATAAAAATAATACCATCTACTTGATTATTTTTAAAAATATTAAGATACTCTATTTCTTGTTCTATATTTAAGTTTGTATTTCCTAATAAAATATTATAGCCTTCTTTACTTAGTGTAGTGCTGATACCTTCTACCATACGACTTACTGCTTCTGAGCTAATTTTAGGTACAATAATACCTATTAAATTGGTTTTCTTAGTGCGTAGTGTCTTGGCGTGTGCAGACGGAATATACCCGGTTTCATCTATAATCTTTTGGATTTTGTCTCTATTATCTTGACTTACATAGCCATTATTTAAAAACCTTGAAACAGTTGCATTAGATACGCCTGCCAGTTTTGCAATTTTACTGATATTCATACGTTCACCTTGCTTTACTTTTGCTTTTCCTTTAGCCTATCATAAGGTTTAGGTATTGACAAGTTGAAGTACCTACTCCATATTCTCAATTAAATCCCCTACCTTTTCCAATCCTACCGAAAACCTTACCCCTTAAATATAAAACATTATAGGTTCACATACTTCTTCCTGCTGCGTTTGCACCGCAAGTTCTTCAAGTGTAATTTGACTTAAAAAATCATATAGTCGCTCATCAATCGTCTGCCATACAAGTTCTTGTACACATTCTGCGATAAACGTACTTTCTTTACCTTGTTCCACAATGGATATTGGTCCTTCCAAAACTTCTAAAACCTCGAGTACCGTTGTTTTTTCTGCTGGTTTAGTAAGTTTATAGCCTCCCTTTGGTCCCTTAATACTTTCCACAAGCTGTGCTTTTTTTAGAAGTGCAAAAGCCTGCTCTAAATAATTTACCGATACACCTTGCCTCTTTGAAATACTACTTAAAGCCGTAGATGCTTCATGCTCATGCAGGACTAAATCTACCATGGCCCTAAGACCATATCTCCCCTTTGTTGTCATTTTATAAATAATAATCAACCTCCCCATAGTGCTTTATAAGTTTTAACCTATACTCTTGTATTAAATCTTCTAAATTCATGTTATCCACAGTGTTATCGAGTACCTTGCCTAATCTTTCCCATAACTTTCTCGTACTACAGCTCTCCCTAATCCCATAAGTACATGCTTTTTCCCCATTAATACATGGCACGGGAATAAAATCCTTCTCTACACTCCTTATAATGTCCCCTATAGAAATATCTCTAGAAGACTTAGCAATTAAGTAGCCTCCCTTAGCTCCTCTTACTGTCTCTACTAGCTGTTTTTTCCTAAGCAAGAACAAAATTTGTTCTAAATACTTTTCACTTACTTTAAGCGCCTGAGCCACTACTTTTACACGTAGCGGTCCTTGCCCTGAAAAATAGGCGATATATAACATGGCTTCTACTGCATACTTACCCTTTGTAGAAATATTCATTTTCTACCCCCTAGCTTTTTAGTAATATTTCCATAAACCCTCTTACTTTTCCTATGTAATTAAAGATTATTATTTTTTTATTTCCTACTTTTATAGTAAAGATTATATTTTTCGTTTTTCAAATTGTCAATAAATATCTTTATTGTTCAGAATTTCACTTTAAACAATAAAAATACCGTATCTCCTTATAGATATTCCGGAAATACGGCATAGCTTATTATTCACGTGTAAAAATAAAATGGTTTTGGGTAGATAAAATCTCATTAAACCTATACCCGTCTTCATCAAATGCTTTAAGTTCATCTATCTGATCAATTTGCTTAGTTGTTATATAACGAATCATCTGTCCCCTAGCTTTTTTCGCATACATACCTACGACTTTGTACTGTCCATTTTTATAATCTTTAAAGCTTATCTCAATAACAGGATAATGTTTTTGAATAACTTTTAAGTCAAGTACTTTACTATACTCTTCAGAAGCAAGTTGAATAAGTGCTTTATCTCCACTGGTTTCTGAAAGTAATTGTAAAAAATACTTTGTTAGATGCTCTTTCCAGTACTTATAAAGATCTTTTCCCTTTGGATTGGATAGTTTAGTCCCCATCTCTAAGCGGTAAGGTTTAATACACTCTAAAGGCCTAATCACCCCGTAAAGCCCTGATAAAATACGTACATGGTCATTCAAATATAAAAGCTCCTCTTGTCCTAGGCTCTGTGCATCTAATCCCTTATAAGCCTCTCCATAAAAATATAATATAGCTTCATAGGCCTGCATTACACTTGTATCTTCAAATGTATGATTTCTCTGTTCATTTACTTTAGCCAAATCGAGTGACATTTTCATAAGCTTAGCAAGCTCTTCCTGCGAATAACTTTGAAGAATCCTCATAAGTTCTAATGTTTGCTCATGAAATTGTAGTGGCTTATAGCTCTTAAGCCTACCTTCTTCTACCATACTAAAGGTTTTGGCTGGAGATAAAATAGCTAACATAGTAACGCCCTCCTTTTTTTCTATTATACAAAATAAACTTACTACTTTACAAACATTAAATTCTATATGATAATAATTATTAGATATACTTCAGATAAAACCAAGGAGGTTTGTAAGATGGAAAATGTAATTTTAGAAGTTGGTATGAAAGCCCCTGACTTTGTTCTTATGGGGTCAGATAATAAAGAACACCGTTTAAGTGACTACTTAGGTAAAAAAGTTATTTTATACTTCTACCCTAAAGATAATACACCAGGCTGTTCTAAAGAGGCTGAAGCTTTTAGAGATAACTTTGAGCACTTCTCAAAAGAAAATGCTGTTATTTTAGGTGTAAGTCGCGATACATTAACTGCACATGCTAAATTTATTGCCAAATATGACTTACCTTTCGTACTTCTTTCAGATAAAGAAGAGGTAGTATGTAAACTTTATGATGTGTTAAAGGAAAAAACTATGTGTGGACGTACAGGTATTGGTATTGAAAGAAGTACTTTTGTTATTGATGAACAAGGTATGCTTACAAAAATCTACCGCAAAGTTAAAGTTGCAGGTCATGTTGACACTGTAAAATGCGAACTAGCCTAGTCCATAAAACCGATTTATAAAAACATGCAAACACCTACCTTATAAATGCCAAAAAGAGTCTATTCTCATCATTTGAGAGTAGACTCTTTTTGTATGTCCTCTATAATTCTACTTACCTTCTAGTAAACGACTTGCCATACATGCCGCTTCTTGCCAGGTTAATTTATCATTAGGTCTATAGATGGTATTAGGCGCTCCTAATATACCTCTTCTTACTGTAAACTTAATATTTTCTTGATCTTTAGCTGACAAACTTTCTATATCTGGAATAAATGGCATCCCCTCCTTAATTTCGAAGAAGCATGCATACTTATCTGTTAAATAGGGCATAAGTCTGGCTATCTGTAATCGAGTTAAAGTCTCCTCTTTTTTTAATGATTCCCCTAGTACACCCCCTATTTCCTCTAAGGTAATACGTTCTTTCCCCCCTATGGCTACATTAAGCATATAAATAAGATGCTGTACTGGTATAGCCTCCTTATAATTTGCTCCTTTTTCAGTAATCCATTTATTCTTAAGAGCACTATCTATATAACTTTGTGCCCAAGGAGATGCTGTCTGATTGATAAGTTCATATCCCCTTTCTCCGTCTTGGCTCACCTTGAAGTATTCCTGTCCATACTCAAATAACTTATTAATGTCTTCATACTGACCAGGACTTTTAACTTTCATGACAACTGCTATGAGTTCCATATCTCCATAGATAGCTTTAGCAACAAGTGTCTGCTGTGCATCATCATGAAAGCCTGTTTTAGCCGCAACCACATGCTCATTGTAATAAGGTGTATTGCTATCAAGTAATCGATTCTTATTAGTTACTGTAATAGTTCTATTAGTATTTAGTACTTTTACAGTATATTTTGTAGTAGCTGCCATCTTAATAAGCTCTGGAACACTAAAGGTTTCTCTTGCAATCTGCGCTAAGTCATAAGCCGTTGTATAATGATTTGGATCGTGATAACCATGAGGATTAGTAAAATGGGTATTTAAGGCTCCATAGTGTTTAGCCTTTTCATTCATTCTGGATGCAAAATTGTCTATACTCCCTTTAGAAGCAATGGCTAAATCATGTGCAATAAAATTATCTGAGCCTACTAAGAGTCCATAGAGAGCGTCTTTCACACTAATGCTGTCCCCTACTGCAAGGCCAATATGACTACTGTCTGCCGGCACTATGTTAACACTTCCCTGTGACTTCGTTAAAGTACTGTTTTGATTCAGTTCCTCCAGTACAATCATAGCTGTTAAAATTTTTGTTGTACTGGCTGGATATAATTTTTTATGCTCATTCTTTCCATAAAGCACAGTATTTGTTTTAGGTTCAATTAAAATAGCCCCTTCAGATTGAATCTGGGGCATAGCTGTATTTGCAAAGACAGAAATACAAATTGAAAAATAGCAAATGATAAACCAGACTACCTTTTTATACATTTTCTCTCCTCCCGTAAAAATTCCTTAACTTTATTATAGGACATTCTGGAAATTATTGTAAATAGTTCAGTTTTATTTTTACAGTTTTTCAATAAAAAAGCTATTACAAAACACTTCCTCACTCTATTAAAGTTTAGGAGTGTTTTGCAATAGCTTTCTCTTTACTTATTCATATAGTTGCCAATATTAGCCTCTTCGTTAATAATGCCTTCAATCATAGGGGTTTTACTTACCATAATCGTTGTAATACCAGGTCCATGCCCTGCCTTTATACAATCACTATGTACAACAACCCCAATGCTTACTGCACCTTTAAGGTAACCACGTCCATAGCTGTTGTCACAGTCTTGAAGAAGTACTAGGTCACCAAATTTTAACCTATCAAGACCTAATCTCTTAATTTCTTCTGTATCCTCTGTCATAATGTCATAGTCTCCACTATAACCATTACCTGATCCAATTCCTGAGCCCATAAGGTATGGTGGTACCTTTGCTACAACTGGCACTTGCAATTTACCATCTACTTCTGTAACACCTAATTTTTCAAATAAATTAGGGTCAATACTCATCATATGTACATCTGGATAATCTGTTAGCTGAAGTCCTTGCCCATAAGCCTTAATTTGAATTTTATCATCAATAGAAAGATTTTCTAAAGTCTCCTCATCAAAGTACACAAGTACATGGTCAATACCACCATGCATACCTGTTACATAACCCTTAGCACCTTTTGCATCCCCTGAAATAATTTTTGCTTCATTCCCAATGCATGCAAAAGTCATAAGTGCTGCATTTTCATTAGTATTTTCATTACGCATAGATACACCTGGCTCTACATGGTCGCCAGCCCAGCCAAAGGCACTATCTCCAATTTTAACATTATAAGATATACCACCTGTAGCTGGTAAAATCATAGGCTTGCCTTCGTGGGTAATACGGTATGTCCCACCGGTAGGATGATGTACTTTCCCTTGAACAGACCATTTTACAACTTTGTCTTTATTTGTTTTTAACATTTCTGGTCACTCCTTTAATCGTTCAATCTACTTATTCATTATAAGAGTTCTTTTCTTCTTATTCAAATAAGATTTTTCTTTTTTGTAGAAAAATCCAAAATAAATAATAGTTATAATGAGAAGCAGTGTGCAAATAAGTCCACCTTCTATTCCAAAAGCACCACCATTTAATAAATTATCTTCTACTCGAATACTTTTTATTAATCCTCTTCCATAAGCTGAGCCACTTACTTCAATATTAAAGATATTCCCTTGGAAATAATTCCAAGTAATATGATAACCTATAGCCATCCAGAGATTACCACTCTTATAGGTCATAATACCAAATACAATACCTACTAACGCTATATTCAGTGCAGCTATATAGGATATATTAGGGTTTAAAAAATGCATAACAGAAAAAATAAGCGCAGGTATTATAATAGCCCATGCAATACCATGTCTGTAGTAAATAATATGCTGGAAGCATCCTCTTACTAAAATTTCTTCTACAAATCCTACACTAATAAAAAGAATAAGACCTAATAGTAAATCCCAAGTTATATGTACCTCATTAAAGCGTGTATCTCCCATTATATAATTAATACCTATAATAAGGGTGATAGATGCTGCCCCTAATAATAAGCCTATTAGAAGGTCTTTATAATCTCTTTTAACAGGCGTAAGCCCCATATCTTCTGTCGTTTTCCTATTCATCACTTTAAATAAAATAATGATTGCTACAATACTGATTAGATTACAAAGAGCAATAGTTATAGACTGATAGGCATAACTTGTCAAAAATGCCTCTATACCTGATACATCTCCTCTAGTAGATTGTATGCCTATGATAATACCTAAAATTATATTAATAGGCATTATTAAGGCTAGTTGTGCAATATTCATTCCCAAATACAGTAAAACCATCTGCCATCCTGACCTAATACATCCATCAGATCCTATAAATAGTTTTTTCATTTCTCCATCCTCCCTTTTTCATTTAGTCTTATCATAACATAATTCTGTTTAAATTTTTAAAATATTTCATCTTATATTCTTATACTTTTTTTATGTTAGGATATTAAGTATACATAATTTCACTGGAGGTTAACTATGTCTATCAAAAAACATACTACATTCTTAAAGCTTATAAGCATAGGCTTACTTACCTTATTAGTCGGCTGTACTAAAGTAGAAAGCTTGCCTAAAGTCGAATCATCAAATGAGACTCAAAGCAATTTAGCCGAAATACATTTTATTGATACAGGTAATAGCGATAGTATTCTTATTAAAGAAGGTCAAAAGGCTATGCTGATTGATGGTGCTGATAATGATGATGAAAAGAGCCTTGTTGAGTATATTAAGGCTCAAGATGTAACTGAATTAGAATATGTCATTGCAACACATCCACATGCAGACCATATTGGCGCTTTAGATTCTGTTATCCGAAGTTTTCCTATTCAGCATCTCTTTGTCGCTAATGGCGATGCTGATACAAAAACCTATAGAGATTTTATTCAGGCTACTATGGATAAAAACCTTACACCAAGTGTACCTTTAGAAGATAAAAAGTTTATGCTAGAGGAAAGCTACTTTGAAGTATTCAATACGAACGGTGGAGAAGATACAAATGAACAGTCTCTTGTAATCCTGTATACAAATGGTGAAGATAAAGTTCTTCTAACTGGAGATGCTGAAAAAGGAACAGAAGCTGAAATCCTTCCAAAAATGTCTAAAGTAGATATTCTTAAAGTCGGTCATCACGGTTCTCATAGCAGTACAACAGATGCCTTTCTTGAACGTGTAGACCCTGAGTACGCTATTATTACAGTGGGTACTGATAATAAATATGGCCACCCTCATATAGAAACTGTAGATAAACTCAAAAAAGCTGATATTGAAGTACATAGAACAGATGAATGTGGGGATATTATCTTCCAATCAACAGGTAACGGACTTACTACAACTTGCGCTCCTGGTAGTTATAATCGAGGAAATCAAAGTAACAGTAGTACTACTTCTGCATCTACGCCACAAGCTGATTCAAGGCCTGTATCTTCTTCTCAAGTAAGTAATAATACCGTTTCTCAAGCAGCACCTACTCAGTCTAGTAATGTTAAAACAGTCTACTGGACACCAAACGGCAAAAGCTATCATACGACAGATAGCTGCTCTGCCCTTGCAAAAAGTAAAACGATTTTAAGTGGCACTATTGCCGAAAGCGGTAAAAACGATCCATGTGATCGTTGTCACTAATAAAAAATTTAAAAATAAAAGGACTGTTATAGTGTATATAACGGTCCTTTTATTTTTAAATTTTATCTATATAACTTCCATAACCTTCCTCTTCCATTCTATCTTTAGGGATAAAACGAAGTGCCGCTGAGTTAATGCAATATCTAAGCCCTCCAAGCTCCCTTGGTCCATCTTCAAAGACATGGCCTAAATGAGAATCTGCATGACTACTTCTTACTTCTATTCTATGCATACCATGGCTTGTATCTTCTTTATCATAAACGACGCTCTGCATAATAGGTTTACTAAAAGCTGGCCATCCACATCCTGAATTAAATTTATCTTTAGAAGAAAATAGAGGCTTACCACTTACAATATCTACATAGATGCCTTCTTCAAAATGCCCATCATATTCATTAATAAAAGGAGCTTCTGTAGCATTTTCCTGCGTCACTCTATATTGCAAGTCATTTAATCTTTTCTTTAATTCCTCTTTATCATAAGGATTTCTATACCATTTATCCTTAATGAACTTTTCTCTTCCTGAGCCTTTGTAATAAAGTCTATAGCGCAGCGGATTTTTCTTATAATAATCTTGATGATACTCTTCTGCCTCATAAAAAGGCATAGCTGGCTTAATAGGCACTACAATAGGCTTGTCAAAATAACCTGTCTTCTCTAATTCTTTTTTATATTTCTCGGCAACTTCTTTCTGCACCTCATCTTGATAGAAAATAGCTGTATGATAAGTTTCTCCTCTATCATGAAATTGTCCCTCTGGGTCAGTAGGGTCTATACTTCTAAAGAAAATTTCTACTAACTCTCTATATGGCATTTTATCTTCATCATATGTGATTTCTACAGCTTCAACATGGCCTGTACTATGTGCACATACTTCTTCATAAGTAGGATTTTCTATATGTCCGCCCGTATAACCTGCTACAATACTTATAATGCCTGGTAATTCATCAAAAGGTTTCACCATGCACCAGAAACATCCTCCTGCAAAAATGGCTTTTTTAATAGCACTCATCTTATAACCTCCTTTTTAGCTAGTTTAACTTATTTCATGTTTAGTATACTACACAAAAAAGTTAGAGGGATATTCTGCCTTGAAAGAATATCCCTCTAACGCTTTCATTGCTTCATTATGGCTGATCTGGCCAAAATAAAGTCGCTTTTACCATTTCTTCTGATTCACCAATAAGTCGAGCAATCTGCTCTACTGTTAAACCCATTTTGTGTAAGTAAAAGATGTTCTCTTCACTGTTCATACTACACCTCCTACATCTATCTCCTACTCCTATTATATTGCCATAAGCTTATTACTTCTTATTATTTTTGAATTCTTTCCAATCTCCATGCGGAATATACTTTCCTGCTTTTTTAGCTACCTTTTCATCTACATAAATATAAACCCAGCACATCTGCTGGCTACCATCTTCTAGATGCACCTTCTGCTTAACACGGACATAAAGATTCTCTTCTCCTTCTCCCATATAGCCTTCTAATAGATCAAGGCTTTTTAGGATTTTATCCTGACTTAACGTTATCACTTCACCATACACAGTCCCTTCCCCGAGGATAACTGCTGGATAGCCTGCTGGCAAATGATATAAATCCCCTTTAATCTGCCCTTTTTCAACTTGTCTTACTCTATTTTTAAGTACCTTATCATAATTCCAAAAATCAGTCCTTAGCGAGCCATATACAAACACTTTTTCCATGTTGTCACTTCCTTAGCTGTCATCATTTTTGAATATAAAAAGAGGTTATTGCCTACTGCAATGACCTCTTTTCTTTAGTAAAAATAATTAACAGATTGTACCTGCTGCTACTTTAATATCATCCTTAGTTTCGCTGATTACCTTAATACAGATTTCTAAGCCTCTTGTAATATCTTCGATTGACATAGAAGGTGTATTAGCTTTAGTCGCTACTTGCTGTGTAATATATGGCACATGAATAAATCCACCACGCATATGAGGATATTTCTTATTAATCATATAGAGTACACCATACATAACATGGTTACACACAAAGGTTCCTGCTGTATTAGAAAGAGATGCTGGAAGACCTGCCTTCACCATTTCAGCGACCATTGCTTTCACGGGTAAGTTAGTAAAGTAAGCATTTTCTCCATCTGCAAACACACTTGTATCTACAGGCTGATTGCCTTCATTATCCTGAATACGTGCATCATCAATATTAATCGCTACACGTTCAGGTGTAATGCCAAATCTTCCTCCTGCTTGTCCAATAGATACCACTACATCTGGATTATGCTCTTTAATAGCTTCTTCTATCTTTTCTAAACTTTTATTAAATACAGTTGGAATTTCTAAAGTAATAACTTCAGCATTTCCAATCTTTTTATTTAACTTTTTAACTGCTTCTAATGCTGGATTAATTGGCTCTCCGCCAAATGGATCAAATCCTGTAACAAGTATTTTCATGTCGTTCCTCCTTATATTATAAATTTAAAAGGCCCAGAAATACATCAGTAATATATGGATGATGAGTAAAGGAATAGCAACAAATGCTTGATGCTTAATCACTGCATTCTTATCCTTTGTCTGTAAGAGTACAACTGGAAGTACGTTAAAGTTAGCTGCCATTGGTGTAAGGAGCGTACCACAGTAACCCGCTGTTAAAGCAAGCGTAGATGCAATAAGCACATTCCCACCTTGCGCAAATACAAACGGTACACCAATTCCTACTGTAATAACAGAGAAAGCTGCAAAAGCATTTCCCATAATCATAGTAAACGCCGCCATACCTACGCAGTATGCTACAACACCAAGGAAAATGTTCCCTTCTGGAATAACAACTGCAATACCTTTGGAAATGACATCACCTACACCAGCTGCTGTAAAGAGGGTACCTAACGAAGCGAGAAGCTGTGGTAATATACTCATAGCCCCAATAGCTTGAAGCATACGGTTACCATCTTTAGCTACCATACTTATAGGTGCTTTTGTCAGCATAAGTGTAAAGACTAAAGTAACACAAGCTGCAATACCAATTGCTACTACACCGCTAAAGCTTGTAAACTTAGCTACACATACAACAATAAGTGCAATAGCTAAAGATGGTAGGAAAATTTTATTCCCTAGTTTCTTAGCCTGCTCTACTGTAAAATTATGATCTGGCATATCTACTTTACCTGTATTCACTTGTTTCGTTGCCGTGAGTACACCAATTACGAGCAACATAACCCCAACAACAGTTCCTGGAAGGTAGCTTCCGAATACAAATATGCTCCCTAGAATAACCCAAAATGCTGTTGTACCAAAGCGTGTTTTATGCGTAGTATCTCTAAATACAAAGAAACCTACCATATACATTAAAAGTCCTACTAATATATAAAAAAGTTCTAATAAGAAGTCACCCATTATTTGTCACCTCTCTTTTTTGCCATTGTTTTTCTAATAGTTCTGTCTAAATGTAGATTTTGGATTACACCAAGTACAAGTGCAATAATCGCTACTGGAATGGCAATCTGTACAATTTGAAGTGTATCTACTTGATATCCTAACTCTTCAAGTGTACCTGCTATAAGGAGTACCCCAGAGTTAGCCATGAAAATATTCTGCGCAAAGAAATTCCCATAGTTATCAGCCGCTGCTGAAGCTGCTTTAATTTTCTCTTCTACCTTTTCGTCTAATTCACCATATTCACTTACAGCTGCCCCATTAGCCATAGGCTCAATAAGTGGTCTAACAAACTCTGTTTGTCCACCTAATCTTAAGCCCAAAGCAATCGCAACTTCACGAATAAGTAAGTATAAAGATAACACTTTTCCTGTAGAAAGGTTTTTTATATTTTTAATCAGTTCAATAGCACGTTGTTTAAGCCCATATCTTTCTGATAGCCCAATAATTGGCAAGATCAATAAGAATAATGCCATATGTCTTTGTTTAATGAACGTATCGCCTATTGTGCCTAATATCTCCGCTATACCCATGCCTGCTGCAAGCCCTGTAGCAAGCCCTGCTGTTAGTACAACTGCAATAGTATCAAACTTTAATATAAAGCCAACAATAACAATCACTATACCTATAAGTTGCATGATGTCCCTCCTTGTAAGTTAACTTATTTTATTATACACATTTTATAATCCAGTAACTACCTTTTTTTACAATTTGTTTTAATTTTCCTCCATTATAGAAGTTTGTAATACGTACAAGCCAAGACGGATATGATTAATTAGGGGGGGAGGTGTTTGTATGAGTCTTATTATTGCATTAAGTTCTACTTTTATCATAACTTGTCTACTTTTTACGAATAAAAAATATAAGATTTCCTTTAACAAAATTGCCGTAGGTATTATTATATTGGAGCTTTTTGCAACAGTAGGTGCTGCTTTTATAAGCCTCTTCTTAGAAAGCCCTTTAAACTTTTTCTTTACACCTGGTACACACCTTTATGTCCTAGTAGAAAATATCTTCACAGTAGGTCTTATTGAGGAACTTGCTAAATTTATTGTTATTTATATCTGTACATATAAACTTACCAAATTAAAACGCGTTGAAGACTTAATGTTTTACTTTATCCTATCTGCCTGCACCTTTGCAGCACTTGAAAATAGTCTCTATATGCTTGTCTATGATATGGATCTTCAACTTGCCTTTATGCGCAGTTTTATCTCTGCCCCATGTCATATTTTTTACTCTATTATTTTTGCTTTTTTTTATATGTGTTATCTAGAAGAGGTCTCAAAAAAGAAATTTACCTTTTTACAAGGTGTATTTTTTTCTTCTCTTTTTCATGGTTTCATGAATTTTTGTTTAGGTTATTCTAATCCTAGGTTCTATATACTTGGCACCTTAGTTTCTTTCTTTATGCTCTCTGCCTATATGATTATAGGCTTAGTTTTTATTAAAAATCATTTTTCCAGACTTCATTGTAGCTACTGTGAAAATTCCATTATTCCTGAAGCACACTTTTGTATTTATTGTGGTACTCCCCTTATTTATCCTTCATACTTAAAAGATGAAAAACGTGTTATTTATACGCTCGCTACCTTTATAGGTATCCTAATGTGTATACTTTCTATTTTTTAGCAAAAAATAAAGGTGATGCTTAAGATTCCACGCGTGGCCTCTTTGTCATCACCCATTCTCTCTTCTTTTAATTAAAAGAACGCTTCTTGAAGTTGTCTTTCAACACTTTCTTCATCCTTATTATCAATTACAACAACATCTTTGTTTGTTGGTTTGCTATTATCTTTTGTTTTTACATATTCATCCCAGTTTTCAAGTTTCCAAGTATCTCTATCAGATGCTCTTTCAATCATACGTGCATGAATTGTTTCAAGATCACAGTATACCCAAACCATAACAAGCTCTGTATCCATGTCAGCAAGTTTTGCTCTAAGTCCTGCAATATATTCTTGATTGTTGAATTCTTTTGTAAATGGTGCATTAACAATAACATTATCGTTGAATTCTAATGCTTCGAAAGCTACGTCAAGAATAGCAATGTACTCTGGATCTCTTAAATATGTATTAAAGAATTCTGAATCCCTATTGTATGGCTCGTTTGCTGCTAAATAAGCTGCTTTAGAGAGTGGGATAATTGTATCTTTATCAAGATACACTGGATTATTTAATTTTGATGCTAATTTTTTTGATACATAAGTTTTGCCACTTGCAGGTGGAGAACCTACTAGAAATAATCTTTTTTTCATTATAATTCTCACTTTCTTATTTAAACTTGTGTCAAATTCATGAATGACACACTTATAAGGAATAGGATATTGTAATACTTCTACCTTTTATAGGTATTCTTCATATTACTACATATTGTCATTTTTTTCAACATTTCTTGTCTATTTACGCAAAAAAACGTTTCTGCATCGTATGTTCTTAGCAGAAACGTTTTGTATCTCTTCTTACTTAGTTCATTTTATTCACAAGATTCAACGCGTACCATGAAATGTCCTGTAGCATTTCTTGGATTGGCTATATACAGATTTCTAAGCGCTTCATACTCTGTAATCACGCCATCCTTTATGCCTTCATATCTAGTGATATTCGTATTATTAGGTCCTTTCTGCTTAACATCGAAACAAATATCTGTATCCCCCATTTTGGAAATAACACGCCATTTAAGATGTCCTTCATTAGGTAATTGATTGACTCCAAAATTCCTACTTGAACGCCTATCCTCACCCTCTTCACCATAAGGCAAACAAGCTATAGTTGTTGCTACTCCCATACAAACACTCCTTTCAATATACCCCTAGAATTTTGCAAAACAAAATTTATATTTATATTATAATACTTTTTATTAAAATATATATTATTTTTAAAATAATATATCGTATACATTGTCAGTTTAGATATTTCTAATTATTTTATAGTTTATTTTTTGTGCATAGTGTTTATTCACTCTATTAATTAACTTACTTTTATTAACACACTAAGTAACATCTGTCTATTTTTAATTGACTTTGGCATAAAAAGTCGATATACTTACTCATGTCAGATAGTTAACACTAATAAAACAATTTCCACTATCATTTGCAACATTACTATTAAAACGAGTTTTGCCCCAAAAACTCAAATATTAGCATTACCCCCCAAAAGGCTAACACATAAATTCTTCACTATGTGTTAGCCTTTTCCCTGTCATTTTTATCATTTTAAAATAAACCTTTATACTTTCGCATAGATTAATAGTGATAGTACTATAGAAAGGAGCACAGTTATAATATGACTCCTATAGACTGTTCTAATCTCCAACAAGCTCTGTGCACAGCCAATCAACTGCTTTTTAAGCCTCATCTAAATAGGCTTTCAAACTGCTCTTCATTATCTTCAAATGATAAACTAGACCCAAAATGTTTTAAACTTATTGAAATTACAAGCTTTACCTGTTCTTCTTCAGATCTTTCAAGCTTTGCCTATACTTTAAGTGCTTTACATAGATTGCAAACAACTCTTTATTATATACTGGATGTTTCACCTACTACCATTACCCCCTATATTGGTCTTAGATCACTTCATAATCCTTGTATTGCTCTAGACCTTATTATAGCCGGATTAATGAAATTGGACCCCACACTTCAGTATGAATATATAGAATACACTGATTTTATAGATCTTTCTACTCTTTGTTCCGTCTCTTCTGCCACATTTACACCTAGCTTACCTGATTCTATTACTTGCAGTACGCCCCTTTTATCCGCTTTTGTACAATCTATGAAGGGAGCTTCTTATACGCTTATTCTTATAGCAAATCCTATAACACTTGAATGTTATAGACAAGAACAAATAACTTTACTAGGCCTCCATACCGACCTTTTTCCTTTTACTGATATTAACCATAATATACAGCATCATAAACATAATAACTGCACACATACTACTAATTGCAATCATACTTGCCTTGATACTCATACACTAACTAAGTCTAACGGCAACTCCTGCTCTACAACTGTATCCCAAAATACTACAGATTCTTTCTCTACTTTTTTTAAACCTTCAGATTCAGCTAACTTCACTAAAAGTAACAATGAGGCCTGTAATAATTCACGTAGTGAAACATGTAATGATAACTGTTCTGATACGCAAACCAACCAATGCACCAATAGCAAGGGGACGACCCATACTGAAACCTGCATAACCATTGATATTAACCAAGAAAATTTTAGAACACGTGATGAAGAAGTAGTAAGACTGCTTGAAACCATTACAACTGCTCTTGCACGTTATACAGCAACCCTGTATTTGCCTATCTTCAACTTTAATACTTACTTTACCTCTTGCAATAGTGCAACCAGTCTCCTTGCTGCCACAACTTATATGGGACTTCTTACAGCCTCATCCCCCGCAAATGCACCACGTTTCATTAATTACTGGGATGACTGTAATAATTGTTTTATACCTCTTATAGAACAATTAAAGCAATTAAAAACGCCTTCTTTTTGTGTAGAAGGCTGTTGTAATGAAATTATTCCAGGAATGCCTATTACGGCTAATGAACTGAATCCGTTCATTGTTCCTATTCTTTTATCATCAAGTTTGGGGAACTAGAAAAGGTATTTCTTCCATACCAAACATATCGTTACTTTCCAGTATAAACGTTGGGTCGACAGGTACATCATCTACTCTTAGTTCATAATGTAATAAGGCTTTTGTGGCATCACCACTATCTCCTGAAAAACCTATAACATCGCCTGCTTTAACCACATCCCCTGTGCGTACTGTATAGGTACTTAAATGCATATAACGTGATTGAACCCCATTGCCATGATCAATAAAGACCATATGTCCACCACCTGCATCTACTCCCTTTGAATCCGGTGCTGCTTTAATAATCTTACCATCTTCAATTGCATAAAGTGGTGTACCAAATTCAACTTCTAAATCAATCCCCTCGTGTCTATAACTTCCCCTTAATTCATCAAAAGGTGCTAAAAGTTCTGTCTTACATTGTACGGGACTTACAAAAAATCCATCTTTTCTTTCAAACGGGAAAACTAGGCTGTCATCTAGAATAATATAATTACTAGCCTGAAGAGATAAAGTTAAAGTTAGAGCAATACCTCCTGCTATTTTCATCCATTTCCTATTGATCATTTGTCTGATCCTTTCTTTATCTTATGTATTTGTATAACTTAACTATAATACATTTTTATTTAAAGGTAAACTTTAATTCCCAAAAAGAGACAGTCGCTTTCCATAAAAAAGGACTGTCTCTTTTTATTTTAATAAAAACTTTGACGCTTATGACAAATCTCTACCACTTCATCAATACGTCTTTTGGCTTCATCTCCCGTGCTCGCCTCTTTAATATATTGAATCAAATGTTCTTGCTGTACTTTAGGTAATGTAGCAAAATAACTCATAGCATCTACATCTTCACCAGCTGCATTGTAAGACCTAATGGCAAACCATCATCTTCTTCTTCAAACCTATTCATCTTTATACCTCCTTTTTTAAAAATGCTTATTCCTATTTGTTATGTGCTTATTCATAAGTTTTTATTACTTATATGCATGCCGCCTCTAATCCCTATCCTAAGGTCAAACTTGAAAATCATTTTAGGCATTGTAGCTTCACTGCTGCAACTGTCTATTGAGCAAAAAAATATTTTCTATTTCTTCACCTTGCTCATTATAATACTTCATTTCATCCCCTGTTATATAGCCTTTAGTATTACGGTCTAAGACACTTCCCTGTATTTTAAGTAATGCCTCTTCAGACATAGGAAGCTCTACCTCTCTTGTTTCATAGTCTCTTTGACATACCATCTTGACTTTCATCTATCCAGCTCCTTTTGGCTTATTAGCCTCATAGTAGCTTTCATAGTTGTGAAAATCAAGGTACCTCCTCCTGTGGGATTATAGAAATTCTATTACTTTATTAATCTCACATAACTTCCCATAGTTTACGTTTTCCGCAACAAATAGTCCTTTCTCTGAATGGTTTGTTTTTATCTAATTGTATATACCAGCTGCTTCCTTGTCTTCTAGAACTCCATCTCCTACTCCATCTATTTCACCTGCTGCTTTAAAGGCCTGTTTAGCTAGAAAGACTGCAATGATTTCATTAATAACTGCTGCTGCTGCAATGGTTCCTTGAATAATGGTTGCACTTTCTGGGTCAGGCCCTATAAGCACATTTACTGCTAAGCCTGTAAAAATAAGTGATACACCTGAATGAGGAAGTAGTGTAAGACCTAAATATCTCTTAACTGTTTTAGGTGCCTTGGATAAAACCGCTCCTGTATAAGCTCCTCCTATCTTTCCTAGGGCACGTGCCACAATATAAATAACTGTAAATACACCTGCTCCTAGTATAAGATGATAATCTAATGGTGCACCTAAATTTAAAACAACTATAATCATAAAGAGGCCAATAACAGGCATATTCGTTTTCATAATGTCCTCTACACGTTCTTTCGGCATCATATTAGCAAATGTTGCTGCGAATGCAACACCTACTATCATAAGATTGAGAACTGGTTTAGGCATGATATAATTATTTACAAAAATTCCTACTGCTGCTGTTACACACATACATACCATCGTACTTAATAATGTCATCCTCTTAGACATTTCTCTCTTTAAAATATGACCCGCGATAAAACCTGTCACCCCACCAATAAGGACTGGAATCACAATCATAAGAGGTACAAAATAAAGAGGAATTCGCACATCAGAAATCATACTAGATACTACCCCTATGACTAAGAAGAATACAACTAAGGCAATAATATCATCTAATGCCGCTAAAGGAATAAGTGCCTTTGTTACAGGCCCCTTTGTTTTATATTCATTAACAATAGAGATAGATGGTGCCGGTGCTGTCGCTAGTGCAATAGCTCCAAATACAACTGCTAAGTATAATGGAATCCCCATGAAACTAAAGATGAGTCCAAATGCACATGTTACTACTAAAAAAGTCCCTAATGCTTCTGTTACACATATGGTTATAATCTGCTTTCCTGACTGCTTTAAATCTTTCCATATAAGTTCTGTTCCTATTAATAGACCTACAGAAACTTCCCCAATATTAATCAGTATATGGAACCAATTATTATTCATTATTTCATCATTAAACCACCCTAATGCATGAGGGCCTATGATCATACCTGCTACTAACCAGCCTAATATAGCTGGTAGCTTTACTCTTGCTACTAATTTCCCTGCTATAAAAGCTATTCCTATAAAACAAATTAAAAGTAATATACCTTTTAACATGACTACTCCTTCTTTCTTATTTTATTTTACAATCCCATAAAAGAGTATTAGAATCATATCTTTTATATCCTTGCTATGCTGCATCACGATTTGATGCTTTTCTTCTTGGTTTTCTAAACAGCTTCCTTTATATTTCATATGAATATAATGGCTCATATCACTAAGAAGCTCTATAATACTAGACTTTTCATAGTCTTCCTTTAAAACCACATAATCTAAAAGCTTAGTTAGATAATGCCTATTGAAAGCATTCATGGCTTCCCTACGTTCTGCAACTGCATCTTTTAGATGGCTCGGTGTATTGATGACTGCTGTGTAAAAGATTTGCTCATAAAAGGGGTTAGCTTTAAAAAATTCAAATCTAGCCTCAAAGTACTTGTTTAGCCCCTCTTTGGCATCCTCTACATTCTCTGGCAAATTTTCCTTCAAATATTGTGCTAACGCCTCAAAGCATTTGCTGACACATACTAGGAATAACTCATCTTTATTTTTGTAGTGATGGAATAAGAGCCCCTTTGAAATATCATGATTTTTACACATATTATTTGTAGAAGCTGCTACATAGCCATTTTGTCCAAATTCTTCTAAAGCTGCTTTAATAATCCTTTCTTTACTATTTTCACTTTTCTCTTCTCTCTTCATTTAACCATCCTTTCAAAAAACAAACCACTTAGTTTGTTTCTATTCTACTCCTAAACAAACCAAGTGGTCAATTATTATTTTCTATTTATAAATTTTACTTTCTATGTCTTAGCACTCTAATCTATAGCCATATCCATATATGGTCTCCATCTTTAGACGAGGCATTTTTTTACGTAATCTGCGTACCAAATCATCTACTACACGGTCATTACCAAAGTAACCTTGCTCCCATACATGATTAAGAATTTCATCCCTTGTAAAAGGTCGTCCTAAATTTTTATAAAGTAGACAAAGAAGTTTATATTCCCTATTAGAAAGTTCCAAAGGCTCTCCCTCATCATAAACTTTATGAGTATTAAATTCTATTTGATAGTCAGCAATGGTGGCCACTTCATCCTCTCCATAACAACGTTCTAATATGCGCTTTACTCTTAGCATCAATTCTTTAGTCGAAAAAGGTTTAGTCACATAATCTTCACCGCCTTTTTCAAGGCCTAGTATGCGGTCAAAAGTTTGATCTCTAGCCGAAATGAAAATGACAGGAACCTGTGGACTTTTCGCCTTAACATCTTCCATAAAGTCAAAGCCATTTTGCCCTGGTAGCATAATATCTAGTATCCATAAATGAATTTCATAATCTAAGTAGTCCCTTGCCTCTTCTGCCGATGGAAAGGCATAAACTTTATAGCCTTCTTTTTCTAAGTAGCCTTTTACAATATCTCTTAGGTTTATCTCATCTTCAACAATGCCTATTGTAATCATGGTCAGCCTCCTATCTTTTATGTTCTTTTAATGGCAGCTAAAGCCACCTCCAAATCCAAGATTTGAGAAGGTATTACCCTCTGATGAGCGTGGCACTTCATAATCTTCTACCGGCCCATCTACAACGGTAATGGTATTACGAATCATCCCCATCCAACATGAATACATAAAAGTGCCTGCTTCATCTGGATTAAATTCTATTAAATTCTTCCCTTCTTGAAGGGCACCAAAAATCTCATATTCTGGTATATTAATAGCATAGTTACAACTTGTAAGCGCACCTGGAGCTACATTCATAATCATTCTTACAGGTATTCCTTTTTGAACAACAATATCTTGGTAGCGTCTACCTACCACATCCACCTCAATTACTTGGTAACCATTCTCCATACGGATACCACTATTACCCTTAGATACATTTTGACTGCTCCCTCCTAGACCTGTGCTTATGCCTAGTGTACTAAACCCATTCATCATCATACTGATACCTAATAATAAAATCAAGTAACCACCCATTTTGTAAACAAATACTTTTGATTTAATAGATAATTTATTAATAAAAAGTCCTAATCCTAACATAAGTGGTACAGTCCCTAAACTAAAAGCAAACATAGATAAGGCTCCTGCCATAAAGCTTCCTGTACTTAAAGCATAAATCTGCATGAGTTGAAGTGGTCCACATGGCATAAGTCCATTTAAAAGTCCCAGTACAAACGGACCTTTATCTGTACCTAATTTCCCTCTTAAAGCAGCCAGCTTAAAGTTGATTTTCTGCATAAACGGCATGCTTTCTAAAGAAAGAAGTCCGGCATTATTAAGCCCCATCATAATCATAAAGACACCTAAAATAATTGGGACAATGGCAAATACCCTATTGCCCAATGTAATTCCTGAACCAACAAACCCAACAAGCCCACCTAATACAGTATAAGATATCACTCTTCCTGCATTATACATGAGGTTTCGTTTAAAATTACTTTTATCTGCTACCACTTGTGAAAGTGCAATTCCTCCACACATGGATATGCAGTGGAAAGAAGTTGTAATGCCTATAATAAAGAGCATAATGATACTTACCTTGCTACCTTGTGTTAAAAGTAATGAGAAGTCCGGCATGATTTCATTTAATAATAAGAAGAAAACAGCTGCTACCCCAAGATATAACAATACTTTTTGCTTTTCACGGTTTTCTTCCGCTTCTTCTAATTCATAGCCCATATCTGCAAGCAACTCTTTAATAACAGTAAGTGAAATAACTTCCTCATCATAGCTTAAATAAAGCATTTTAGTTTTAAGATTCACTTCTGCACGCCAAATCCCCTTACGTCTTGATAGCTTCTTTTCAATTTTCTGTTTACAATTTTGACAGGTCATGCCCTGCACCCTATAAATCTTGTCCATAAATCCTCCTTAAATTACCTAGTAGATTTATAGTAACAAGATAATATGGGATAATTACACATGAAATACGGCATAATTATGGGATTTACAAAATAATAAAAGTAACACCTTTTTCCTCATTGCGGACTGTAATTTCATAGTTATAGAGCTCAACTGTTTTCTTTACAATAGCTAGTCCTAAACCTGTTACTCCATCCGCACCCTTTTCAAAAGGCTGGAAGATCTTTGTCTGTAGTTCTATAGAAATAGGTTCTCCGTCATTATAAATAGATAAGCTATCCTGCTCAACTCTGATGCATATCTTATGCTTAGCATAGCGTTTAGCATTATCTATAAGGTTTTCAAGGACAATACGCCATTTTTCAGGGTCTCCCTTAAATTCAGACTGGTCTGTATCAACTTCTATTGTCTGCCTTCCCTCATAATCTTTCATGTAACTTACAACTTCTTGTACCAAAAGCCCCATCTCAAACCACTGAGGTGCTTCATGTATCCCCCTAAAATACTCTAAACGATTTAGATAAAGAAGGCCCTGTACCTTTTTCTCTAAACGTTCTGCATGATTGTAAATAATGTGAGCTGTCTCCTCTACTGTGCCATAAGGATAAACACCATCTATAATGCCCTCCGCATAGTTTTTAATAACAGCAAGAGGCGTCTTTAAGTCATGGGAAATATTATGTAACATTTGCTGTTTAGCCTCTTCTTCCTCACATAACCTTTTTCTCATTCTATCTAAAGAACACATGACTTCCTGAAACTCTTCCGTATAGTTATTAGTGGGTATAGCATTTCTTAAATTATCTCCCTCTATCGTATCTAATACCCCTTGTATATCTTTTAAGTTATTAATAAGTCTACTTGTCCACTTTAAAAATACAATTAAAATTAAAATAAAAATAAATACAGCAATGCTTAATGTGTTCAGAAGTAGCTCATGAGCAAGTACTTCACTCGTATTATCCACCTTATAGGAAACGAGCATCTCCCCTGGTCTAATCTTATTAATAAGATAATAAATATGTTCATTTGGAGTCTTATACATGTGGAAACTTACCACTTGCTCCGCTTTTGTCCCTTCTCCTTTTATTCCTTTAAAAAACTCAGGATACATCATAAGATGATGTAAAATTTCCGGGTCAAGCTGTTCTTCCTCATAAAGGGGTTCGTTATCTAAAACGGTATAATGATACACATCTGTAATAGGCCCTTCCCTATAAGCCTCTTCTTCCTGAATAAAAGCCTGCTGTTCCTCTAATAAAATATGATACATTTTATGATTAACCAGGTATTTAATACTCATAGGTAGTACAATCCCAAACATGCCAAGGGTCAGGATGATAACCACAATTATTGTAATAATAAGCTGATTATTAATTTTAACCATAAACTTTGAAAGATAGTTCATATAAACTCCTTATTACTTGATAAACTAAAAAAATATACTTATAGATTTCTCCATAAGTACATTTTTACTTATTATCACATTATTTTAATATATGCACAAGCCTTTTCATCTTTTCTGTCTAAAGCTTATTAGTAACTTCCTTTAGCTGATGAAAATGCTGATTATATGCTTAGGTTATACTTGTTCCCATCCCTTAAAACATAGTATACTGAAAGTATTATGAAAGGAGTGATTGTATGCGTTCTAATCCAATGATTAGAAAAGGTTTTTCACAGGCTAATGCCTATGATGGACCTGTTATGAGTATCAAAGGAACTCGTAATAAGACCTTTTTATTAGTTGGTATTACGACACTTATTAGTATTTTCTCATTTGTATTATGTATCATGAACCTTTATAGTACAGGTTCTTTTAGCACAGCCTATGGTTTATCTACCTTTGGCTCTATTGGTGCTTTAGTACTTGCCTTAGTAACGAGTTTTAAACCTCAGCTCTCTAAAACTACAAGCATTATCTATGCAGTATTTGAAGGACTCTTAATCGGTAGTATCTCACTAGTATTTGAGCTTTACTTCCCAGGCATTATTATCCGTACTATGCTTCTTACACTACTTGCTGTTGTACTAACACTTGCTCTTTATAAACAAGATCCTAGTGTAGGTGGCCGCATCCGTAAGGGTGTTATGATTGCAACCCTATCTGTTGTAGGTGTATCTCTTATTGGCTTAGTGTTTAGCCTTTTCGGTATCCCCTTTATTTTCTGGGGTAATAATTTAGTAGGTATTGGCTTTAGCCTTCTCGTGGTAGGTATTGCGATTGCTAACCTTATTGTAGATTATGATAATATTGCACTTGGCAGTGAGTATGGTCTCCCTAAGTATATGGAATGGTACTTTGCTTTTGGCCTTCTTGTAACAATTATTTGGTTATATATTGAAATTTTACAGCTAATCTCTAAGATTGCATCAAGAGATTAATGAAAAAGGTGTATCCTCTCTTAAAACATAGGATACACCTTTTCTATTGATCTACTTTTCTATTGATCTACTTTTCTAAAAATGATACATCCCATCAGCTAGATAACCCGCTTTATATCCCTGCATATACTTCTCTCCCCTTTAATATATTTATACAGATAGAATTTAGGAGGCTTTCTATGGTTATTACGCCAGGTATTAAAGATTTACCTTATACCTATGATGAGGGTATTAAATATTTTACTTTAATTGCAGAAGAAATTGTATGGGAATTAGTTGATGGGATTTTTGTAAAAGCATGGGGCTATAATGGTTCTACGCCAGGACCTACTATACGTGTTTTCCCAGGAGACAGAGTATGTATCAGGGTTATTAATCATTTACCTGAAAGAACAAGTGTGCACTGGCATGGCTTAGAGGTCCCTAATATTATGGATGGTGTTCCTCCTATTGAGCCCTCTCCTTATATTGAGCCTGGAGAATATTTCGATTATACCTTTACCATTAATAATCCACCTGGTACTTATATGTATCATTCCCATGTCAATGTATCTATACAAGATAATGCTGGTCTTCTTGGCGGCCTTATTGTAGAAGATCCACGTATGCAAAATCGTAAGAAATATAAAGATTATCTCTGTCTTCTTCAAGAATGGGCTATCGGTGCATTGCCTTGGGGAGACTTAACGAAAGGTACTTATGATTTAACCTTTGTAAAACCTGAATTTAACTTTTTCACCATTAATGGCAAATGCTACCCTGATACGAAGCCTCTCCCTGTAGAATATGGTGATACAGTTAGAGTACGCTTTGGCAATATTCAAATGCATCATCATCCTATGCACCTTCATGGTCATCAATTTCGAGTGGTAGGTGCTGATGGTTTCCCCATTGCAAGAGACACTCAGATTTATAAAAATACTATACTTGTAGCTTCTGGTGAGACATGGGATATTCGTTTTCTAGCCAATAATGAAGGCATTTGGCCTTTCCACTGCCATATGCCACATCATGTTACTAATAACGGGACACCTCCTGTGGGCGGCATGTTTACCACAGTCAATTATCAATCCTAAACGGTGTAAAAATAAAATAGCAATTAAAGTATTCAATGTAATAACTGTATTTGCAAAGAGACACTCCTATATGAAGTGTCCCTTTTATCTCCTAGAATTTAAGTTTATTTTATCTTTTCTATAATTTGTATATAAAATTATCCACAATTCTTATATTTTTTTCTTAAGTTAGTCACCGTTACATTCATTCTTCCCCACTTTTAGTGTATAACTTATCCTTTAAGGAAGATAGCATGGTTTAATAAAGGTAAGTTCATTATAAGGAATGGTAAATTCCAATATGCCTACTGCATGTGGTGTAATAATATACTCATTACTAATAATAACAAGTCCTTGGTCAGAAAAATACCAAGTGTCTTCTGTCAGAATATCTTTTATATGTGCTTCATAATCCTCAGATAAATAATCTTTATACGCTGCTTTTTGAACGGCTTTTAATATATAGGCGTGAATGACTTCCCTTGCTTTACACTCATCTTTAGTAATATCCTTTAATGTTAGACGCATGCCTGTACAAGGATTGAAATTCTGCGCAAATCTTGTTGCATTAGGGTGTGCGCCACCCGTATATTCATTATTATTTTGAATAAAACTGATGACCTTATTATCTACTCTTCCTGTAGTATAAATCCTGCTTAAACTATATCCTGCCCAGTATTTCTTACTCTCTTTAGTCCGTGCACTATAATCCTTTTTGGCCATTTTGACATATTGTTTCTCCATCTTTTCGAAGGCCTTCTCTTTTCCTTCATAGAAATCATTTATATCACATGTAGCTTTCTTATTATTTTCTATAGTGACTACCGGGCTATTCCCCTCTACTACAAGCATAACCACACCATCTTTATTCTTAATGGTGCTATCTAAGTCTTTATACTGTATATCAATCTTAAACTGAGACTGCTTTGCACATTCCGATGGACAGCTTATCTTTTGGCTATGACTTAAAGGCCTAGCATAAGTCGTTATTGAATGAAAACTTATCACAAGCATTAAACTCAGTACTAAATATCTTTTCATATTAACACTCCTTATGAATAACTAACTTTTAAGCTTATTATGACAAAATAAAAGAGCTATTACTCCTTAATCTAAGAAGTCATAGCTCTTTTCTCTATTTAACTCATATGGCGAATTCGTGCTTTAAAAGACTTAGGACATACTCTAAGTACTGCAGCTACTAAAAATACACCAGTTAACTTATCTATGTAATCTGTTAACACCTGCGTACTAAATACACTTATCACATCGGGCACACCTAATACCTTTAAAATCTGAACGATATAAGATGATCCTGAGGATGTAATACCTCCAAATACATAAGCGGCAATACATGCGCTAATAAATGAGGTTGGTATAGTGATGATTAAAGCACCCAATGGTGTCTTTTTGCCTTGTAGCATGCCTTTCTCATACATAAGCCCCGCAATAAATCCTGTTGCTATTTGTGATGGTATAAAATAAAGTGCATAAGGATCTGTTGTAAATCCTCCTACCAAATTACTTCCTATACCTGCTAATAGGGCATACTTAGGGCCTAGTAAGCTAGCAACCATCAGTGTACCTATGGCATCTAAATAAATAGGCAGTTTAAACTGCAAGGCTATAAATCCTCCTACCATATTCATGGTAATACCTAGTGCTACCAACGTAAGTGCTCTCGTACTTACCTCTTGTTTTGTTTTGTCTTGCTTCATATCTTTTCCTCCTTAAAGATGTAATATAAGGAGAACCATACGATTTTTTTCCAATAAAAAATCGTATCTAAGGATACGACTATAGTGTCACGCTATAAATACCTTAGTTTTTTATACTGGGAGGTTCTCGAACCAGTTTTTATTTTCTTTGTTAATGGTATCATTTTATGATGTATTTAGCAATAAAATTCTATAATAGTAACACTAAAATAATTATGCTACCTTTCCATATATACCCTATATATATGGAAAGGTAGCATATTCTCTGCATTATTTATTTGTTTCTTTATTTTCTTCTGCTTTTTGAGCTTCTTCTTTTCTTGATTTTAAGATAAATGCACCTAACTTTTGAAAAGCTTCATCATAAGAGATAGGCTGTACTTCTTTTGTTTCATCTATGATTTGTTTGTTATTTTCCATCGTGCTTAAACTCCTTCTATAAAAGTTCTACCTTTATACTATACCTTTTATAGAAAAACTTGTACAGTCACTTCTTGATTAAACGATAAGGGTTACCCCGTTACCTTCTGAATCTTCTATCCCTACACCTAATAAAAGTCTCAATAAAATACAGCTGTTCTGCCGATAAATATTCAAACCTAGACAACTTGAAGTCATTCTCAATGACTGTCTGACAACGATTGCATCTTAAATACTGTACAGACTTCTCTCTTTTTATTCTTTATTTCTTTATCTTTTATTAGCTCTTATATTTCTATTGAGAGCCGCTCTTATGTTTGAAAATAGCATGATTATTTTTTCCTTAAAACCAATAGAACCCTTTGGCTTTCTATCGCTTTTTATGAATTATGATTCATTTAATTTAATTTTATTTTTATTTTCCCTCCCCTAAACTAGGTAAAATTATTGACCAAGGTGTAATCTCATTATGCATAAATTTAAATATTTTATTTTTTTAAACTTTTTATATACCCTTTATATTCTTATCTCTTTATCCTATTTAACTTTTTTGCTCTTATGTATTTTCAAATTTTCTTTAATTCCTAAACGTTATTTATCTATTTCTTTTAGATTTTTTATGATTTCATTGCAATTATTTTTTATTTTAATTTCTATTGACTTTAACTTTTTACAGGAGTAGTATTTTGGACTGACAGTAAATGTACACAACAAGGAGTATCATCATGGCACATACACTAACTCATAAACCACACTTTATATCTATAAAAAAATTAAGTCACTCAGAGGTGTTTCCCAGGCTTACTTCTTATGGGGGCAACACTTATCTCTTTATTTATTGCAAATAGCCCTTTAGGTAAAGCTTATCATTATCTTTTAAGTGAAGTTGACCTATTAGGTAATTTCAATTTACATATGCTCGTTAACGATTTTCTAATGGCAATCTTCTTCTTATCTGTAGGGCTCGAAATTAAACATGAAATGCTTTATGGAAATTTATGTAGCATAAAAAAAGCTTCATTCCCTGTCATTGCAGCTTTAGGCGGTGTTATGATTCCTGCACTTATTTTCACCCTTTTTAACCTTGGTACACCTTTTATCCAAGGTGTAGGCGTACCTATTTCTACAGATATTGCCTTTGCTGTTGGGGTATTTATGCTCTTTAGAAAAAAATTCAATCCGTCCCTTAAAATCTTCTTATTATCTCTAGCTGTAGTAGACGACCTTATTTCTATTTTAGTCATCGGCCTTCTCTATTCTTCTGATATTAACTTTATAAGCTTAAGTATTGCACTCTTATTAGTAGGCGTACTTATGGCTATGAATAAAATTTTTAAGGTCAATAAAGTGGCACCTTATATGCTCGTAGGACTCATTATGTGGTTTTTCATCTACTTAAGTGGGGTACATGCTACCATTAGTGGTGTATTACTTGCCCTTACTATTCCAACTATCACCTTTAAAGATGAGAAGGAATCTATGGCACATCATTTAGAACACAGCCTAAGCCCACTTTGCAACTTTTTAATTCTACCGCTGTTTGCCTTAGTAAATACAGCTATTATCTTTTCTAGCAATATAGACCTTAGCTCCTCTAGCACTTTAGTCCTAGGTACTGTAGTAGGTCTTACTGTAGGTAAACCTTTAGGCATTATGCTCTTTACAACACTAGCTACTCGCCTTGGCTTAACCGAGAAACCTAAAAACGCTTCATGGCTTTCTGTTTTCTCAGTTTCTTTACTTGCTGGTATTGGTTTTACTATGTCTATTTTTGTATCAGAGATTGCCTTTAATAATGCACCAAATCTTGTTAATATTACTAAGATCTCTATTCTCGGAGCATCTATTATTTCTATCCTTTTAGCTTATACAGTTGCTACATTAACCTATAAATCTAACGAACAAAAGCGCTCACAATAGGGGCGCTTTTATTTATCTTTCTTGGTATTCTATTTTCAAAGCTGTTATATGCTCTAATGCAATAGAGTCTAAAATGCTTTTTTCTATATCAGTTGCTTCCACTTTTTCTTTAGGACAATCTTTAATAGCCCTTATAATCTCTTCATTTAACCTTACAACTACAGCTCCCCTATGAATATAGCAAGGATCTGGATCGCTAAAAAAGTCAATGCTCTTTTGAATAATGACCTCCTCCTTAATAGGAATATCTCCTAAATCATAACTCCTATTACACGCTCCATCATTATACCAAATGACTGTAGTTTCTTTTATGCGCCTTTGCTTTTTCAAAAACATTTTGTTCTCCTTTATCTACTCTACCAACTTCCCCTATACTAAAATACTCACAATTTAAAATTAAATTGCGAGTATTTCTTATTATTTATTTTAATTCTACCTCAATAACTGTATCTATGTCATCTGGCATTTGAGGATTTGGCCCAAAAGAAACAAAAACTACGTCTGGATAATTACTTGTAACCCAGCTATCTGCTATCTTAAGCTCTGTTCCCGTTGCAAGTAAACGTATCTTTTTAATGTCTTCTTTCTTAAGTCCATGTAATGCTACGAAACCAATAGGATTTTCCATAACATGATAGTAAATTTTATTACCATTACGCGTAATACGCCCATATTCTGGTTTATCCATACCTGAATTGTCACAGCCATAGATGCTTAAATGGTTCCCTTTCATCCATTTCCCTACACGTCTTAATACATCTACAGATTCTTGTGGTACATTTCCTTTAGCATCAGGACCTATATTAAGAATCATATTCCCCCCTTTACTTACACACTCTACTAATTTCTTCACAATCATATCTGGAGATTTAAAGAATTTATCACGTTCATTATATCCCCAGTTATTATTCATTGTAATACAAGCTTCCCACATAACCGGTCTACCCGCCTCATCTCGAATACCTTCTAATGGAATAATTTGCTCTGGGCTTACAAAGTCTCCTGAATAAACTTGTGGGTTATTCGTCGCTAAAGAGCCATATCCTTCCCCACTTACTTCAAGACGATTGTCCATGATGACATTTGGCTGCAATTCACGAATCATATTCACAAGTTCTGTGGCACGCCATGCCTCTCCTCTTAAATGGTCATAAGAGAAGTCAAACCAAAGTAAATCGATTTGACCGTAGTTAGTGCATAATTCTCTTACTTGCTTATGCATATAGTCAAGATAGTTATCAAAGTTATGTACGACATCTTTATAGGCTTCATTATTACGCATTGGATGCTGTCTATCCCCATAATGAGGGAAATCTGGGTGATGCCAGTCAATGATAGAATAATATAGTCCTACCTTAAGTCCTTCAGCTCTTACCGCATCTACATACTCACGGATTAAATCTCTCCCTGCTTTGGTATTGGTAGCCTTATACTCTGTATATTGGCTATCAAATAAACAGAAACCGTCATGATGTTTGGCAGTCAGGACGACATATTTCATCCCTGCTTCTTTAGCCATTCTTGCCCACTCTTTTGGATTGTAGTCTACAGGATTAAATTCATCAAAGTACTCTTGATAATCTTCTATACTCATCTGCTCTGTTGAGCGTACCCATTCTCCCCTTGCAGGAATAGAATAGAGCCCCCAGTGAATAAACATCCCAAACCTTGCTTCTTTAAACCATTCAATTCTCTTATTATATGCTTCTCTATCAAACATACTCTTTCTCCTTTATTCTTCTTTTATTTTTAGCCTTTTAAAGCCCCAATCATAACACCTTTAACAAAGTATTTTTGTACAAATGGATAGATACAAAGTACTGGTACACTAGCAACTACAATAACAGAATACTTAAGCAAATCTACAAGCCCTTGCTTTTGAAGCATAGCCTCCACATCTTGCATCATAGTTGGGTCTATATTATTCATAATTAATATATTTCTTAAAATAAGTTGTAATGGGAATAAATCTTGATTATTTAGGTAAATCATAGCACTAAAATAAGTATTCCAATGCGCTACACCATAATAGAGGACAAGTACCGCAAGAATTGGCTTAGATAATGGCATAACAACCTTACAGAAGAAGCCTATAGGTGAGCAGCCATCAATTTCAGCTGCCTCATAGAGTGTATCTGGAATAGTATTTTGAAGATACGTTCTAGCAATAATCATATTCCACACAGACATAGCTGCTGGAATAATCATAGCCCATCTCGTATTTAACAAACCAAGTTTTTGAATGAGCATATAGGTAGGAACAAGTCCACCACTAAAATACATAGTAAAAACAAAGATACCTGTTATCACATTTCTGCCTACTAACTCTTTACGTGAAAGTGGATAAGCACAAAGCATGGTCATAATAAGATTAATAAAGGTCCCACATATCATGTAAATAAAAGAGTTCTTAAACCCTACTAAAATTTGATTATTCTTAAATACAGCTTCATATCCCATTAATGTAGGTTCTACTGGAAATAGCCATACTTCTCCCCCAATAACAGCCTGAGGACTACTAAAAGATGCACTCACTACATAGATGATAGGATAGAGTACAATGACTAATACAAATGCTAAAATAATATAATTCCCTATGATAAAAGCCTTATCTGCTTTTGATTCTTTAATTAATTTATTTGATGTCTTCATGGTTTATCCCCCCTTCTACCAAATGCTAGTATCTGAAAACTTCTTAGCTAACCAGTTTACACTTATTAACAGTATGAACCCTACAACGGAATTAAATAATCCTACTGCTGTTGAGAAACTATAGTCTGCATTAACTAGCCCTATTTTATAAACAAAAGTTGCGATAACCTCTGACTTAGACATATTCATGCTATTTTGCATTAAATAAACTTTTTCGAAGCCTATACTCATAATAGAACCTACATTGAAAATTAATAAGATAATAATCTGTGGTCTAATGGCAGGTAAATCAATATGCCAAATACGTTTTAATCTAGATGCCCCATCTACAATTGCTGCTTCTTGTAACTCTTTACTTACACCTGCTAAGGCAGCAAGATAAATGATTGCTGAGTAACCAGCTGTTTGCCAGATTCCTGACCATACATATAAAGATGGGAATAAATCTGGGTCCCCTAAAAAGTTAATAGGGTCTTGTCCAAATAATTGTAAGATATTATTGATGATACCTGTACGCATATCTGTTACTTGCATAATGAGACCAACCATAACAACTGTTGATATGAAATAAGGTGCATAAGTAACCATCTGCACAACCTTTTTAAATTTTTGATTTCCTACCTCATTGAGCGCAATAGCTAATAAGATAGGAATAGGAAAGCCTGCAATAAGACTATAAACCCCTAGTGCTAATGTGTTCCATATAACATCTAAACTAGAAGGTGAGCTTAAGAACTGTATAAAATGTTTAAATCCTACCCAGTCACTTCCCCAAATTCCTTTAGATACACTATAATCCTTAAAAGCCATTACAATTCCACCCATCGGAATATAGCTAAAGACAATAACGTAAATAAGTGGTAGCAGTAACATCAGGTAAAATTGCCACTGTGTCAATGCCTTTCTGCATGTCTTTCTTAGTCTTGCCTTTCTATCTAATGGTTCACCTAGGAAAACTTCTTCCTGTTCTATTATCCCTGCATTGGTTTTAGCCATCTATGATCCCCTTCCTCTATATCTATTCTTCGTACTTTTTATAAATCCTCTCACACTTCCCCCATCTTATCCTCTTTTTCATAAAGTCTTACTTATAATAAATGAAGAGTAGAGACTCTAGCTTTTATAGCTCTACTCTCTACTCTCATCCTTTACTTATACTGTCTTGTATAGGCGTTATTGTATACTTCTATATATTTTGAGAGTTGAAGTTTTTCTAAGCCTTTAATATAATCATCCCACTCTGCATCAATGTCTTTAGTACCACTAATGAAAGCAACGCGCATTTCTTCTGCATATTTTTCTAACTCAACAGATATAGTTTGGATTTCTGTTGATTCTTCAGCAGTTAACTTAATAGCAGGTAAAATATCATAATTTCCTTCTGGCTGAGGATAGGGTTCATAGTTATTCTTTGTTTCTTGAAGAAGTAATTCTTCAATACCTTCTGGTGAGCCTACATCTCTACCTTCTTCTGTTGCAGCACCCATTCTCATATCTGCAGTTCTGTAAGATACACCGACATCTTGCCAGTCTTTGTTTTGTGGTTCTGAAGAATATGCTGTTAAGATTTCATAAGTAGCAGGTCTACCATCAAGTCCAACTTGACCTTCTTCTGCATACTTCCAGTCTTCCCCTTCAAATCCAAACTGTGAAGTCAGTGTCCCTTCTAATGTAAACATATAGTCAATCCATCTTAATGCTGCTTCTGGATACTTACAATCTTTTGTAATGGCAAAAGATGTTGCACCAATTCCTGCATGTTTGTAATATGTCGCCTGTCTTAAACCACTTGGTCCTTCAATAGGTGCAATGGTTTTATAATGGCGATAAGTTTCATTATTAGATACAGAGTCTATTACATCCGAGATAGTACCTGCTGGTACAAATAATACAGGTTCACCTTCTTGTGCCATAAGGTTCCTTAACTGACCTGAGTTTTGGGTAAAGGTCCCTTCGTAAATAGCTCCCATTTCATATAATTCATTAAGGAATTTTAACCCTTCCTTATACTCATCTTTATTCACAATAACATCTACATTACCTTCTGGATTTAAAACCAGTTTAGGGTCTGTGTCATAGCCTGGGTCTAAAATAAAGGCATTCATTAAAAATGGTGTTGGGTCTTGGAACCATCCATCATTAGAGCCTGCAATCGCTACACCCTTAGGATTAATTTCTAAGAATTTTCTACATACTTCTTTAAATTCTTCTGTGGTTGTAGGAACATCCATTCCCATTTTTTCAAGCCACATTGTATTTACCCACATCTTTTGAGCATATGTACAGTGGTAGCATTGGTTAACAGTAGCAATATTATAGATATGCCCATCTGTTGCTGTTGTTCTACCTTTGATAGCTGGAACCTCTTCCATAGCTTTCTTATAGTTTGGCATATTCTCTTCAATTAAATCTTCAATTGGTAAGAGTAGCCCTTCTTTTACCCCAAATTTGGCTTCATCTGGTGTATCGAAAATAAATACATCTGGAGGTGTACCACCAGCCATGAGCAAGTTAATCTTCTCCGTTACAGCATCAGATGTAGCAGACTCAAATTTCCAAGTAATATTCGTTTTCTCCTCCATATACTTCGTAAATTCATTGGTACTATAATCAATAATATTAGGTACGATTCTTTGGAACATGGTCATTGTAATCGGCTCATTTGTGATAGGGTAAGTTCCTACTTCTGTATAAAGTGCATTCTTTTCCTCTTCAGTTAATTGTGTATTTGCTTCTTTTGAGCCGCCCCCATTAGAACAGGCTGTTAATGTAAGTGAACCCATTAAGCCTAATGCCAACCATTTCATCCATCTTTTTTTCATATTTAATCCTCCCTATAATTTTGATATAGTATATCTTATCATAACATTTTAATTTTTTCATTATTTTTATATAAAATTATAATATTTATAATATTTATTTTTATTTTATGTGCAATTTTACCATTAAATTATTAAAAATAGTCTCTTTATACCTCATATATACTTCAATCACCTCTACACAAAAATAAAACCTGATTAAATAGGTTGGTTTTAACCCCTCTACTTAATCAGGTTTTATTTACTCTTTCTCTATATAAGATTATTAATTGAACTGCTTATTAGAAATTGATAGCATCTGGATTAATACCTGCTCCACCACAGAATGGGATAGCATCAATAATTGCCATATCCTCTTCTTTAATTTCAAAATCAAATACCTCTGTATTTTCTATAATTCTGCTTTCTGTTATAGACTTTGGAAGTGGTAAGAGCCCATGTTGAAGGACCCATCTAATACAGATTTGAGCGACTGTTTTGCTATATTTTTGAGCCATCATTATAAGGGTTTCATTGTTTAACACATTTCCTGTCCCTAACGGGCTCCATGCTTCTACTAAGATGTTATGTGCTTTGCAGAAAGCTACAGATTCTGCTTGCATAAACCCTGGATGGTATTCAATTTGGTTCACCATTGGTACAACTTTAACTCCTTCAAGAAGAGCTTCTAAATGGTGCGGTAAGAAGTTACTTACACCAATCGCTTTAACCTTACCTTCTATATAAAGCTCTTCTAATGCTCTCCACGTCTGAGCATTAATCTCTTTCCAGTTTTCAAACTGATTAGCAGCCGCTGGCCAGTGAATAAGATATAAATCTACATAGTCTAAGTCTAACTTTGCCATAGTCGTCTCAAAAGCTGCTAGTGTTTTTTCATAGCCTCTTTCTGTATTCCATACTTTACTTGTTACAAAAATTTCTTCTCTTGGCACACCTGATTCTTTAATGGCCTGTCCCACACTTGCTTCATTACCATAGCAAGCCGCTGTATCAATATGCCTATAGCCTGCTTTTAAAGCTGCCTTTACTGAGTTTATAGCTGTTTCACCATTCGGTGTCTGCCATGTTCCAAATCCTATGCAAGGGATTTGCACATCATTAGCTAGTGTATACGTATCTTGTAAATTCTTAAATGTCATACGATCACTCCTTTCCTATACCTTATTATACCCTAAAATTTAGATAACAAAAATCTTAGAGTGTTTGTAAACTACCTCGGGTTTGTTTTGTTTCTTACATGTACTCTATAGTCCTATGTAAGCATTTTTCTTTATTTCTTTAGGAAATTTTTAACTTATTTTAAAACTTATATATTCCCTATATTATGTTAATCACGCTTTGTCCCCCAACGTTTACAGCGTAATAACTTTGTAACATTTTATATCTATTTTATTTTTATAGGCTCTAAAATCGCACTAGCATCACTTGCAAAATATTATAAACTATGTATAATAAATGTTACAGAGTTGTTACACGTATCATTTACACATGAAATAAATACGTAATAACTTTGAATCCGAATTGAATTAAGAGGAGACAAAATTATGAAAGCAAAACAACTATTTACAAAAGCAATCTCAAAATCTACAGCATTCCTTATGATTGGAGCAACTGTTATAGGATCAGGAGCTGGCGCAACTGTTTATGCCAAAGATATTAATGAAACATGTAATGTAAAAGTAAATACATATAAATTCTCTTGTAACAACATTGTTAATCTAGATTGTGATTTTGATAATTTATGGAATCCAGGGAACTGCATACCAGGTAATGGAACATCTAAACCTGAGAATAAACCATCTACTCCAGATAACGAAACTTCAAAGCCTGAGAATAAACCATCTACTCCAGACAATGAAACTTCAAAGCCTGAGAATAAACCATCTACTCCAGACAATGAAACTTCAAAACCTGAGAACAAACCATCTACTCCAGATAACGAAACTTCAAAACCTGAGAATACACCATCTACTCCAGATAACGAAACTTCAAAACCTGATACAAATGTATCTACACAAACTCAATTTGAGAACAGAGTTTTAGAACTTGTCAATGTTGAGCGCCAAAAAGCAGGTCTTAGTGCACTTCAAATGGATGAAAGTGTAAGAAATGTAGCAAGACTTAAATCTGAAGATATGCGCGTTAATAAATACTTCGACCACACAAGCCCAACTTACGGTTCACCATTTGATATGCTCAAAAAATTTGGCATAAGCTATAAAAGTGCTGGTGAAAACATCGCTCAAGGTTACAGCACACCAGAAGCTGTTGTAAACGGCTGGATGAATAGTAGCGGACATAGAGCAAACATCTTAAATGCAAGCTTCACACATATGGGCGTTGGCTATGATGCTAACGGACACTACTGGACACAAATGTTCATTGGAAAATAATCTTACATACACGAAAAAGCCAGCGGTAAGTTCATACTTATCGCTGGCTTTTTCATAATCTCTTTCTTATTCTCCTACTACTGCTTCTCAAAATCACACCTTATATAATTTATACTTTACTACTATTCTACACTGACTATCTAATAGTCTCTTATTTATTTTATATTCATATAAGGTATCTATATTGTAAAATAACTAGGTAAGTTACATACTAATTAAGAGGGATATACACGATATATACAAATAGAAAGGATTGATTTATGATTGCACTTATTGTAGCCCACTCTAGGAATAGAGTTATCGGCAATAAAGGCCATATGCCTTGGAACTTAAAAAATGAGCTTAAGCGTTTTAAAGCATTAACTACAGATCATGTAGTCGTTATGGGAAGACGCACCTATGAATCCATAGGCCATCCTTTGCCTAACCGTATGAATATTGTTATATCATGCACACAGAACTTTGATGACGAAAACTGTATGACGGCTCACTCATTAGAAGAAGCTATACATTTAGCCCAAGTTAAAGCTCCAGGTAAAACTATCTATATTACTGGTGGTGAAAGATTATATAAAGAATCTCTTCATCTCGTCAATACTATGTATATTACCCTTATTGATGCTTATATCGAAGGTGATACCTTCTTCCCTACTTTTAATGAAGAGGATTTTACTAAACAAATAGATGCTGTTTTCCATGAAGAGCTTACGTATACTTATATGACTTACAGACGCAAATAAGGGTAAACCCAGTGGGCTTACCCTTTATCTTTTATAATTTAGCAATTGTTTCTTCGCTTAAAGTTTTAATATATTCTACGGCTAACTCTATAGATGCTTTATAATCTTTCATAGCTGCGTAGCCATAATGTGTATGGGCATAACGTACTGGTACGCCTAATACAAGGCACGGAACTGCTGCTAATTCTAAGTGAATTGGTCCTGCATCTGTACCACCACCGCTACGTACGGCACATTGGTAAGGAATCTCTTTTTCACGTGCTACTTTTTTCACCTCTTCAATGAGCCTTGGGTTAGCAATAAAACTTCTATCAAAGTGTCTAATTTGTGCACCTTTTTTAAGGCACCCTTGAGCCTCATACTTATCCATAAAAGTATCATCTGCTGGGGATCCTTCAAATATAATAGCTATATCTGGCTTAATATTCTTCACATTAACTTTAGCACCCCTACATCCTACTTCTTCTTGTACAGAGATAGCCCCTACTACATCTACATCAAGCTCTAATCCTTCAAGGGCAAGTAAAGTCTCAATAACGCATCCGCAGCCTAATCTATTATCAAAAGCTTTCCCTAACATGATTTCAGTGGTTTTATTGTAACTAAAAGTGGTATCTGGTACAACTGGTGCACCTACTTCTATCTTGAAAAGGTCTACCACTTCCTCATAACTTGTAGCCCCTACGTCAATAATCATATCTTCTAACTTCTGACCATCTCCCCCGCCAAAGTGTGGTGGTCTCGAACCAATAATGCCTTCTATGTAATCTCCTTCACTATTTTTAATAAGTACTTTATGTGCTGGCACAGTCTGCGTTACCCAGCCACCTAAAAGTAAAAATTTAAGGGTTCCATTGGGTCTAATGCTTTGCACAATAAAAGCAACTTCATCTGAGTGCCCATCTAACATAATAACAGGCTTGTTGCCTGAGTGGTTTTTTCTATAAATTAAAAGGTTGCGCATGCTATCTTCTTGAATAGTGAACTGCTCACCGTATTTCTCTTTAATAAGATTTACGACTTCATCTTCAAAACCAGGTGCACCCTTTGCATTAGATAATGCTTCAATTAAAGCAATAGATTCTTCTTTTGTATAGTTTATCATATGTATTTTCTCCTTTTTACTCTATTTTTCCTTTATAACCTACGCCCCAAATCTTTAACCTTTAACTTGTTTGCCTTGATTGACTGACGCCAACCCAGCTGCCCTGCCCATTTGTATAAAAACCTTGGAAAGTTTATGGATAGATAGATATTGTCAGCTGATGTACCAGCTAGTATATGAGTCACTAATTGATTGAATGCAGTACCTAAATTTTTCTTAGGTCCCTTGCCTAGTGGCACCTTCCCTAAACTTGAAAGTGCACCACCACCACCTACACCTATCCCTTGTCCCCATATAAGTCCTACTTTCTCACACCAGTTTTGCATAATATGTAAAGCATTTCTATTTTGCTTTCCTTCATAGAAACCACAGTTCGCTATAGCATAGACGTGTATCGCTTTGTTTTCTATACCATAAGTCTCTATTTCACATAGGCAAGATAATAAATGTGAAGGTATGCCATCTACATATAAGGGAAATGCAAAAACAAGGGCATCAAACTGATTGAATTCCTCTATTATATCTGGAGACATGGTACTCACTCTTAAATCATAGTCTATAAAGCTTATTTCTTTTGGAAAGCATGTTTTTAAATCCTTCAGCAGTGTAGTACTGGCGCTATCAGACTTCTTAGGACTTCCATTAATTACTGCAATTTTCATAGACTCATCCCTCTCAGTTCATCCCTACTCTTTAGAAATACAACTTTTTGAACTAGCCCATCATAATTCACTGCATTGGCTTTCGCAAGATTTCGAGCTGTCTCTTTTTCCTGCTCACTCATAACCTCCCCATAAAAGTAAACCTTCATTATAATACTATTATCATAGCGTCTCTTATGATGCATTTCACCTTTACGTATTACAAAATCAGGATGGATATAGGAAATCGCCCTGTCTAAAACATTTTTTACAAATGGGCTATAGCTCCCATAAGTACATTTACTTACTATAATGAGTTCATTGCATTTTCCAAGTTTCTCTCCTGTATCACTGTAATCATCCTTAATGATACATCTTCCTGGTGTCTTCACCCAACATCCAAAACATCCTATACAAGGATGGATATGTCCATTATTTTCAATGATAATATCCTCATCCTTTAGGTTTAACAACTTACTTTCTACATCGGAAATAATAAGTGCCACCGCTTACCTGTTCCCCCTTTATGGAATTAATAAAATTTTTATTATTTCTATTATACTATAATTTATTTTATACTTATAGCTTTCCATTCCCAATAACGAGTGCAAGGTAACCCCATTCCCATATCACTTCTTCAAAACTATTTTCTAGGTACTCTCTAATATCACTTTGTTCATAACCTGTGACTCTAGAAATAACAGATATATAATCTCTTACCATTATATAGTCGATCTCACCCTCACCATTCATCAGCCATTTTAGGAAGAGAGCTTGCTTAAGTACGGCATACTCTAAGGTAATCCACTGGAATCCCACTACTACATCTTCTAACTCCATTTCAGGCATAAGACAGTTACCAAAGATTTCGCTGATTAAGTAATTTTTTAAGAGATCTTCATAAGGCTGTAAGGCTCTTTCAAAGTTTTTAGCTTTCTCTAAGATAACCTGTTCTGTATAGACTGCCTCTAACCCTTCAGCTGTAACTGAAATAGGTTCTAGATAATCTACATAAAGCTTTTGCTTACGATAGTTATGCACAACATCTAGGAAGAGTTCATTACCTTCCCAGAAGGAATCCAAACGGTTAAACCTCATTTTTCTGATAGCTTGCACCAATGGTTGAATGTGCCCACCATCTGTATATTGATGAACTTGTTTAGCTGTGATTTCATCTTGCTCAAAGAGTTCTAACAGAGCATAGAAAATAATCATCATACGCTCTGTTAGTGTATAATTTTCATCTTGAATCAGCGTAAGGATCATCTCACGTACATTATATAAAAGGTCTGGATTTTTAGCTCCTTCTTTAACAAAATGGATAGTATTCAGATTTTGATTAAGTAAATCTACGACTGCTGGGCAACCTGTATCAAGAGAATATTCTACTCGGTTCTCAAAAGTATTGATTTGGCGTGGGAAGGTGGTACACGTTTCAGATAAGTAATCTTCACCTAACTCTGTTACTAGCCTACATAATTTATCTTGATTAAGAAATGGGCATTTCTTCTCTTTATTTAAAGTAATCACATGTCCTGATTCGTCTGATTTAACATGGCTACATAAGTGTATCCCTAATTTATTTTCACCATCTTGGTTATTAGCTTTTAAATTTACACCTTGCCATTTTTGAAGCGTGTGATCATCTACCCCTATTCGCCACTCCTGGCAGCAAGTTAGGGGACAATCCCCCGCAATGCATTTGAATGTATCATAATAATTCACTTTAATGTTATCGCTCATAGTTCCTCCACAAGTAAGTTCTAGCTTCTTTCATTTATCTTTTGCTATTATAATATAAAAATAAGTAAAAACGCCACTTCCAATATTCAACTATAAACGGCGGATGTAAATTCTAAAAACGCTTAAACAGCAAAATTAGTATCTTACTCAATAAAAGCCCTATACTATAGCTAAGTAGCTCACAGTATAGGGCTTCTATTTATAAATTATTTACTTACCATAATCCATGTTCCTTCTGCACAAGGTGTCCGCTCTGGTAAGGTTAAAATATTCTTTTTGATACATTCTTCAATAATATCACTTACAAGTCCGCAGCTTGTAACCATTGTAAACATATGATATTCACTCATTAAATGTTTAGGTACGAATTTCTTAATGAATTTATAGAGTTTATCTGCTGCGTCCTCTACTAAATCTTTAAATTCCTCTTCAATATCGAGTGCTAGGCTTTGGAAAGCATTGGCCTCTTCTATATCCATTACAACAACTTTAGGATATAAATACCCTTCTTCAACTTTTAAGTAGCCTGCCTCAATAGCTTTTGCAGCGGTTTCTTGCTCATCTTGTGTTAATTCACTCCGTTTGATACCCTTTTAATCGCTTGAAGTGTTAAACGTAGTAGCAGGTCATTGGAGATATCGTGCCCACAAGCAAAATGTTGCTGGATACGCTCACCATAAAGGTTAAAGGCAGACACAGCCTTATAGCCACAGATATTATAAGCACTTATGCCATCACATCCGTAAAATTGAATATCCAGTGCATCATTGGTCCCAATAACTATTCCAAAAACAAGATACTTCTCTTCTCGTTTTTGAATAGCTTTAAAATATTTCTCTTCTAGACATTGATCAATTCCCTTGCTATAAGACCATACTAAGAGGTTTATTAATGACCAAGCAATAAATCTTCTATCTGTTTGTTTATTTAAGAACGGAAAACCTAGAATGTCCTTTTCACGTCTTTGTAAATAAGCGCCTATCCTCTCAGCAAGGATTTCTATTTTTTCCTCATACATTTTATTTATTTCTCTAAAATGCTCTAACTCCAACATAATAAAATTAGAGATATACTTACCATTTTCTAATCTTTTCAATAAACCATAATCCCCATTTATTCCTGCACATTGAATTTCGAGCTCTTCTTCTATAAAAGGCATAGGCACATTGAGTAGTTTTGAAAGTTCTTTTGCGCTTCTAGCTGTATCTTTACATAGATAAACAAGATTTTGAGACAACATGCGCTCTGCCTTTGATGAAGGGTCATTCCCTACAGGTTCTCCCTTGCCAACAAATTGCATATGAATTGGTTTTAAACTTAAATCTTTACTCTCCATTTTTCCTACCTCTTTCTTAAGGGTATTACGTGCTGAGAACAGGCGTTGTTTTACTGTAGTTTCACTAAGTCCAAGGCATATTGCGATTTCAGACACTTTCATTTCATCTAAATAATACATGACCATGACCTCTCGGTACATTTTTGAAAGAAAGGTAATCTCTTTTTTAATCCGTTTAAGGTACAAGGCATCGCTCTCTTCTTCCATATACACTTCGATAGGGTGTGTCTCTAGATTTCGGACTTCCTCGTTATAGGCTTCCATAATAAATCTTTCTTTTTGCTTGGTGCGTTTCTCACAGTAATCTGCATACGTACGATGTGCAATGGTCCATGCAAAACTATAGAAATTTTCAATAGTAGGATTTTTACGCGCACCTTTAAGAATGTTTAAAATCATCTCTGAGCATAAGTCCTCGGCCTCAGGTGAATTATTACAGCGTTTATAGGCAAATCCATAGAGCTTATCTAAAAAATTTTTATCTATCATTTGTTCTATTGTAAGTCCTGTTCTCATAGTTCCCCTCAACATTAAAATTTGTTTCTTACACCTATATAGTCGGTAGAAAAATGGTTTGGTTAGATAAATTAATCTATTTATTTTTGCTTTTACCTTCTAGTAGGCTTATCTCTCCATTTTGGAGCCTGGCCTCTATTCATCTCTTTATTCTTTCGGTTGATCCACTCTGTAGAAGCATCCATTGCAGCACGACAAGCTTTAGTCTGGTCTAAAGTATTAAGCATAACAAAGTCATGAATGATAGCCTGGAAACGTATAGCTGTTACATCTACTCCAGCTTTTCGTAATTTTCTAGCATACTCTTCCCCCTCATCCCTTAGAACATCTGCTTCTCCATTTAAAATCATAGCATCTGGAAGGCCTTCTAACTCTTCTAGTGTGGCCCTTAAAGGAGAAGCTGTTATCTCATTACGTTCTTTATTACTCATAGTATACTGGTTCCAGAACCACATCATACCAGCTCTATATAGATAGTAGTCTACTGCAAACTTATAGTAGGATTTAGTAGAAAAGCAAGCATTGGTTACTGGATAATATAAAAGCTGTTTATGAATCTTAGGTCCTTTTCTATTCTTAGCCATAATAGTCATTACAGTTGCCATATTCCCGCCTACACTATCTCCTGCAACTGTTAAGGTATTTAAATTGGCACTGCAACCTATTCGTAATAATAAGCTAGGAAGCATACACATAACTTCATAACACTGTTCAATAGCTGTAGGGTATTTTGCTTCTGGTGAGCGCGTATATTCTGGAAAGACTACTATGGAATTCGTACGAGCTGCCAGTTCACGTACTAGTTTATCATGCGTATGCAAACTTCCAAATACCCACCCTGCTCCATGAATGTAATAAATGACATTAGGTATATCGACTCTATTAGTAGGTATTATTGCATACACATTAATTGTTCCCCAGTTACTTGTGGGGAATGGTATGGTCTTAATTTCTGCTGGATATTTATAAACAGGGGCATCTTGTGCCTTTTCCAAAACTTCACGCCCCTCTTTTGGAGGAAGCTGAAAAATTAAAGGCGGCTTAGAGGCATTATCACAAACCTGCTCCGCTTGCCACTCCAAAGGTATTGATCTTCTCATATATTGATTCTCCTTCATATCTTTTTTAAAGGTTCTATAATGCTATTTACCTATGCTATAAGGGTTTAAATACTATATTTCTAATATATGATCTGATCTCCAAAAATTTACTGTCTATTTCTCTATTGTATAATGCTCTTCCTATCCTTTTTATAAGATTTTAAAAGCTTATTGGGAAATATAAAAAGTCCCAATAAAGAGCTTACTCTCACTGGAACCTTTTATTTTCACCCTATCCTTACTCTAAATTTAGGTGTTTCTTTAGAATATAAGTTGTACCTTCAAACATAACGACTATAAAAATTATCGCCATTATATTTGCTATAAATAAACTCTTAGTAGGATCCATATTCGCCCCTGTATATAGACTTCCTAACATTGTCATTCCTGTTATCCAATTGATTGCCGTATTAATAACGAAGAAAGCTATAAATGATGCCGCCGTACGATGTTTTTGGAAACTTGGGAACTGTCCTATTGCTAAAGATAAGTAGATTAAGACTACAAATTGTATATACATCAAGAATGTTGCAAGTGCAAATTGGGTAATGACAAATAGGCCCATTCGACCTACTTCATCTTGTAGCATAATCATCATTCGTGGTATGAATATGGAAAACATCTGCCCCACTTCGGCAAAGAATTCTCCGGTAGCAAATAAAACGATAAATGTTATCACCCCAACTATTCCACTTAAAATAACCCATGTTACTGCTACAAGCATTTTAGTAATAATTAAACTTCTTATTTTAACAGGTAAGGTAAACATTAAATACCCTTCATCTGATAGCAGATTTTTTTGGAAACGTTGAATCGTTACAATTAAAGTGATGACAACTAATGCTATAAATAATCCAACTAATGCAAGGGTTGTAAAGTTACCTAGTGTATTAAGCTCTTCAAATACCCCCTTATTGCTTCTTCCTAAAAATCTTTGAATGAGTGCAACGAGCAAAATAGCGCCATACAGAGGTAAGAAAGTTCTTCCTGTCGCTTTAAATTCATATTTAATTAATTTTCCTAACATCTAAATACCTCCCTAAATAATGCATCTATAGATTGACCTTTTTCCTGTCTAATGTCATCTACGTTACCTTGTAACCTAACTTCTCCATAGCCTAGGAAAATAATATCATCCTTGAATTTACAATCTAAGTGCAACACCTAAAAAAAATATGACTCATAAGAGAAAATCCTAGTAAAATAGTGTTTGCGAAGACTACTATTGAAAGGATTAATCTTATGAGCCATTACACACATTTTACCATAGCTGAGCGAGAAAAAATATTATTTTTCCTTGCTCAATCTAAATCTTTAGGTTTTATCTCAAAGGAACTTAATAGAAGCAAATCATCTATTTCTAGAGAAATTAAAAGAAATTCAGATGCTAACGGGATATATTCTCCATCTGATGCTCAAAGAAAATATCTAAAAAGACGTGAAAATTGTAGGGCTAAAAAGATGCTAGTGGATGAATTGATTCATGATAAAGTTCAGGAACTTTTTCTTCAGCACCAGTGGTCTCCTGAACAAATTTCAAATCGATTAAAGTTAGAGAACAATCCTATAGCCATTAGTTATTCAACTATCTACAGAGGCATATATGCTGGTCTTTTAGAGGAAAGTCCTCTGCTAAAAGGTCAACGAGGAGTTGCTCGTAAACTTAGGCATCGTGGAAAAACACGACATACAAAGGGGCATGTTGAAACACGTGGAAAAATTCGTATCAGCTATCCTATAGAAGAACGTCCTGAGATTGCAAATAATCGTGAACGTATAGGTGATTGGGAAGCTGATACTGTTGCTGGTCAAACAGGTAAAGCTTGTCTTGTAACCCTCACAGATAGAAAAAGTAGGTTTCTCTTATGTGAAAAAGTAGCTAAAAAAGCTTCTCATGAAGTATCTGATAAAATGATAAAAATGCTATCAAGTCAACCTAAAGAAACAATTACACCAGATCGAGGCAAGGAGTTTGCCCAACATAGCAAGATTACTAATGCGTTAGGAGGCATTCCTTTCTATTTTCCAGCACCACATCATCCATGGGAACGTGGTACAAATGAAAATACGAATGGACTTCTACGAGAGTATTTTCCTAAAAGTATGGATATAACGGATACTCCCGATAATGTCATTCAAGAAAAAGTATTAGAGTTAAATAAACGACCTCGTAAATGCTTAAACTGGAAAACACCCTATGAAGTATATTATGAAAAGGTGTTGCACTTAACTTGACAATTCGCCATCACAAATATTTTCTACTTCTTGAATGAGATGGGTTGCTATAATGACAGAGCT